>SFLN01000040.1 GCA_004554555.1 [Eubacterium] saphenum | reverse complement strand
AAACTTTTTCTTCAGAAAAAGTTGTTTGGCCGCCGGAGGCACTGGAGCGAAGCGTAATTACTGAAGCGAAGCGTTAATTCATAAAAATGGATAAACCAACAAACTATTTTTTAACCAAAAATCTAAGATTACAGTTCGCAACCATTGCCAAATTTTTTCGCAAACCTAACCATAACAAGAAAACTCGGAGTTCGCGCTCCGAGTTTTTCACTTATTCAAAGTTTGATTTGTGGGAGAGTTTTCGGCGTATGCCGAGTTTTACCGTCGGAAATGCTTTGTGGAAGGTGCGGGCGATTTTTCGGGTATCGAACCCGAAAAATCGCTGCATTTTCATCGGCTATGAAAATGCGCGGGGGGAAAACTCTTGTTTTCCCCCCGCGCCCCCTTTAGCGCTTTTGAACGCGTTTGCCGCGCTTCGCGCGGAGTAGCGCGGCTTCGCTCGCGGATGCCTCCGGCGGCTTAAAACCTTTTTCTGAAGAAAAAGGTTTTAAGAATTCCAAAAAGACTTTAGGCTTCGCGTGCTCAATTGCCGCTTTGCAATAACTCCAAGTACCGCTCCGCCGCCGTCGCCGCATTCGCTCCGTCCGCCGCCGCCGTTATAACCTGCCTCAACGTCGTCGTCCGCACATCTCCCGCGACAAACAACCCCGCCGCACTCGTCACCCCGTCCTCGCCGGCTTTCACATACCCCCGCTCGTCCAACTCGCACACGTCCTCCAGCACCGCGCTGTTCGGCACGCTCCCAACCGCACAGAAAATCCCGTCCACCGCAAGCTCCTTCCGCTCGCCGTCCTGCGTGTACACAATCCCGTCCGCTTTCTCGCCGCCCGTCACCTCGTCCAGCACCGCGTTCAGCACGAGCTTGATATTCTCCCGCTCGCCAACCTTCTTCACAAGCGACTTGTTCGCACGAAACTCCCCGCGGCGGTGTACAAGATAAACGGTTTTCGCGATATTTGCCAGATAAATCGCGTCGCCAAGCGCCGTATCCCCGCCGCCGATAACGGCAACCGTCTTATCGCGGTAAAACGCGCCGTCGCACACCGCGCAGTACGAAATCCGCAGCTTGTCGTCGCCTTTCACGCCGAGCTTTCGGTGACTTGTCCCGGCAGCGTAAATCACGGTTTTTGCCTCAACCGCGCTCCCGTCGCTGAGCCGGATTGTCCAAAACTCGCCCTTTTCAATCGCAGAAACCTCGCCCTCGACAAACTCCGTGCCGAGCGCCTCAGCTTGTTCGCGGAACTTCTCGCCCAGCTCATAGCCGCTTATCCCATACAGCCCGGGGTAATTCTCGACCTTTTCGGTCACGGCAATCGCGCCTGTTCCAAGGTACTCCTTCTCGATAACAACCGCGTTCAGCAGCGCGCGTTTCGCGTAAATTGCTGCGGTAAGTCCTGCGGGACCGCTTCCGATTATAGCAACATCAACCATTTTGACCTCCAATATACAGCACTTTGCTTGTTGTCAACAACTAGATATAGTACATAACCTGTTCGCTCGGCTGAAGAGTTTTCTTGACCTCGTTTACGATATCGAGGAGCGTGAGCGACGTGGTGAAGTCGGAAAGGTACTGTTCAATCCGTGCCCATATCATACGGTCAAGAATGTCGGTAACGGAGCTGTTGCACTCCTCAAGGGGAGCGATGTCGTTACCGATTAAAGTGATGTCGATGGCGTCGAGGATTTCCTTGACGGTAATTTTCTCGGGGCTTCTTGACAAAATATACCCGCCGTGAGGCCCTTTTATACTTTTGACAAGCGAGCTTTGGCGCAGGCGCGTGACGATTTGCTCGAGATATTTCACGGAAATTGCGCGCCGCTCGGCGATTTCGTAGAGATTCACGGCGCTTCCGTCCTCCGAGTTAATCGCGATGTCGGCGATTATCACCAGCCCGCATTCAATCTTTGTTAAAATACGCATTTTTTCACCTCGCTGTTACATATCATATAAGTCCTATTTATTTAGTATATTATATCACACTCCTCCAACTTCGTCAACCCGTATTATTGTATAAAAATGCCCCTTTTTCAACCGTAATTTTTGGCAAAAAGCCTAAAAATATACTTAACCTATTGACATTATAGGTTAATAGCGTTATAATGGAAAAAAAGAACAATACCGCAAAGATTTTCCGTGGATTTTCCGCAATCCGGCGGGTGAGCGCAGGGCGCGGTTCTCGTTCAACGAGCGCGCTTCTCGACAACGAGCGCGCTTCTCGGTCAACGAGGGCACTTCTCGACAACGAGTGCGCTTCTCGGCAACAAGCGCGGCTTCAGCTGCAAATCCCGCGAGAGGTTGCGCAAAACCGAGGTTTCAAGCGCGAACCCCGCGAAAGGTTGCACAAAATCGCGGTTTCGAGCGCGAACCCCGCGAGAGGTTGCGCAAAACCGAGGTTTCAAGCGCGAACCCCGCGAGAGGTTGCGCGAAAGCACGGCTTCGAGCGCGAACCCCGCGAGAGGTTGCGCAAAACCGAGGTTTCAAGCGCGAATCCCGCGTGAGATTGCGCAAAAGCGGGCGGAACGGCTGACGGTATTGAAAAAAGTTTGAAGGTGAGTCAATTTGAAATTCAACACGGCTCTTTTACATAAAAACAACCCGTGCGAAAAGGCGACAGGCGCGACGCTAACGCCGATTTACCAGGTGAGCGCGTTTGCGCAGGGGTCGGCGGAGCAGCTTGAAAACGTGTTCAACAACAAGGCGGCGGGGTTCGCGTACACGCGCATAAGCAACCCCACGGTGTCCGCGTTTGAAAGCCGAATGAGCGCGATTGAAAAGGGAATCGGCGCGGTTGCGTGCTCGTCGGGAATGACCGCGGTTTCGATGTCGCTGCTGAACATTTTGCAGGCGGGCGATGAGGTTATCGCAAGCTCTGCGCTGTTCGGCGGCACAATCGACCTGTTCGGCGACCTCGCGGAGTTTGGCATAACGACGCGTTTCGTGGAACACGTCAGTGCCGATGAAATAGCGCCGCTGATAAACGAGAAAACCAAGGCGATTTTCGCGGAGCTTGTCGGCAACCCGAATCTTGAAATTGTTGATTTGAAGGCAGTTTCGGCGGCTGCTCACGCGAACGGCATACCGCTGATTATCGACAGCACAACCGCCACGCCTTACCTTATAAATCCCGCGGATTTCGGCGCGGATATCATCGTTCACTCCACGTCAAAGTACATAAACGGCGGCGGAAACTCGATAAGCGGCGTCATCATCGACAGCGGCAATTTCAAGTGGGATTACACCAAGCACCCGAAGCTCGCGAAATACAAAAAGTTCGGGCAGTTCGCTTACCTGATGTCGCTGCGAAACGGCATCTGGCGCAACTTCGGCGGCTGTATGGCACCGATGAACGCGTTTATGAACAGCGTTGGAATGGAAACGCTCGGTCTGCGAATGGAGCGCTGCTGTGAGAATGCGCTGGCACTCGCGGAGTTTTTCGAGAGCACCGAGAGCATTTCGGTGAATTATCCGGCGCTGCCGTCGAGCAAGAGTTATCGTCTTTGTCAAGAGCAGCTCGGCGGAAAAGGCGGGGCAATCCTCACAATCCGCGCGGGTTCAAAGGAGCGTGCGTTTCGGCTGATAAACGGGCTGAAGCTCGCGGCAAACGCCACGAATATCGGCGACGTGCGGACGCTGGTTATACACCCGGCAAGCACGATTTACGCCCATAGCACCGACGAGCAAAAAATCCACGCGGGCGTTTTTGAGGACACAATCCGCATAAGCGTGGGGATTGAGGATAAAGAAGATTTGATTGATGATTTTAAGCAATCGATTAATCAACTTTAATTTGGAGGAAAAAGAAATGGCGGTAGATTACGGAACGCTCAAAAAGGGCGGTTTTATGCGGCAAAAGCAGAAGAACAACTTCTCGCTGCGGCTGCGGGTTGTGGGGGGGAATCTCACGGCAAAGCAGCTTGCGAAGATTGCCGAGGTTTCGGAGAAATTCGGTGACGGGCACGTTCACTTGACGTCAAGACAGAGCGTTGAGATACCGTTCATCAAAATCGACGATATCGACGCGGTGAAAAACGCGCTTGCCGAGGGCGGCGTGGAGCCGGGCGTCTGCGGACCGCGCGTCCGCACGATAACCGCCTGTCAGGGCGAGGCGATTTGCCCGAGCGGCTGTATCGACACCTACGCGCTTGCAAAGGAGCTTGACGAGCGGTATTTCGCGCGGGAGCTTCCGCACAAGTTTAAGTTTGGCATAACCGGCTGCCAGAACAACTGCCTCAAAGCCGAGGAAAACGACGTCGGCATAAAGGGCGGCATTAAGGTGAAGTGGGAAGCGGACAAGTGCATAAACTGCGGCGTGTGCGAAAAGGCTTGCCGCGCGGGCGCGATAACGATTGCGGACGGGAAAATCTCCGTTGATGACGCAAAGTGCAACTTCTGCGGGCGCTGCGTGAAATCCTGCCCGACCGAGGCTTGGGATACCGTTCACGGCTACATAGTTTCGTTCGGCGGTCTTTTCGGCAATACGATTAACAAAGGCGAGGCGGTTATCCCGTTTATCGAGGACAAGGAAAAGCTGCTGAAAATCTGCGACGCCGCGATAAAGTTCTTCGAGGAAAACGCAAACGCGGGCGAGCGGTTTAAGTTCACCATCGACCGTGTTGGACGGGAAAAGTTTGAAAAAACAATCAGGGAGGCTTATGAAAATGGCTGAATTTGAAATTGACGATTATGTGGATATCACGGACGTTGTGTGCCCGACAACGTTTGTTAAGGCGAAGGTTGCGCTCGAGGAGCTTGACGAGGGGCAGATTTTGTCCATCAAGCTGAACGACGGCGAACCCGTTCAGAACGTTCCGCGCAGCATCAAGGAAGAAGGACACAAAATCCTGAAGCTCACGGACAACGGTGACGGAACGTACAATCTCATTGTTGAAAAGGTGGGAGAGTAATGTCGGTTAAACTCACAACGGACAGCTTCGACAGCGAAGTTCTCGCGGCAAGTGGGCTTGTGGTGACGGATTTCTTCTCGGACAGCTGTATTCCGTGCAAGCGAATGTCGCCGGTTATCGCGGAGCTTGAGGAAGAACACGGCGATGTGAAATTCGCGAAGCTGAACATAAACTTTGACGGCGAAATTGCCGAGCGGTACGGCGTAACTGCGGTTCCCACGCTGATTTTTTTCAAAAACGGCGAGGAAAAGGCGCGGCTCACGGGAGCACAGAAAAAGGCGGCAATTGTTGAGGTAATAAATAATATCGATTAAGGAGAAAACAAAATGACTATCAGTGTAGCAGGCGTTAAAAAGGAATATGCGGACGGGCTGACCGTGGCGCAGCTGGTTGAAGCGGAGAATGTTGAAACACCGCAGTATGTGACGGTATCGGTGAACGATGAGTTCGTGAAGAGCGGTACTTTTGAGGAAACCGTGCTGAAGGACGGCGACGAGGTTGAGTTTCTGTACTTTATGGGAGGCGGGCAGTAATGGCTTTTACAAACGAACAGCTTGAACGCTATTCCCGACACATTATATTAAAGGAAGTCGGCGCGAAGGGGCAGAAAAAGCTGCTCAACGCGAAGGTGCTGATAATCGGAGCGGGCGGCTTGGGTGCTCCCGCGGCGATGTACCTTGCGGCTGCCGGTGTGGGAACAATCGGTATCGCGGACGCGGACGAGGTTGATTTGTCGAATTTGCAGCGGCAGATTATCCACACGACCGCAGATGTCGGCAAGCCGAAAGTGCAGTCCGCGAAGGAAACAATGGAAGCGATAAACCCCGATGTGATCGTGAAAACCTACCGTGTTTTCGTGGACAGCGAGAGCATTATGGACTTAATCAAGGACTACGATTTCATCATTGACGGCACGGACAATTTCCCCGCAAAATTCCTCATAAACGACGCTTGCGTTATGGCGGGAAAGCCGTTTTCACACGCGGGAATTATCCGCTTCAAGGGACAGCTGATGACCTATGTTCCGGGCAAAGGTCCGTGCTATCGCTGCGTGTTCAAGAACCCTCCGCCAAAGGACGCTGTGCCGACCTGCAAGCAGGCGGGCGTTATCGGGGCGATGGGCGGTGTAATCGGCTCGCTGCAGGCGATGGAAGCGATTAAGTACATACTCGGGCAGGGCGACTTGCTCACGGGTTATCTTCTGACGTATGACGCGCTGAAGATGGAGTTTCGGAAGATTAAGCTGCCGACCGACAAGAACTGCGCGGTGTGCGGAGAAAACCCGACGATAACCGAGCTTATCGATTACGAACAGGCGGAGTGTGACGGGAAACTATGACGATAAAGCTGAAAAAGGCGGATTTTGAGCGGATTGTGGAGCACGCGAGAGCTGAGCTGCCGAACGAGGCGTGCGGGCTGATTGCGGGGCGGGTTGACGGGGAAGTCAAGGTTGTGGAGAAGGTGTACTTTCTGACGAACGTTGACCAATCAAACGAGCATTTTTCGCTTGACCCGAAGGAACAGCTTGCGGCGGTGAAGGATATGCGTGCGAACGGCTTAGCGCCGCTGGGGAACTGGCACTCGCACCCGGAGTCGCCGTCAAGACCGTCCGAGGAGGACAAGCGCTTAGCGTATGACAGCAAGGCGAGTTATATGATTTTGTCGCTGATGGAGAAAACGCCGGTTCTCAACTCGTTCAAGATTGAGGGCGAGAGCGCGGAGAAGGAGCAGCTGGAGCTGGTTTGAGCGGCGGATTTAGCAGAAAGCTGCAATCAAGCACGCGAAGCCTAAAGTCTTTTTGGAAGTCTTGAAACCTTTTTCTTCAGAAAAAGGTTTCAAGCCGCCGGAGGCACTGGAGCGAAGCGTCCAAACGGCGCGAAGCGCAAATATTTCAACACGAACAACCTCCCCGAGCATTTTTCGGTTTGATACCGAAAAATGCAGGGGAAAAGTTCTCGCAAATCAAGCTAGAGGCAGAACCCCGAAAACAGTTATCAAAAAACAAAAAGCCCGCAGGAGGTCGCAGTCCTGCGGGTTTCACTTTTGCGTGGGAATTAGGAAATGTTATCGTACCTTTTCCTACGTTTACATTATACACCGAAAAAATCGATTTTGTCAAGGGTTTTGGAAAAATTATTTATGCTCGATAATATCCTGCAAGGTTATCCCGTCGAAGTACTCGTTTGTGAGGCGGTAGAAGTCCTCCCAGACGTAGAGGGTAATACACTGTTCCTTGCGCGGGCAGGTGTTCTCGCCGTATTCGAGGCAGGCGACGGGCGCAAGCGAGCCCTCGGTAGCGCGGAGGATATCGCCGACAGAGCACTTGTCGGGGGGGACGTTTAGCATATAGCCGCCGCGGTTGCCGCGATTTGTGCGGATAAGCCCAGCCTTGCTGAGCATGGGCACGATTTGCTCGAGGTATTTTTTGGAAATACTCTGGCGCTCGGCGATGTCGGCAAGCGAAACGAACTCCTCGCTTTGGTTTTGAGCCAAATCAACCAACATTCTGAGCGCGTAACGTCCTTTGGTGGAAATTTTCATAATAATCACGGCTTTCTTTCAAAAATATTGGATTATCCATTTATCAAATTATATCATACTTTTCATACTTTTTCAAGGGGTTTTCTCGGAAGAGTAAAAAATTTCTTATAATATTCATTAAACCTATTGACAAAGTAGGGGAAATATAGTATAATATAATCACCTAGTTGAATAATAGGTAAATAAAAGATGAAAAACAGCAGGATTTGCTGCGATTAACGGTAAACGGCAGTGTGAACTGCGGTGAACGCTGTCGGTGAACATCGGTCTTATGATAACGGCTGCTGCTAAGAGCGGCGAGCTGTCGAGGATACGGCAAACGTTGCTGAAAACGAATAATGAGGTGAGCGAAATGATATACGCGGACAACGCGGCAACAACAAAAATGAGCGAAAAAGCAATCAATGAAATGGTTGAGTATATGAAGGAGTGTTACGGCAATCCGTCGAGCCTGTACGAGTTCGGACAGGAGGCGAAGGTTGCGCTCGAGGACGCGAGAAACCGTATCGCGAAGTGCATCGGCGCGGACGCAAAGGAGATTTTCTTCACGTCGGGCGGAAGCGAGGCGGACAACCAAGCAATTTTTTCCGCAGCAAAGCTCGGTGAAAAGCACGGCAAAAAGCACATTATCTCAACCGCTTTTGAACACCACGCGGTGCTTCACACGCTTGAAAGGCTGAAAAAGCAGGGCTTTGAGGTGGAGCTGCTGGACGTGCACAAAAACGGCGTGGTCACCCCCGAACAGGTGAGCGCGGCAATCCGTCCCGACACCTGCCTTGTGACGATAATGTTCGCCAACAACGAAATCGGCACCATTCAGCCTATCAAAGAAATCGGTGAAATCTGCCGTGAAAAGGGTGTGCTGTTCCACACGGACGCGGTGCAGGCGGTCGGGCATCTCCCCATAAACGTCAAGGAGCAGAATATCGACCTGCTGTCCCTCTCCGCGCACAAATTCCACGGTCCTAAAGGCATCGGCGTGCTGTTCGCGAGAAAAGGCGTGGTGCTGGATAACGTGATTAACGGCGGCGCTCAGGAGCGCGGAAAGCGTGCCGGTACGGAAAATCTCCCCGCAATTCGCGGTATGGCGGTTGCACTCGAGGAGGCTGTCGCGAACATCGATAGTTATACGGCGAAACTAATCCCGCTGCGAAACCGCTTGATTGACGGACTGAACAAAATCCCGTACTCCGAGCTGAACGGTGACCGAGAGAAACGTCTTGCGGGAAACGTGAATTTCTGCTTCGAGGGAATTGAGGGCGAGTCGCTGCTGCTGCTTCTCGACGACAAGGGAATTTGCGCGTCGTCCGGCTCTGCGTGTACATCGGGCTCGCTTGACCCGAGCCACGTTTTGCTGGCAATCGGCAGACCGCACGAGGTTGCACACGGTTCGCTGAGGTTAACGTTGGGCGAGGATACGACGGAGGAAGATGTTGATTATATTGTGAAATCGGTGAACGAGGTTGTGGCGTATTTGCGGAATATGTCGCCGTTTTGGAGAGATTTGGTTAACGGAAAGAGACCGCACGTTTTTGCGGAATAACAAAGGAGAGTGTTTGAAATGGCATTGTACAGCGAAAAAGTTATGGACCACTTCCGTAATCCGAGGAATGTGGGAGTTATCGAGGACGCGGACGGCGTAGGCGAGGTTGGAAACCCGGTCTGCGGGGATATTATGAAGATTTACCTCAAAATCAAGGACGATGTGATTGAGGACGTGAAGTTTGAGACGTTTGGGTGCGGGAGCGCGATTGCGTCGAGTTCGATGGCGACGGAGCTTATCAAGGGGCAGCCGTTGTCGGAGGCGTTGAAGCTGACGAATAAGGCGGTGACGGAGGCGTTGGACGGGCTGCCGGCGCATAAGCTGCATTGTTCGGTGTTGGCGGAGGAAGCGATTAAGAAGGCGGTTAAGGATTACTACGACAGGAACGGGATTGAGTATGACCATGACTTGTTCCCGGATTGCGAGGGCTGCGAGCACTGTTGTGATGGGCATTGAGCTGCACGGAGTTATCGCAAGGCGGTAATTGAGCACGCGAAGCCTTAAAGTCTTTTTGGAAGTCTTGAAACCTTTTTCTTCAGAAAAAGGTTTCAAGCCGCCGGAGGCATCCGCGAGCGAAGCCGCGCTACTCCGCGCGAAGCGCGGCAAACGCGTTCAAAAGCGCTAAAGGGGTTTGGGGGAAAACAAGAGTTTTCCCCCAAGCATTTTCATAGGCGATTAGCCGATGAAAATGCAGCGATTTTTCGGGTTCGATGCCCGAAAAATCGCAAGAAATCAGAACAAGCTAATCTTGGTGATAAAACTAAAAATCTCAGCCTCAAACAAACTTTGAATAAGAGAAAAACTCGGAGCAAAAACTCCGAGTTTTCTTTTTAAGGTTAGGTTGGCGAAATGGGGTTTGCGAATTTTTTCGCGTTCGCGAAAAAATTTGGCAATGGTTGATAGTGGTAATCTTAGATTGCTTGTTGATAAAAAGTTTGAAAAAAATCCATTTTTATGATTTTATCGCTTCGCTCCAGTTTTTTTATGCTTCGCTCCAGTCCTGGAACCTTTTTCTGAAGAAAAAGGTTCCAAACCTCCAAAAAGACTTTAAGGCTTCGCGTGCTCATTCCGACTTTTCGATAGCTTTAAACGCCTCGCCAAGCGTGTTCACCGGCACAACCTTAATCCCGCCATCACTCTTCGGCAGCCTACTCATCGAGTGCTTCGGCAAAATCACCCTTCCAAATCCCAGCCTCTCCGCTTCCTTCACGCGCTCCGCCGCCCTCGACACCGCCCGCAGCTCCCCGCCAAGTCCAACTTCCCCGAACATCACCGTGTCCTCCGCAATCACTTTCCCGGTCACTCCCGAGTAAAGCGCCGCCGCAACCGCCAAGTCAGCCGCAGTCTCGTCAATCCGCAGCCCCCCGACAATGTTGACATAAACGTCCAGCCCCGACAGCGCAAACCCCAGCCGCTTCTCCAGCACCGCAATCAGCATAAACAGCCTGTTCAAATCAAACCCCGTCGCCACTCGCCGCGGGTTCGAGAAACCTGATTTCGCCGCCAGTGCCTGCACCTCGGCTAAAATCGGTCTTGTCCCCTCAATCGAGCACAAAACCGTGCTCCCCGATATATTCTTCTGCCGTCCCGAAAGCATAGTTTCGGACGGGTTTTCAACCTGCTTCAGCCCGTCGCCGTCCATCATAAACACGCCGATTTCATTCGTTGAACCAAAGCGATTTTTAACCGCGCGCAAAATCCTGTACGACAGCTGCTTGTCGCCCTCAAAATACAGCACGGTATCGACAATGTGCTCCATTATCTTCGGGCCTGCAATCCCGCCGTCCTTGTTGACGTGGCTGACGATAAACACGGGGATTTCCTCGCTTTTCGCCATTCTCATAAACGCGCCCGTACACTCGCGGACCTGAACGATACTGCCTGCGGACGAGGACAGCGCGCTTGAGGTTATCGTCTGGATTGAGTCGATGACAACCGCCTCGGGCTTGTTCTCGCACACAGCTTTAATAATGCTCTCGCACGAGTTGCACGACGAAATAAACAGATTCTCCGCGTCCACGCCGAGCCGCTTCGCGCGCAGCGAGAGCTGCCGTTCACTCTCCTCGCCCGAGACGTAGAGGACGGTGTGGTCCTTGCCGAGATTGCCGCAAATCTGCATAAGCAAGGTGGATTTTCCGATACCGGGGTCGCCGCCAATCAGCACCAGCGAGCCTTTCACCAGCCCGCCGCCAAGCACTCGGTCAAGCTCGCGCACGCCCGTTGAATAGCGGATTTCGCTGTCCTCGGGAACCTCGGTTATTCGGGAATATTCAAGCGTTTTCGCTGCGGGAGCTTTCGCCGCCGAAACCGAAATCGGCGCGGTTTCCTCAAGCGAGTTCCAAGCCCCGCACCCAAGACATTTTCCGCTCCATTTCGGGAACTCCCGCCCGCACTCGCTGCACACATACACAATTTTTTCCTTTGGCATTTCTACACCGCCTTAAATTTTGGTTAATTATAGCAAATTTTCCGCGCCCCTCGGCACAGCTTCCGCGCTCGTTCAACGATTCTCACCGCGAACCCGCGCTCCTCGGCATATCCCGCCGCCTATATAAATGTGTGGTCAATGCTGCGGCTGCACCGGTTAGCGGAAACACGGCTCGTTTGCCGCGGTTATGCGGTATTGTTGTAGTTAATTATACCACATTGAAGAAATTTTGTCAAATTAACAAAAATTTTCGAGAAAATTACAAAAACTCTATTGAAAAATCTAAAAATTTATGGTACAATGTAAAGGTAAAAATGTGGACTTTATCATACTGCTTTGGTATGAAAACGATTTCACGCGGTAAAGTGTGAGAAAAAAACAAAGTCCCAAAGATATTAAGGAGGATAAACCAATGGCAAGAAAAATGAAAACGATGGACGGTAACAACGCCGCAGGTCACGTTTCATACGCGTTTACAGACCTCGCTGCTATTTACCCCATCACCCCTTCGTCCGTTATGGCGGAGGTTACCGACGCATGGGCTACCGCAGGACAGAAGAACATCTTCGGCGAAACCGTAAAGGTTGTTGAGATGCAGTCCGAGGCGGGCGCAGCAGGCGCGGTTCACGGCTCGCTTTCCGCAGGCGCGCTCACCACTACTTACACAGCATCGCAGGGTCTTCTCTTGATGATCCCGAATATGTATAAAATCGCGGGCGAGCTGCTCCCGTCGGTTATTCACGTTTCCGCAAGAGCTGTTGCGTCCAACGCACTCTCCATCTTCGGCGACCACTCCGATGTTTACGCTTGCCGTCAGACCGGTTATGCAATGCTCTGCTCCACCAACCCTCAGGAGGTTATGGACCTCGGCGCTGTTGCTCACCTCGCAACAATCAAGGGCAGAGTTCCTTTCCTGCACTTCTTCGACGGCTTCCGTACCTCTCACGAAATTCAGAAGATTGAGGTTTGGGATTACGAGGACCTCGCAGAGATGGTTGACTGGGACGCAATCCAGGCGTTCCGCAACAGAGCGCTCAACCCCGAGAAGCCCGTTCTTCACGGTACCGCTCAGAACCCCGACATCTTCTTCCAGGGACGCGAGGCTGGAAACAGCTACTACAACGCGCTTCCCGCAATCGTTACCGAGTACATGGACAAGGTTAACGCGAAGATTGGCACAAACTACAAGCTGTTCAACTACTACGGCGCTCCCGACGCTGAGCAGGTTATCATCGCGATGGGCTCCGTTTGCGACACCATCGAGGAGACAATCGACTACATGCTCGCACAGGGCAAGAAGGTTGGTCTTGTAAAGGTTAGACTGTACAGACCGTTCGTTTCTTCCGCTCTCGTTGAGGCAATTCCCGCTACTGTCAAGAAGATTACCGTTCTCGACAGAACCAAGGAGCCGGGCGCTATGGGCGAGCCGCTTTACCTCGACGTTGTTGCTGCTCTCAACAGAGAAGGCAAGTTCCAGGGCGTTCCGATTTTCACCGGCCGTTACGGACTTGGCTCGAAGGACTGCAACCCCTCCCACATCATCGCTGTTTACAACAACACCGACAAGCCTGTATTCACCGTTGGTATCGAGGACGATGTTACCAATCTGTCCCTCAAGGTTACCGAGAACCCGAACACCACTCCCGAGGGCACAACCTGCTGCAAGTTCTGGGGACTTGGCTCCGACGGTACCGTTGGTGCGAACAAGAACTCCATCAAGATTATCGGCGACCACACCGATATGTACGCGCAGGCTTACTTCGCATACGACTCCAAGAAGTCGGGCGGCGTAACGGTTTCTCACCTCAGATTTGGTAAGACTCCGATTAAGTCCACCTACTTTATTAATAAGGCAAACTTCGTTGCCTGCCACAACCCGTCCTACATCGACAAGTACGATATGGTTCAGGACGTAATTCCGGGCGGTTCGTTCCTGCTCAACTGCCAGTGGACAGTTGACGAGCTTGACGAGAAGCTTCCTGCTCCCGTTAAACGCTACATCGCTCAGAACAACATCAACTTCTACATCATCAACGCGATTAAGGTTGCAAAGGAAATCGGTCTGGGCAACAAGACCAACACCGTTCTCCAGTCCGCATTCTTCTCCATCGCGAACATTATCCCCGCTGACAAGGCAATCGAGTACATGAAGCAGGCTGCTTACAAGTCGTTCGCTAAGAAGGGCGAGGACATCGTTAACATGAACTACGCTGCAATCGAGAAGGGCGCAGGCGAGGTTATCAAGGTTGACGTTCCCGCATCTTGGGCTAACGCAGAGGGCGAGCTCGTTCACCCGCACTTCGACGGCGAGGGCTTCCTTGTTGACTTCGTTAACAAGATTCAGGTTCCCGTTAACGCACAGCGCGGCGACCAGCTGCCTGTATCCACCTTCGTTGACATCGCTGACGGTACTTTCCCGCAGGGCTCTGCTGCATTTGAAAAGCGCGGCATTGCTGTTGACGTTCCGCAGTGGATTCCCGAGAACTGCATTCAGTGTAACCAGTGCTCGTTCGTTTGTCCTCACGCAGTTATCCGTCCCGTTATCATGAACGCTGACGAAGCTGCAAAGGCTCCCGCAGCAACCAAGTCCAAGGACGCAACAGGTCTGCCCGGACTGAAGTACACGATGGCTGTTTCCGTACTCGACTGCACCGGCTGCGGCGTTTGCGCAAACATCTGCCCCGCAGGCGCAAAGGACAAGAGCAAGAGCGCTCTCGTTATGAAGCCGCTTGACAGCCAGATGGACCAGCAGGAAGTATTCAACTACGCTGTTAAGGACGTTGAGGATAAGGCTGAGGTTCACGCTAAGTTTGCTGAGACCACCGTTAAGGGCTCGCAGTTCAACCAGCCGCTGCTCGAATTCTCGGGCGCATGCGCAGGCTGCGGCGAAACTCCTTACGCTAAGCTCGTTACACAGCTCTTCGGCGACAGAATGTACATTGCAAACGCAACAGGCTGCTCGTCCATTTGGGCTGGTTCTGAGCCTTCCACTCCTTACACCACCAACAAGGCCGGTCACGGTCCCGCTTGGGGCAACTCCCTCTTCGAGGACAACGCTGAGTTCGGTCTTGGTATGTTCCTCGCTCAGGACACTCTCCGCAACAGAGCGCAGAGCAAGCTGAAGGAAATCGCTGCTCTTGACGGTCACGAGAAGGCAAAGGCTCTCATCGATGAGTATTTTGCAACCGTTAACGACGGCAAGAAGAACGCAGTTGCTACGAAGAACCTGGTTGACGCTCTCGAGAACTGCCCGTGCGCTAATGAGCCGCAGGTTGCTGAGGTTCTGAAGCTCAAGAGCTACCTCTCCAAGAAGAGCCAGTGGATTCTCGGCGGCGACGGCTGGGCTTATGATATCGGCTACGGCGGACTTGACCACGTTCTGGCTTCGGGCAGAAACGTAAACGTTCTCGTATTCGATACCGAGGTTTACTCCAACACAGGCGGACAGGCTTCCAAGGCTACGAACATCGGTGCGGTTGCACAGTTCGCTGCAGGCGGTAAGGACGTCAAGAAGAAGGACCTCGCAGGTATTGCGATGAGCTACGGCTATGTATATGTTGCACAGATTTCTATGGGTGCTGACAGAGCGCAGTGCTTGAAGGCGATTGCAGAGGCTGAGGCTTATGACGGACCTTCGCTGATTATCGCTTACGCTCCGTGCATCAACCACGGTATCAAGGGCGGTCTGACGATTGCTCAGCAGGTTGAGAAGGAAGCGGTTGAGGCTGGTTACTGGCAGTTGTTCCGCTTCAATCCTGACCTTCCTGCACAGGGCAAGTCTCCGTTCAGCCTTGACAGCAAGGAGCCGACCGGCGATCCTAAGGCATTCATGATGAGAGAGGTTCGTTACAACTCGCTGATGCGTGCTAATCCCGACAGAGCAAATGTTCTGTTTGACAAGGCAGTTGCGAACTTCAAGGCTAAGTATGCTCACTTGGTTGAGTTGGACAAGGCTTACAAGGACGAGTTTGAGAAGTAATTCTTGGCTTAACTAACAATTAGCCCGCGGGTGAAAGCTCGCGGGCTTTTCTTGTGTGGGATTTCTGCAAATTTGTAATCGAGCACGCGAAGCGAAAAAAGTCTTTTTGGAGGTTCCAAGACTGGAGCGAAGCGTAAAAAATCATAAAAAAGGACGCTTTTGAAAACTATTCGTTCACAAACCGACTTGAAATCCTACAAGCCACCATTGCTGAATTTTTTTGCGAACGCGAAAAAATTCGCAAACCACAT
>SFLN01000039.1 GCA_004554555.1 [Eubacterium] saphenum | reverse complement strand
AGACGTCTTTGGATTACCAGAATTTCCGCTGCCTGCAAGATGAACGGCATGAACTATTCCACGTTTATGAACGGTCTTAAAAAGGCAAACGTAACGCTTAACAGAAAGATGCTTTCCGAAATCGCTGTTAACGATGCGGCTGGTTTCACGGCGCTCACCGAAAAGGCAAAAGCAGCGCTTTAATTTAAAGAATCTTCTCACGTCCGCGCGCGGGCGTGAGATTTTCGCTATGTAGGGCTAGTTTTTGAGGCTTGAAAACCATCGGGATTTGGTGAAAATAACCGATTTTGGGGGTGCTTTTTTGGAGGAAATTTCTTCGAGAAAAAACCAAAATGTTCGATTTATGCGTGAGCTTTTTTCGAGCAGTGAACGCCGCCGTGAAAGCGGAAGGTTTGCGGTTGAGGGCGACCATTTGTGCGGGGAAACAGCGGAGCTTGACTATAAAATCGAGCTGTTTTTGTTCACCGAAAAGGCTCGCGAAAAGTACCCGAAAACCGTTGAGAAAGCGTGCAGAAAAGCCGAGAAAAGCCTTGTCATAACCGAGGAAATTTCGGAATATATTTCCGATACAAAAGCTCCGCAGGGGCTGTTTGCGGCGGTTGAGGGGCGCGCTTCTGAGATTTCGGAAAGCGCGCGGAAAATTGTTGTGCTGGACGGATTGCAGGACCCCGGAAACGTCGGCACAATCATCAGAACCGCCGAGGCTCTCGGGATTGAGGGTGTTGTTCTCACGGGAAAATGCGCGGACGTTTTTTCCCCGAAAACGCTGAGGGCGTCGATGGGAAGCGCGCTCAGAATGCCGCTCGGTTATGCCGATGAGCAGAGCCTGCGCGAAAAACTCAGCGGGTTTTCAATCTTCGCGGCAATGCTTGACGAGAACGCGAAAAAGCTCGGTGAGATTGCTTTTCCCGAAAAAACCGCCGTTGTTATCGGCAGCGAGGGGAGCGGCGTTTCTCCGCAAATCGCGGCGTTATGCGATGAAAAGGTGTATATCCCGATAAAAAAAGCCGAGAGCCTCAACGCTGCGGCTGCCGCGGCGATTATCCTTTGGGAGTTATCGAAAAATTGAATTTCTTTGTTTATTTCCCCGCGGTGAAACGAGCTGCGGTGCAATAAACAAGGGAATACCATTTCGGACTGACGAGAAATCAGCAGTCTGTGTTAAGGAGTTTTTATTTTGTCAGATTTAGTTATACTCGAGTCGCCGTCCAAGGCGAAAACCGTGAAAAAATATCTGGGCGCGGGCTATGACGTTGTCGCGTCCACCGGTCATATAATCGACTTGCCCAAGTCCAAGCTCGGCGTTGACGTTGAGCATAATTTTGAGCCGCAGTATGTCAATATGAAGGACAAGGCGGACATTATCAAGGAACTCAAAAAGCGCGCTAAAGAAAGCGACACAATCTACCTCGCAACCGACCCGGACCGCGAGGGAGAAGCAATCGCGTGGCACTTGTCGCATCTGCTCAATATTGACGAAAAGCAGGCGGTGCGCGTTACGTTCAACGAAATCACGAAAACCGGCGTGCAGTACGGAATGAGCCACCCGCGCACGATAAACGAGGACGTTGTAAACGCGCAGCAGACACGCAGAATTCTCGACAGAATTGTCGGCTACAAGCTCTCGCCGTTCTTGTGGAAGAAGGTTCGGCGCGGTCTTTCGGCGGGGCGCGTGCAGTCGGTTGCCGTGAGAATTATCGTTGACCGCGAGGAGGAAATCCGCGCGTTCAAATCCACCGAATACTGGACCGTTGACGGAAAATTCCACACGGCAAATTCCAAAAAACTGTTCTCGGCGAAGCTGTCGGAAATTGACGGCAAAAAAGCCGAGCTTAAGGATAAAAAGGAAGCGGACGCGGTTCTCGAACGGCTCAACGGCGCGGAATACACGGTTTCCGGCATAAAAAAATCTCAGCGCAAAAAACAGCCTTCTCCGCCTTTCACAACCTCCACTCTTCAGCAGGAAGCGTCAAAGCGGCTCAGCTTTCAGGCGCGCCGCACAATGAAGGCAGCGCAGGAGCTTTACGAGGGCGTTGAGGTCGCGGGAATGGGCGCGGTCGGTCTGATTACCTATATGAGAACCGACTCGCTGAGAATTTCCGATGAGGCTAAGGCAGCCGCAGCGGAGCTTATCAAGAACGTTTACGGCGCGGAGTATCTCCCCGAAAAGCCGCGCACCTACAAGTCCAAGAGCAACGCTCAGGACGCGCACGAGGCTATTCGTCCGTCAAATGTCGAGCTTACTCCCGATAAGGTGAAAAGCTCGCTCACAAGCGACCAATACAAGCTCTATAAGCTGATTTGGGAGCGCTTTACGGCAAGCCAGATGGCAAACGCGGTTCTGGACACGGTTTCCGTTGACATTGAGGCAAACGGCTGCTTGTTCAAGGCGAGCGGCTACTCGGTTAAGTTTGACGGTTTCACCAAGCTCTACGAGGAGCGAAATGATACCGATGAACAAGGCGGCGCGCTCCCGAAGATTGAAAAGGACGAGAAGCTGGTTTGCGCGGAGGTTCTCGGAAATCAGCACTTCACGCAGCCTCCCGCGCGCTACAACGAGGCTTCGCTTATCAAGGCGCTCGAGGAAAACGGTATCGGCAGACCGTCAACCTACGCGCCGACAATTTCCACAATTCTCGACAGGCATTATGTTGAACGCGAGGCGGGAAATCAGCTTAAACCCACTTCTCTCGGCGAGGTTATCACAACGCTTCTGAAGGATAAGTTCAACAACATCGTTGACGTAAAATTCACCGCGAAAATGGAGAGCAGCCTTGACGATATCGAAAACGGCAGCAAGGACTGGGTTGAAACGCTGCGGAAATTCTACAAGGACTTTGACAAGAGCTTGACGCAAGCCGAAAAGGAAATGGACGGAAAGCACGTCAGAATACCCGACGAGCCGACCGATATTGTCTGCGAGCAGTGCGGCAAGCCGATGGTTATCAAGATTGGACCTTACGGCAAATTTCTCGGCTGCTCGGGATTTCCGGAGTGCAAATTCACGAAGAAAATTGTCACCGAAACCAAAGGCAGCTGCCCGAAATGCGGCAGGAAAATGCTGCTCAAAAAGTCCAAAAAGGGCAAGCCTTTCTACGGCTGCGAGAACTACAAGGACTGCAATTTTATGACGTGGGACATTCCGATTGAGGAAAAATGCCCGCAGTGCGGCGCGTCGCTGTTCAAGAAAACCGGAAAGCTCGGCAAAATCTATTGCGCGAAGGATGGCTGCGGCTATGAGCGCCCGCTTGATAAGACAAAGGATAAAGATGAAGGTTAAGGTTATCGGCGCGGGACTTGCGGGCTGCGAGGCGGCTTGGCAGCTTGCCGAGCGCGGTTTTGAGGTCGAGCTTTGCGAGATGAAGCCCGTGAAGTTTTCGCCCGCGCACAAATACGACGGCTTCGCGGAGCTTGTCTGCTCAAATTCTCTCAAAGCGTCGCGGATTGACAGCGCGTGCGGACTTTTGAAAGAAGAAATGCGCAGACTCGGTTCGATAATCGTGCCCGCTGCCGAGAAAACCGCTGTTCCTGCGGGTGGAGCGCTTGCGGTGAACCGAAAGGATTTCTCGGACGAGGTGACGCGGATTATCAGAAATCACCCGAAAATCACCGTCATAAGCGGCGAAATCACCGAGTTTCCCGAGAAAAACGCGGTTATCTGCACGGGACCGCTCACGAGCGACTTATTTGCGGAGAAAATCCGCGAGCGGCTCGGAAAAAACGGCAGGTTTATGAGCTTTTTTGACGCCTCCGCGCCGATTGTGACTGCGGAAAGTATCGACCGTTCAATCGCGTTTTCGCAGTCGCGCTACGACAAGGGCGGCGATGATTATCTGAACTGCCCGTTCACGAAAGAGGAGTACGAGCGGTTCTGGAACGAGTTGGTGAACGCCGAGCCTGCGGAGCTTCACGAGTTCGACAAAAATCCGAGCGTGTACGAGGGTTGTATGCCCGTGGAGGTGCTGGCGAAGCGCGGAATTGAGAGCGTGCGATACGGCTGTATGAAGCCGGTTGGCTTGACCGACCCGCGCACCGGCAGACGTCCGTGGGCGGCGGTTCAGCTGCGAAAGGAGAACGCCGAGGGTACGATGTACAACCTCGTTGGTTTTCAGACGCATCTCAAATTCGGCGAGCAAAAGCGCGTGTTTTCGCTTATTCCGGGGCTTGAAAATGCGGAATTCGTGCGGTACGGCGTGATGCACAGAAACACCTATATCTGCTCAAGAACGCTGCTGGACAAGAGCTTTATGCTCAAGGGCTCGGAAAACGTGTTCTTCGGCGGGCAGATAACGGGCGTCGAGGGTTATGTTGAGAGCGCGGCTTCGGGGATTATCGCGGGAAGAGCGCTTGCGGACAGGCTTTCGGGACGAGAACCTCTGAAGCTGCCGAACACGACAATGCTCGGCGCGATAATTGATTACGTCTGCGATTGGTCGGAGGGCGAGGATTATATCGATTTTGACCCGATGGGTGCAAATATGGGAATTCTGCCGCCGCTTGACGAGAACATCAGGGATAAACGCGAAAAATACGCGGCGCTTGCAAAACGGGCGCTTTGCGACTTGGATAAGGCTATTGAGAATTGACAAAACGCGGAAAGGAGCTTGAAATGAGAATTGTAATTGACGGTTTTGGCGGCGACAACGCCCCCGACGAGATTTTAAAAGGCGCAGCTTGGGCTGTACGCGATTTGGGAATTGAGGTTATCGTAACGGGCGATGTGTCCGTGCTTGAAGCGCGAATGAAGGCGCTTGATATCAACGACAACGGCATTACCTTTGAGCCTGCGGAAGGCGTTATCACCACGGAGGATTCACCGAAATCGGTTGTCAAGGAAAAGAGCAATACTTCGATGGGCAGAGCGTTTTATCTGCTCTCCGAGGGCAAGGCGGACGCGGCAATCAGCGCGGGAAGTACAGCTGCGATTGTTGTCGGGGGAACGCTTATCGAAAAGCGCATAAAAGGCGTAAAGAGAACAGCACTCGTCCCGCTTATGCCGTGTCTTGGCGGTGCAAAATACGCGGTTATCGACGGCGGCGCAAACCTTGACTGCCGTCCCGAAATGCTCTTGCAGTTCGCGATTTTGGGAAGCTGTTTTATGAAGACAACCTACGGTATCGAAAACCCGCGCGTTGGACTTCTGAACATCGGCTCGGAGGAGGAAAAGGGCAGAGAGCTTGAGCACGAAACCAAAAAGCTCCTTGAAAAAGCACCGGTTAACTTTGTCGGATACGTCGAGGCGCGCGATGTGCCGCTCGGAGCGGTTGACGTTCTCGTAACGGACGGTTTCACGGGAAACGTGTACTTAAAGGCCTGCGAGGGAATGGGCGCGCTGATGAAGAACGCGCTCAAGGATATTTTCTATGCGAATTTGAAGACAAAAATCGGCGCGCTTTGCGTTAAGTCAAAGCTCTCGGATTTCTTGAAGCAGGTTGACTACAAGGAAATCGGCGGCTCGCCGCTTTTGGGCACGGCAAAACCCGTGTTCAAGGCGCACGGCTCGTCCGACGCAAAGGCGTTTTTCGGTGCGTTCCGACAGGCAAAGCTGTTTGTGGAGCGAAATGCGGTTGACGAGATGACAAAGGCAATCGCTTCTCTGAGTATCGGAGAGGAGCTTGAAAATGGCTGATCTGGCGGAGCTTGAAGAGAAAATCGGCTATAAATTCAAGAAACGCGAGTATCTCCGCCGCGCGATGACGCACTCGAGCTACTCGGGCGGCAAGAACAACGGCTCGAACGAGCGGCTGGAGTTTCTGGGCGACAGCGTGCTGCAAATCACGGTTTCGCAGTACCTTTTCACCAGTATGACAAGCGTTCCCGAGGGGGGGCTTACGAAGCTGCGCGCGTCCATTGTATGCGAGAACTCGCTGTACAATTTCGCCAACAGAATTGAGCTCGGAAAGTACATTTTGCTCGGAAAAGGCGAGGAAATGACGGGCGGCAGAACGCGCCGTTCTATTCTCGCGGACGCTTTTGAGGCGATGATTGCGGCGGTTTATCTTGACGGCGGAATGGACGCGGCAATGGAGATGATTATGCGCTTCGTGCCGTCAATCGACGCGCTGAAATCGGGCAAGGTGAAGCTTGGCGATTACAAGACCGTTTTGCAGGAAATTATCCAGAAAAATCCCGAGGAGAAGATATCCTACGAGGTTGTCGAAAGCAGCGGTGAACAGCACCGCAAGCATTTTGTGGCGCAGGTTTTGCTCAACGGGCAGGTTATCGGAAAGGGCAGCGGTTTGTCCAAAAAAGAGGCTGAGCAGGAGGCTGCGAAGGAAGCCGTGAGCCTTATGGGGTACGACGTTGAATAAGACGAACATCAGCATTTTTATCCCGCATTTGGGCTGCCCGCACCGCTGTTCGTTCTGCGACCAGAGGAGCATTTCGGGCACGAAAAAAGCGCCCTCTCCCGAGGAAGTTTTCGCGGTTCTCGAAGAACAAGCGCCGCGGCTTTCCGAAAAGGGAATGATGGCGCAGATTGCGTTTTTTGGCGGCAGCTTTACGGCAATTCCGCGGGAATATATGACGGAGCTGTTGAGAGCCGCAAAGCGTGCTGTGGAGAGGTTCCCTGTGTACACGGGGATACGCTGTTCAACGCGCCCCGACTGCATTGACGAGGAAATTTTAGCAGTGCTGAAAAGCTATGGAATGACCGCGATTGAACTCGGCGCGCAGTCGATGAGCAACGAGGTTCTCGCGGCAAACGAGCGCGGTCACACAGCCGAAGATGTTGAAAAAGCCGCGCGGCTGATTCGCGAAAACGGCTTTGAGCTGGGGCTTCAGATGATGACGGGCTTGTATAAAGACACGCCCGAAAAATCGCTTTATACCGCGGAAAAATTCATCAAAATGCGTCCCGATACCGTGAGGATTTACCCGACGGTTATCCTGAAAAACACGGGCTTGGGCGAGCTTTTCAAGAGCGGCGTTTACACGAGCTTTTCGTTTGAGGAAACGGTTGAGCTTTGCGCGGTGCTTCTGCGGAAATTTGAGCAGAACAATATCCGCGTAATCCGAATGGGACTGCACGCAAGCGAGGAAGTTGAACGGGAAATGCTCGGCGGCGTGTATCACCCGAGCTTTCGGGAAATTGTCGAGAGCAGGCTTATGCTGAATGATTTGACAGAGCGGCTGAAGCCGCTTTCGGGGCGGGATTACACGGTTTTCACGGATAGGAAAAACCTCAGCAAGCTAATCGGGCAAAAGCGAGGAAATCTTGAAAAGCTGAGCGAAATGGGATATAAGATAAAGGTTAAGGAAAAGTCGGGAGCATATCTCGAAATTGAGGAAAGTTAATGTTTTTTAAAACGCTGACAATACAGGGCTTCAAGTCCTTTGCGGATAAAACCGTTTTGCAGTTCGACGCGAAAACCACGGCGGTTGTCGGGAGCAACGGCAACGGAAAAAGCAATATTTCCGACGCGCTGCGGTGGGTTATGGGCGAGCAGGGCGCGAAAACTCTGCGCGGTGAGAAGATGGAGGACGTTATCTTCCACGGTACAACCGAGCGTAAACCGATGGGCTTTGCGAAGGTTACGCTGCTTATCGACAACTCTGACCGCGCGCTCGGGATAGACGAAAACGAGGTTGAAATCTCGCGAAAGCTCTACCGCACGGGTGAGAGCGAGTACCTTATAAACGGCAGAAAATCGCGCTTGAAGGACATTCAGGAGCTGTTGATGGGAACGGGCTTGGGGCGTGACGGATATTCGATTGTCGGGCAGGGACGTGTTGCCGAAATCGTTAACGCGCGCGGCTCGGAGCGCCGTGAAATCTTCGAGGAAGCGGCGGGAGTTTCGCTGTTTCTTCACAAAAAAGCCGACGCCGAAAAGCAGCTTGCTCAAGCCGAGGAGAACATAACTCGTCAAAAAGACTTAATCCGCGTTGACGAGGAGCGCCTGCCGATACTCAAAAAGCAGTCGGAAAAGGCTGCCCTTGCAAGCGAGCTGATGGCTCAGAAAAAGGAGCTTGAAATCTCGGTTTCCGCCGCGCGTTTAAAGGAAAAGCGCGAGAGCTTGATTAAGATTGACGACGATTTGCTGCTCAACAGAGCGGAATGTGACAACTTTGAGCGCGATATCGAGAACGCGAACAATGAAATCGAGAAGCTCGGTGACGACAAGCTTGCCGCAAACGCGCGGCTTTCGAGAATTCGCGCGGGAATTCAGAATGCGAACGACGAGCTTTCCGATAAGAGAGCGGAAATTTCGGTTGCCGAAAACGACCTCAAGCACAACTCCGAGCGCCGTTCAGAGCTCACCGAGCAGCTCAAAAAGGCTGAGCAGAACAGCCGTGTTTTTGACGAGCGGATTGAGGAGATAACCGCGCAGATTGAGCGGAAAACCACCGAAGCTGCCGATTTTGAGGAGCAGATAAAGGCGCGTGAAAAGGAGCTTCGGGAGATTTCCGAGAGCAGCTCCGAGCGCGATGACGAATATTCGGCTCTTGAAAGCGAAATGGCGAAAGCGTACGGCAGGAAAACCGAGCTTTCGCTGATGAAAACGCAGTCCGAGCGTTCTCGCGGTGAGGCTGAGGAGCAGAAAAACGAGTTTCTGCAAAGTGTTTCCGAGAGCGAAAAAACGATGAACGCTTATAAAATCGAGCTTTCCGAGGTTGAAAAGCAGCTTTCTGAAATCGAGAACGAAAAGCAGACCGCCGCGAACAGACTAGGCGGTATGGAGCGGCTTTCCGAGGGCAAAAGAAAGCGCCTTGACGAGGCGAGAGCGGCTCACGAGGACGCGCAGAGAGCGCTCGGTGAAAAGCAGCAGCGCCACAAGGTGCTGTCGGATATCGAACGCAGCAAGGAGGGCTACTCGCGCGCGGTTAAAGAGGTTATCAGCGCGGGCGAACAGGGCAGACTTGCGGGCATTCACGGAACGGTCGCGGACGTTGTGACAGTGCCGAAAAAGTATGTCACCGCGATTGAAACGGCGCTTGGTGCCGCGATGCAGAACATCATCGTGGACAACGAAGAAACCGCGACGCGCTGCATTCGTTTCCTCAAGGAAACCAACGCGGGCAGAACCACGTTTTACCCGCTCACCTCGATGAAGGGCAGAACGCTCAACGAGCCGCGGCTGGCTTCGGAAGCGGGTTTTGAGGGGATTGCCTCGGAGCTTGTTTCGTGCGACAGCGAGTACGCGAATATCATAAATTACCTTCTCGGTCTGACGGCGATTGCCGATGATATCGACACGGCAACCGTTATCGGCAAAAAATACGGCTATAAATTCAGGATTGTCACGCTCGACGGGCAGGTAGTCAACGCGGGCGGCTCGTTTACGGGCGGCTCGAGGGTGAACAACTCGGGTATAATTTCGCGTAAACAGGAGCTTGACGCGCTGTTTAAGGACATCGAAAAGCTGCGTGAAGCCGAGAAAACGCGCGCCGAGGAATTTGAGCGGTACCGCGCGGAATACGCGAAATTCTCGATTGAAGCCGAGGGAATGCAGGATAAAATCCGCGAGCTTGAACAGAATGAAATCCGACAGAGCGCGGAAAAATCCCGCCTGAACGGGCTTATCGAGCAGCTTGTTTCGCAGAGCGCAACGGCTCGGCAGACGCTCAACCGTTTTGACGCGCAGATTAAGCAGCTAAGCGAGATTATCGAAAATGCGCAAAAGGAAATTGCCGAGCTTGACGAGAAAATCGCCCAGCTTGAGAAAAAGCACGCTGAGCAGACCGGTGAGCGCACCGCTGCCGAAAACAAGCTCAAAGCGCTTTCCGACGGGATAAACGCGCTCAATCTCGAAAAGGTTGCGGCGCAAAAGGACGCGGACGCGCTCAGAGCGCAGATTAAGAGCATTGAGGACGACCGCAGAACGCTTCTCGAAAACAGCGGCGGCTACAAGTCCGCGATGGAAAATCTCGACAACTCAGACCGCGAAATCCGCGAGAAAATCGAGCGGTTAAAGCGCGAAATCGAGAAATCGAGCAGCAGCCTTTCCGAGCAAAACGAGGAAATTGAGAGCGTTTCAAAGCAGGTAACCGAGCTTGACGGGAAAATCACCGAGCTTCGCCGCGACATCGACGAGGCAAACAAAAACAAGCAGAAATTCGCAAGCGAGCTTGCGCGCTTGGAAGAGCGCCGCGGCACGCTGCAAAAGGAGTACGACAAGATTGTCGCGCTGCTGATGGACAGCTACGAGATGACGGTTTCGCAGGCTGAACAGGAGGCGAAAATTCCCGAAAATCTGCTGATGGCGGAGAATGATTTGAACGAGCTTAACAAGCGGATTTCCGCGCTCGGAATTGTAAATATGGCGTCAATCGAGGAGTACGAAACGGTGTCCAAGCGCTATGAGTTTCAGTCGGCGCAGCTTCGCGATATCGAGGACGCAAAACGTGGTCTGGAGAAGCTCATCGAGCAGCTCACGGGCGACATCAAAACGCGTTTTCTCGCGAGTTTTGAGGACATCAACAAGCACTTCAAGGAGATTTTCGTGCAGATTTTCGGGCCCGGTTCACACGCGGAGCTGGAGCTTACAAATCCCGAGGATTTGCTGAATTCGGGCATCGAGATAAAGGCGGCGCCTCCGGGAAAGGTTATCAAAAATCTGATTTCGCTGTCGGGCGGCGAGCAGACAATGGTGGCAATCACGATTTATTTCGCGATTTTGATGCACCGTCCGACGCCGTTCTGTATGCTGGACGAGGTTGACGCGGCGCTTGACGACATCAACGTTGAGAAGTACATACGCTACCTCAACCAGTTCAGCAAAAGCACGCAGCTTATGGTTATAACCCACCGCCGCGGCACAATCGAAGGCTGCTCGGTGCTTTACGGCGTGTTTATGCAGGAAAAGGGCGTTTCGCGGCTGCTGCGGCAGGAGCTTTCCGAGGAGCTGTCCGACGAGTTGAACGAAATTATTGAATAAGAGGATTTTATGGGACTTTTTAACAGAAAGAAAAAGAACGAAGAGCAAGCCGCAGAGCCTGTTCAGGAGCAGCATTCTTCGCTTTTGGAGAAGCTTCAGGGCTTTGAGCCGATTTTCACCGACCACGAATCGGATATTCAGTTCCAGGAGGAATACGAGGCGCAGCAGCGTGAGCTTGCCGCAAATAAGCTCCGCGAGGGCTTGAAGAAAACGCGCGAGGGCATCGCAAGTAAGGTTCAGCAGCTGCTCAATTCGTTCACGAAAATCGACGAGGACTTTTTCGACGAGCTTGAGGAAACGCTTATTTTGTCGGATATCGGCGCGGAAACGAGTATGGAAATCTGCGACAAGCTGCGCGCCGAGGTCAAGAAAACGGGTACAACCGAGCCTGCTGACGTCAAGCAGATGCTCAAAAACATCATCTCCGAGATTTTGTCGGGGGATAACGAGCTGAAGCTGGACACAAAGCCGTCCGTGATAATGGTAATCGGCGTGAACGGTGCGGGAAAAACCACGACAATCGGCAAAATGGCGGCGAATTTCAAGAACGCGGGCAAGAAGGTTATCGTGGCGGCGGCGGATACGTTCCGTGCGGCGGCTATCGACCAGCTCAATATCTGGACGGACCGCGCGGGAGTTGAGATTATCAAGCACAGCGAGGGCGCGGACCCTGCGGCGGTTGTGTTTGACGCGCTTTCGGCGGCAAAAGCGCGCGGTGCGGATATCGTGCTCTGCGATACCGCGGGGCGGCTTCACAACAAGAAAAATCTTATGGAGGAGCTGAAAAAAATCGCGCGGATTATTTCGAGAGAGTGCCCCGAGTCAAGTCTGGAAACGCTGCTCGTTCTTGACGCAACAACGGGACAAAATGCCGTAAACCAAGCGCGCTTGTTCAACGAAACCGCCGATATCACGGGAATTGTGCTTACGAAGCTGGACGGCACGGCAAAGGGCGGAATTATTATTCCTATTAAAAATGAGCTTGGGCTGCCGGTTAAGCTGGTCGGTGTCGGCGAAAAAATCGATGATTTGCAGCCGTTTATTCCCGAGGAATACGTTAATACACTGTTCGAGTGATGACTTCAAATAGTGATTGACAAACGAGAAATTTTGTGATATAATCATTTTAATCATAGGCTTTGACAACGAAAGGATTTTTTATGAACACGAAAAATACATCAGACGAACACCCGCGAAGTAGGCTTATAATTGCGTCCAACAACAAGGGAAAGCTGCGCGAGTTCGGGGAACTTCTCGAGCCGTTTGGCTTCGAGGTTGTTTCAATGCGTGACGCAGGCTTCACGGACGAAATTGTCGAGGACGGCGACACCTTCGAGGAAAACGCGCACATAAAGGCGAGAGCCGTTTTTGAGGCTTTGGGTGAACCTGTAATCGCCGACGACAGCGGTCTTGAGATAGATTTTCTCGACGGCGCGCCGGGTGTTTATTCGGCACGCTACGCGGGTGAAAACGCAACCGACAAGGAGCTTTGCGAGAAGGTTCTCGAGGAGATGCACGGTGTTCCCGAGGAACTGAGAAAGGCGCGTTTTGTCTGCACGATTTACTTCATTTTCGCCGAGGACGACGAGTATTCTGTGCGCGGCGAGGTTGAGGGTTACATCGGCGACAAGCCTCTCGGCAAGAACGGCTTCGGCTACGACCCGATTTTTATGCTCGACGAGGACGAGAGTATGGCGACAATTTCGGCTGATGAGAAGAATAAAATCAGTCATCGTGCCGACGCTTTCAGAAAGCTGTCGGAGATTTTAAAGGAGAAATTCAATGCTAAACAGTAAACAGCGCGCAAATCTGCGTTCGCAGGCAAGCGCACTTGACCCGGTGTTCTATGTGGGAAAATCGGGAATTTCAGACGAGCTTGTAAACCAGCTTGAAAACGTGTTGAACGCGCGCGAGCTGATAAAAATAGGCGTTCAGGAGTCCTGCGATTATACGGCGCGCGAGGCTGCCGATGAGATTGCGCCGAGGCTTGACGCAGAGGTTGTCGCGGTTATCGGGCGGAAATTTGTGCTGTTCAGAGTGAGCAAGGACCCGAAGAAAAGGAAGATTAGCTTTGATTAAGACGGGAGTTTTCGGCGGCGCGTTCAACCCGCCGCATACTGGTCACATAAATCTCGCAAAGGAAGCGATTGAACAGCTGAAGCTGCGGAAATTGCTGATTATACCAACGTTTGAAAGCCCTCACAAGGCAACAAAGCTCGCGCCGTTCGAGGAGCGCGCTGAGATGTGCAGGAGAGCGTTTTCGGGGATTTCGGACAAGTGCGAGGTTGAAATCTGCGAAATCGAGCGGGAGCTTGGCGGCATCAGCTACACGATAAACACGCTCCGAGCGCTGAAAAAGCGTTACACGGACGCGAGATTTTTCCTGCTTATCGGCGGGGATATGCTGTTCTCGTTCACCGAGTGGTACAAGTACGAGTCAATCCTCAAGGAGTGCGAGGTCTGCGCTGCGGCAAGAGGCGGAGATAATTTCTCGGAAATGCTGGAGTATGCGACCGAGGTTGGTCACATCAAGGTGCTCCCGACGAATGTTGTTGATATAAGCTCAACCGAAATCCGCGAGAAAATCCAAAAAGGCGAGGACACGTCCGAGTGGATAACGGAGGATGTTCGCGGGTATATTGAAGAAAAGGGACTTTACAGATGACGCACAAGGGAACGCGCGTTCTGGAAACGGAGCGGCTTATTCTGCGCAAAATCGAGATAACGGACGCGGAGTTTATGTACAAGAACTGGTGCGCGGACAGCGAGGTTACGAAGTATCTTATCTGGAGTCCGCACAAAAGCGTTGAGGAAAGCCGCGCGATTGCCGAGGAATGGGTGAAAAGCTACGCGAGAGATGATTATTATCAGTGGGCGATAGTTTTGAAGAGCAATTTCCCCGAGCCTGTCGGGACAATTGGCGCGATAAAGACCGATTTGGACACCGAGAGCGTGACAATCGGCTATTGCTTGTCAAGAAAGCTCTGGCACAACGGCTATATGACGGAGGCGCTGGCGGCGGTTCTGGAGTACTTTTTCAAGGAAGTCGGCGTTAATCGCGCTGAAAGTTATCACGATGCGAGAAATCCGCATTCCGGAGCGGTTATGCGAAACTGCGGAATGAAATACGAGGGAACTCTGCGGCAGGCTGCCAAAAGCAACGCGGGTATCGGCGATATTTGTATGTACTCGCTGCTTGCGGAGGACATCGGACTAAGATAAATGATTAGAGGAACAAGAGATTGAGCAGATACGAAGAATTTGACGAATACGAAAGGCTGCTGGAAGCGCGGCTGTCGAAAAAGCGTTTTCGGCACAGTATGAACGTTGCCGAGGAGTGCTGGAAGCTCGCGGAGCGGTTTGGAGCGGACAAGAAGCGGTGCTATCTCGCGGGACTGCTCCACGATATAATGAAAGAGGACTTGCCCGACCGACAGAAGCAGTACACGCTCGAAAGCGGGCTTAACCCCGACCCTGCGGAAATCGCGTCAAAAGCGCTGTGGCACGGCGTTGCGGGCGGATATTACGTCCGCGAGAAGCTCGGGATTGACGATGATGAAATTATCGGCGCGATTCGTTATCACACGGTTGGCTGCGCGAGAATGACGCTGCTGGAAAAAATAGTCTACCTCGGCGATATGATATCCGAGGAGCGCGATTACAAGGGCGTTGAGAAAATGCGGGAGTATTGCTACGGGGATATCGATAAAGCAATGTCGATTGCGCTGATTTATCAGATACAGACCGTTGCGGGAAAATGCGCGCTGCTGCCCGTATCAACGTTTGAGGCGTACAATTATTACCTGAAATTCAACAAAAACAAGGAGAGCTTATGAACGATATTGAAGAACTGGAAGTTGCCGTAAAGGCGCTTTCGAGCAAAAAAGCGGAAAAAATCACGGCGCTCAAGGTCAAGGACATAACGGTTCTCGCGAACTATTTCGTGATAGCTTCGGGTACTTCCTCAACGCAGGTCAAGGCGCTTGCGGACGAGGTTGAGTATCAGCTGGCACAGAAGGGCGTGAAGCCGAAGGGAATTGACGGTTCACCGAGCAACAACTGGATTGTGCTCGATTATATCGATGTAATTGTGCACATTTTCCACGAGGAAGCGCGCGAGTTCTATCAGCTTGAACACCTTTGGGCTGACGGCGAACCCGTGGATATCTCGGAGTGGGACAAGTAATTGAATTTGTGCGAATTGTTCTCTTTGCCGAAAATTTTCGGTTGAATTTGTCTGATATTACCAAAAATGAAAAAAGATTATGTTTTTCGGAAATATATCTTGACAAAATGAAGAGAAAGTTGTATAATGATAAAGTACTGTTATTATACGGAGTATAGCCTGTGCCGTTCGGCAAGGGGAGGGAAATATAGATGGCGGAAATTCGTCTTGGCAAAAATGAATCGCTCGATACTGCTTTAAAGCGTTTCAAGCGTTCGTGCGCAAGGGACGGCGTTCTTGCTGAAGTTCGTAAAAGA
>SFLN01000038.1 GCA_004554555.1 [Eubacterium] saphenum | reverse complement strand
ATCGAGCTTATCCGCAGAAAGCCCGTAAAACCGCAGGTTGAGGGAATGATTCACTTTGTGGGAATGGCGCTTTTGCTGCTTTTGATGATTTTGATTTCGTTCAACGATATAACAAAGCTGGTTTCGAGGTGATTTGATTGAAAAAGGTTAAGGTAGGAAGCTGCACTCTCGGCAGCGAAAAAATCTATATTCAGTCAATGCTGAACGTTCCCGCCGATGATATCGAAAACAGCGTGAAACAAGCGGTTGAGCTGGAAAAAGCGGGCTGCGAGATTATACGCGCGGCTGTTCCGAAAATCGAGAACGCAGCACTTATCGAAGCGCTGAAAAATGCTGTGAACGTGCCGATTGTCGCGGATATTCACTTTGATTACAAAATCGCGCTTGCGTGTGTTGAACGCGGCGTTGACAAAATCCGTCTGAACCCGGGAAATATCGGCTCGGCGGACGGCGTAAAGGATGTCGCGGACGCTTGCAGGGCGAAAAATATCCCGATTAGAATAGGCGTAAACTCGGGCTCACTCGAAAAAAATCTGCTCGAAAAATACGGCAGCCCGACTCCCGAGGCACTGGTTGAAAGCGCTCTCGGGCACGCAAAGCTGCTGAATAAATTTGATTTTGACGATATTGTTATCAGCATAAAATCCTCGAATGTCAAGCTGATGATTGAAGCGTATCGGCTGCTTGCGCAAAAGACGGATTATCCGCTTCATCTTGGAGTCACCGAAGCAGGTACGGAGCGTATGGGCGTGATAAAATCAGCCGTGGGAATAGGCTCGCTTTTGTGCGACGGAATCGGCTCAACAATCCGCGTTTCGCTCACCGCCGACCCGATTAAAGAGGTGTACGCGGCAAAGGATATTCTGAAAGCGTGCGGGCTGTACGAGGGCGCGGAAATCGTTTCCTGTCCGACCTGCGGCAGAACAAAAATCGACCTTATTTCGCTTGCAAACGAGGTTGAAAAGCTGCTTTGCGATGTGAAAAAGCCGATTAAGGTTGCGGTGATGGGCTGCGTGGTAAACGGTCCCGGTGAAGCGCGCGAGGCTGATATCGGAATTGCCGGCGGCGACAGGGAAGGGCTGATTTTCAAAAAGGGAGAAATCTTGAGAAAAGTTCCCGAGGATAAGCTATTGGAAGAGCTGAAAAAAGAAATTAATTTGCTGTGAAAGGAAAAAATATGTCGGCTGCGCTTAAAGATTTGTTTGATGATATAGACTTTCCGAAGAACATTTCGGAGGGGCAGGTGCTAAAAATTGCCCATAACAAAGCAAAAAACGAGATAAATTTAAACGTTAGCTTTTCGGAGCTTATCCCGATGAAGGAGCTTTTTTCTGCTTCCGAAAACATCTCGAAAAAGCTCGGCGCGGAAACTGCTATTTACCCGAAATATTTCCCCGAACTGCTGAACTCGGACTACTTATATGAGATAATCGAACTTTTGAAAAAGAAATTTGTTGGAATAAACGGTTATTTCGACAATGCAACGATTGACGACGATGGACAGACGTTTGAAATCACCCTCAAAAGCGGCGGAAAATCAATGCTTATGGGAATGGGGATTGACAAGAAAATCGAGAATTACGTCAAGGGAATTTTCGACAAAAATATCAGCGTTGTCATTTCTTCCGAAAACGAGCTTGATGTTGAGGAGTATGTAAACCGCGAGGACTCTGCGCCCGTGGAAAAGGTTTCGGTTACAAACGAATCCCCCAAGCCCGCAAAGCCGAAGTATGTCGGCGGCGGTTCACGGGGAAGACGTCCGCTGTTTCTCGAAGAACCCGAGGAAACGCTTCTTACGTTTGAGAACCCGCATTTTGACCAGAAGGTTAAGCTGTTTTTCGGAAAGGGTAATTTTGAAGCTCCCGTACCGATGTCCGAGCCTTTCGGTGAACAGGATACGGCAACGCTTTGGGGAAAGGTTTTCAAGACCGAGGACAAGCTGTCGAGAGATAAGAACACGCTGATTTTCACGGCATATTTCTCCGATAAAACCTCTTCGCAAATTCTGAAAATTATCACCGAGGCAAAAAACGAAGAGCTGGTTAAATCCAACATTTCCGAGGGAAAAGCGATTATTGCAAGCGGAAAATTCGAGTTCGACCAGTTCACCAAAAGTCTGAATTTTCGTCCCGATTCGATGGCGGCGATAAAGCTGAAGAGCCGTGAGGACAAGGCGGAGCAAAAGCGCGTTGAGCTGCATATGCACACAAATATGTCCGATATGGACGCGACAACTCCCGCGGGTGAGCTTGTTAAACAGGCAAATGCGTGGGGACACCGCGCCGTTGCCATAACCGACCACGGCAATCTCCAGAGCTATCCCGAGGCGATGAACACTATCGAAAAGCTGCAAAAAGACGGCTCGGAAATGAAGATGATTTACGGCGTTGAGGCATATTTCGTAAATGACAGCTCGGCGCTGGTAGCAGGCTGCTGCGATTATTCGGTTGACGATGAAATCATTGTTTTCGACCTTGAAACAACCGGTCTTTCCTCAAAAACCGACAGGATAACCGAAATCGGTGCAATCAAGCTCAAGAACCGTGAGATTATCGATGAGTTCGGGACTTTTGTAAATCCCGAAATGCCTATTCCCGCGCAGATTACCGAAATCACGGGAATTACCGATGAAATGGTTGAAAACGCGCCCTCGGAAAAGGACGCGCTCGAAGAATTTATAAAATTTGCGGGAAACGGCGTGCTTGTCGCGCATAACGCGAATTTCGATACATCGTTTATCAGAGCCGGCTGCGCAAGACAGAATATCGACTATAAGTTCAACTTTGTCGATACCGTGGGTATTTGCCGTGCCGCTTTGCCGCGTCTTAAAAATCACAAGCTCGATACCGTTGCCAAGGAGTACAAGCTCGGCGATTTCAATCACCACCGCGCTGTTGACGATGCGAGAATGTTGGCGAAGATTTTCCAGTGCCTGCTGAACGACGCGGAAAAGCTCGGAAAACTCACAAAGCTCGGCGATTTGAACGACCTTTTTGGCGGGGTTGACGCGAAGAAACTCCCGACTTATCATATGATAATTCTCGCTCAAAACAAGGTTGGTCTTAAAAATCTGTACAAGCTGATTTCGCTGTCCAACCTTGAGTATTTCTATAAAAAGCCGCGAATCCCGCTGTCCGAGCTGCAAAAGCACCGCGAGGGCTTGATAATCGGCTCGGCGTGCGAGGCGGGAGAGCTTTTCAGGGCAATTCTCGATGAAAAATCACCCGAGGAAATCGATGAAATCGCGGCAATTTACGATTACTACGAAATCCAGCCGATAAGCAACAATGAGTTTCTTGTCCGTGAGGGAAGAGTGCCCGATGACGAGGCGCTGCGAATGCTCAACCGCAAAATCGTGAAGCTTGCCGAAAAGCACGGAAAGCTATGCGTGGCGACCTGCGACGTTCACTTCAAGGACAAGGAGGACGGCATTTTCCGAAAGATTTTGCAGGCGGGACAGGGCTACAAGGACGCCGACCATCAAGCGGATTTGTACTTCAGAACAACCGATGAAATGCTGGAAGAATTTGCGTATCTCGGCGAGGAGAAAGCGTTCGAGGTTGTCGTAACGAACACGAATAAAATCGCCGATATGATTGACGGCGATATCAGACCGATTCCGAAAGGCACGTTCACTCCGTCAATCGAAGGTGCGGAGCAGGAGCTCCAGGATTTGTGCTGGGGAAGGGCAAACGCGTGGTACAAAGAGGACGGAAAAGAGCTGCCCGAAATCGTTGAAAGCCGCTTGAAACGTGAGCTTGAATCCATCATAAAATACGGCTTCTCGGTGCTTTACATGATTGCGCAAAAGCTTGTAAAATACTCCGAGGACAACGGCTATCTTGTCGGTTCGCGTGGTTCGGTCGGCTCATCGTTTGTCGCGATAATGTCGGGAATATCCGAGGTTAACCCGCTTGCTCCGCACTATCGCTGCCCGAAGTGCCGCCACAGCGAGTTCGTAACCGACGGCTCGGTCGGCTCGGGATTTGACCTTCCGCCGAAAAACTGCCCGAACTGCGGTATCGATATGATTCGCGACGGTCACGATATCCCGTTTGAAACGTTCCTCGGCTTCAAGGGCGACAAAGCGCCCGATATCGACTTGAATTTCTCGGGAGAGGTTCAAGGCAAGGTTCACCGCTACACCGAAGAATTGTTCGGTAAAGACCACGTCTTTAAAGCGGGAACAATCTCCGCTGTCAAGGATAAAACAGCGTTCGGATTTGTCAAAAAATACTGCGATGAGCACGGACTTTCGTTTAACGACGCGGAAATCGAGCGCTTGACAATCGGCTGCACGGGCGTAAAGAGAACAACCTCGCAGCACCCGGGCGGAATGGTTGTCGTGCCGAACGATTACGAGGTGTACGATTTCACACCCGTTCAGCACCCCGCCGACAAAACCGAGAGCGATATGATAACAACGCACTTCGACTTCCACGCGCTGCACGACACGATTTTGAAGCTCGATGAGCTTGGACACGATGTGCCGACGCTCTACAAGCACCTTGAGGATATGACGGGAATGAAAATCGCCGATGTGCCGACCTCCGACCCGCTTGTGTACAAGCTGTTCACTTCAACAGAGCCGCTCAATCTGCAAGAGGATATCGGAGTTAAGTGCGGCACGTTCGGTATACCCGAATTTGGCACGGGCTTTGCAATGCAGATGCTTCAGGACGCGCAGCCGAAAAATTTCTCGGATTTGCTTCAGATTTCGGGACTTTCGCACGGCACGGACGTTTGGCTGGGCAACGCGCAGGACTTGATTAAAAACGGCACCTGTACGATTTCCGACGTTATCGGAACGCGCGACAGCATTATGGTTTACCTTATGCACAAGGGCGTTGAGCCGGGGCTTGCGTTCAAGATAATGGAAATCACCCGTAAGGGCAACGCGAAAAAGCTGTTCAATGACGAGATTTACAAAGCGTTTGAGGACAACAACGTTCCCGAATGGTACATCGAGAGCTGTAAGAAAATCAAGTATATGTTCCCGAAAGCGCACGCTGCGGCTTATGTAACGGCTGCGGTTAAGCTGGCGTGGTTCAAGATACACAAGCCGGCTGAGTTCTACGCGGCAACGCTGACGAAGCACACGGAAAATATGGAGCTTGAGGTAATTATAAGGGGAAAAGAAGCGGTTAAACAGCGCATTCAGGATATCCGCAACAACCCCAAACCCTCCGCAAAGGAAGAGGGTACTCTTGACGCGCTGCTGCTGGTTTACGAGATGATGGCGCGCGGAATCGGCGTTCTGCCCGTTGACGCGAAAAAGTCAAACGCAGTCACTTATGTTGTCGAGGACGGAAAGCTCAGAATGCCGTTTATGGCGGTTTCGGGCTGTGGTGAAACGGCGGCGATTAAGCTCAAAGAGGTTATCGACAGCGGCGACGCGCTGAGCATTGATGAAATTCAGTCTATGAGCGGCGTGAACAGCACGGTTATCGAAAAGCTGAAAGAAATGGGCGTGTTTAACGGCTTCCAGCAGTCCGCTCAGTTTACGCTTTTTGATATGTGAATTTCAACATTGTTTAAAACTTATGGTAAATTTGGCGAAAAATTTAGCTTTGCTTGACAAATAACCAACAATGTGCTATTATATTATAGTGATGTGATAATATAATAGCACATTATCGCACTAAAGCAAAGGGAACGAGAGGAAAATATGAGAAGAAACGATTGGCTTACGCCCGAGGGCACTCGGGACTTGCTCTTCGAGGAATGTGCCGCAAAACGGCTGCTTGAGGAGAGAATTACGGGAATTTTCGAGAGCTACGGCTATTCCGAGGTGATTACGCCCGGAATAGAATTTTACGATGTTTTCAACGGGAAAACGCGGCATTTTTCGCCCGAAACGATGTACAAGCTTGTTGACGGGAAAAACCGACTGATGGTGCTTCGTCCGGACAACACAATGCCGATTGCAAGACTTTGCGCGACAAGACTGCGTGGGGAAGAGCTACCGCTGAAGCTGTTCTACAATCAGAGCATTTTTATGGTAAATCCCAAGGACAGCGGCCGCGATGATGAATTTGAGCAAAGCGGAATTGAGATAATCGGCGGCGACAACGAGGACTCGGATTATGAAGCGTTGTTTCTTGCGGCAAAGGCGCTTCGGGAGTGCGACGAGGATTATCGTCTGGAAATCGGCGACAGCGGCATTTTCAGCGAGCTGCTCTCGCAATACGACTTCTCGGACGAGGAGCAGATTGATAATCTCCGTCAGATTATCGAGAACAAAAATCTGCCCGCACTGGATTTTCTGCTGGCAAACGAAGCGGACAAATCAGCCGAAGCGCTCAGAATGCTGCCGAGACTTTTCGGCGGTTTTGAGGTGTTTGATGAAGCACGAAAGTATCTTCAGGGAGAAGCTCTTGAACAAAAGCTTGCGCGGCTTGAGAAGCTGTGCCGTGAGTTGTCGGAGATTGTTCCCGAGGAGAAAATCCGCGTTGATTTGGGACTTGTGAACAAGAAGAATTACTACACGGGAATAATTTTCAAGGGCTACGTCGAGGGCTACGGGCAGCCTGTTTTATCGGGCGGCCGCTACGACTCGCTTATCGGGGAGTTTGGCGGCACGGACGCGAAAGCCGTCGGATTTGCGGTGAATATCGAAGCGGCGGCAAAGGTTTACCTCAAAAACAAGGGAAAAGCGCTCACGAAAACCGCAGATGTGCTTGTGTTCTCGAAGAACAAAATCGCTGCGCTCAAAGCTTGCGAGAAGCTGATTTCCGAGGGCTTGACGGTGCGGAATTTCAACGGAGTGTGCCCGAAATGTGCGGAAAAATTCGCGAAATCTCACGGTATACATAAGCTCGAAATTATTGGCGAAAACGGCGAGATTGAAAACATGGAGGTGTGACTGTGGAGAACAAGAAAATCAGAATTGCGCTCACAAAGGGCAGAATTGAGAACAAAGCCGTAGACTTGCTGGAGAAAATCGGCTACGATGTCACAGACCTGCGCGAAAAGGGAAGACGGCTTATTCTCACAATTCCGAACGAGAATATCGAGGTTGTTCTGGCAAAAGCGGCAGATGTTATTACATACGTTGAGCACGGGGTGTGCGACCTCGGCGTTGTCGGAAAAGATACAATTATGGAACACGGCGGGAAGTTCTACGAAATCGCGGATTTGGGTTTCGGGAAATGCAAATTTGCGCTTGCTGTTAAAAAGGGAACGGATTTTTACAGCGGCTACGGCGTGAAAACCGTTGCCACAAAATATCCCGAGGTTACGCGAAATTTCTTTGAAAACAAGGGCATTGACGTTGATATCGTGAAAATCGAGGGCTCGGTTGAGCTGGCGCCGCTGGTTGGGCTTTCGGACGGAATTGTCGATATTGTCGAAACGGGTACAACTCTCAAGGAAAACGGTCTTGAGGTTGTCGAGGACGTTGCTCCCGTATCCGCAAGGCTTATCGCAAACACGGTTAGTCTAAAGCTCAAACAGGAACGGATTTTGGAGATTGTAAATCTGATAAAGGAGAATTTGTAATGATAAGAATTATCGAAGCAAACGGCGATGAAAAAAAGTTTCTCGCCGAAACCGAAAAGCGTGCGGGAGAAGTCGGCGCGGAGGTTGAGAAAACCGTTAAGGCAATTCTCGAGGACGTAAAGCAAAACGGTGACAAGGCTGTTAAGGCTTATACGGCGAAATTTGACTGCCCGAACGCGAAATATTACCGCGTACCCGATGAGGCAATTCAGGACGCTCTCACCGAGGCAAACGAGAATTCGCCCGAATTTGTTGAGGCGATGCTGAATGCCGTTGAAAACATCACTGCTTTTCACACAAGACAAAAGCGCGAGGGATTTTGCGTAACCGAGGAAAACGGCGTTATTATGGGACAGCGCGTTCGCGGTTTGGATAAAGTCGGACTGTACGTTCCGGGCGGCACGGCGGCTTATCCGTCATCGGTGCTTATGAACGCAATTCCCGCGAAGATTGCGGGAGTAAAAGAGGTAATTATGGTTACACCGCCGCTTAAGGACGGCTCGGTGAACAAGGATATTCTTGTTGCGGCAGCGCTTTGCGGTGTTGACAGAATTTACCTCACGGGCGGCGCTCAGGCGATTGCCGCACTTGCTTACGGTACCGAAGAAATTCCGCGCGTGTCGAAAATCGTAGGTCCCGGCAATATTTTCGTGGCAACCGCGAAAAAGCTCGTTTACGGAAACGTTGATATCGATATGGTTGCGGGGCCGAGCGAAATTCTTGTTCTCGCGGACGAAACCGCAAATCCCGTTTATCTCGCGGCTGATTTGATGTCACAGGCTGAACATGACAAGCTCGCAAGCGCGATTATGATTACCACAAGCCGTGAGATTGCCGAAAAGACAAAGGCTGAAATCGAGCGTCAGATTCAGTATCTTTCGAGAAAAGAAATCATCGAGGAGTCGCTGAAGAATTACGGCGCGATTATTGTCTGCGATGATATGGATTACGCGGTTGAGATTGCCAACAAGATTGCTCCCGAGCACCTCGAAGTTTGCTGCGAAAACCCGATGGAATATATCGGCAAGCTCGATAATGTAGGCTCGCTGTTTCTCGGAAATCACTCTCCCGAGCCGCTCGGCGACTATTATGCAGGCCCGAATCACGTTCTTCCGACGGGCGGCACAGCAAGATTTTACTCGCCGCTCGGTGTTGACAGCTTTGTGAAGCGTTCAAGCTACATCTGCTACACAAAGGACGCGCTTCTTGACGCAGCGGACGATATTATCCTTATTGCAAAGCGAGAACAGCTCACCGCTCACGCTAATTCGATTGCGGTGAGAAAAGAGGGAAATTGAGGGAATTATGAGGAAAGCAGACATCACCAGAAAAACGAAGGAAACCGACATTTCCGCGTCGCTTAATCTTGACGGCGGTGAAGTGAAAATCAACACGGGAATAGGTTTTCTCGACCATATGCTGACTGCGCTTGGGGTTCATGGCGGGTTCGGGCTTACGCTTGCAGCCAAAGGCGACCTTGAGGTTGACGGTCATCACACCGCCGAGGACGTGGGAATTGTACTCGGAAAAGCGTTCTGTGAGGCGCTCGGCGACAAGGGCGGAATTGTGCGCTACGGAAGCGCTTATATTCCGATGGACGAGGCGCTCGGCTTCTGCGCGGTTGATATCAGCGGCAGACCGTTTCTTGTGTTCAACGCGGAATTCGTGAACGAGAAAATCGGCGAGCTTGATACTTGTCTTATCGAGGAGTTTATGAGAGCGTTCGCGTTTAACGCGGGGATAACTCTCCACCTGCGCTGCGAGTACGGCAAAAACGACCACCACAAGGCTGAGGCGCTTTTCAAGGCGCTTGCTTACGCGCTTAAAACGGCGACAAGACCAAACTCGGGCGGCGTGGTTTCGACAAAGGGTGTTCTTTGATGCAGGGGTATAACCTTATTGTCGTTTTCTCGGCTGACGGTGAGAAAATGCTTATGTGCAAACGAAAAAAAGACCCGTATAAAGGGCTGAAAAACTTTGTCGGCGGGAAGATTGAGCCGGGAGAAAGCGGCGAAGAAGCTGCTTATCGCGAGCTTTTTGAGGAAACGGGAATTACGCGGCAGGATATCGGACTTACTCACCTTATGGATTTCACTTACCCGCTCGACCCTTGCTATGTCGAGGTTTACGCGGGGCAGCTAAAGCGTGATGTACAGATAAAAGGCGAGGAAAATCCGCTTTTCTGGAGCGGTCTTGACTGTAATTTTTTTGATATGCGCGAGTATGCGGGCGAGGGAAATATCGGTCACATAATGGAGCATGTCAAGCTGAATTATGAAAAAATATTCCGAACGAAAGGTGAGTTGATATGACAGCTATAATCGATTACGGCGCGGGAAACCTTTTCAGTGTGAAAAACGCGCTGGATTATCTTGGAATTGAGAACAAGGTAACCAAAAAAGCCGAGGATTTGCGTGCCGCGGACAGGCTTATTCTGCCGGGAGTCGGCGCTTTTCCCGACGCTATGAGAATGCTGGGCGAGAGCGGACTTGTTGAGGTTATCAAGGACGAGGTTCAGAAAAAGCCGCTTCTGGGGATTTGCCTCGGTATGCAGATGCTCTTTGAAAAGGGCTACGAGTTTGAGGAAACGGACGGGCTTGGGCTGATAAAGGGCAGCGTGAATCTGATGACGCCCGAAAATCTCCCTATCCCGCACATCGGCTGGAACGAGCTTGAATTAAATAAGCCGTGCAAGCTGCTCGAGAAGGGCGGGGAATACGTTTATTTCGTGCACTCTTATGCGGCGGACTGCCCGAGTGAGAATGTCGCGGCTTACTGCGATTACGGAATGAAAGTGCCTGCGCTTGTTTTTAACGGCAACGTTTACGGCGCGCAGTTTCACCCCGAAAAGAGCGGCGATACGGGACTTGAAATGCTCAAAAAGTTTGCGCAATTGTAAGATAACTGCGCAAAAGAAAACTTTTACGCAATAGCGTTAGTTTAACAGAAGCAATATTGCAGAAGGGGACAATTTTATGGTAATTTTACCCGCAATCGATATAAAGGACGGGCAGTGCGTGCGGCTGTACAAGGGCGATTACGCGACTGTACAAAAGGTTGCCGACAGCTATATGGATACCGCGAGAGCGTTTGAAAACGCAGGCGCAGAGTGGATACACATGGTTGACCTTGACGGCGCAAAGGACGCAACTCAGCAGAATAAGGACATTTTCCTTGATGTGGCGAAAAACACCAAGCTGAAGGTTGAAGTCGGCGGGGGAATACGCTCGATGGACACGGTTGAGATGTACCTTAAAGGCGGCATTTCGCGCGTGATAATCGGTTCTGCTGCCGTGAAGAATCCGCAGCTTGTCAAGGACGCGGTGAAGGAATACGGCGAGCGGATTGCCGTGGGAATTGACGCGAAAAACGGCTTTGTGGCAACCGAAGGCTGGCTCGAAACCTCGAATGTTCATTTCACGCAGCTTGCGAAAGCGATGAGCGACGTTGGCGTTAAGTACATAATTTTCACCGATATCTCAAAGGACGGCACGCTTTCGGGAGTAAACGCCGAGCAGCTTGACGAGATAAACAAGTACTGCAAGGCGAATATTATCGCAAGCGGCGGCGTTCACACGATTGAGGATATAAAAATCTGCAAAAAGCTCGGGCTTTACGGTACAATCTGCGGAAAATCGATATATTCGGGCAGTCTTGATTTGGCTGAAGCGGTCAGAACTGCGGGTAATTAAAGGAGAAAACTATGCTTGCAAAAAGAATTATACCCTGCCTTGACGTGAGAAACGGCAAGGTTGTAAAGGGCGTGAATTTCGAGGGCGTGAAGGACATTGGCGACCCCGTGGAGCTTGCTATTGAGTACAACAAGCAGGGCGCGGACGAGCTTGTTTTTTACGATATAACGGCTTCCTACGAGGGGCGCGGCGTTATGCTTGACGTTGTGAAACGCACGGCGGAGCAGGTTTTCGTGCCGCTTTGCGTTGGCGGAGGAATTTCGTCAATCGAGGATTTCCGTGACACTCTGAGAGCGGGTGCGGACAAGGTTTCGGTAAACTCGCAGGCTGTCAAAAATCCGAAGCTAATCAGCGACGCTGCGGAGATTTTCGGCTCGCAGTGCGTTGTTGTGGGAATTGACGCAAAGCGCAACGACAAGGGCGGCTATTCCGTGTTCATAAACGGCGGGCGCGTTGATATGAACCTTGATTTGGGGGATTGGGTAAAGGAAATCTCCGAGCGCGGCGCGGGTGAAATCTGCCTCAACTCCATCGACACCGACGGCGTGCGCGGCGGTTTTGATATCGATATGCTGAATTTTGTCTGCGAACGCGTGACAATTCCCGTTATCGCAAGCGGCGGCTGCGGTAAAATCGAGCATTTCTCCGAGGTTTTCGAGAAAACAAACTCCTCGGCAGCGCTTGCCGCTTCGCTTTTCCACTTTAAAGAGCTAACCGTTGACGAGGTAAAAGCGCACCTCAAAAACCACAATATCCCCGTGAGGACGTGAAAATGATAATCAGAAATGCTGAAGAGCGCGATTTGCCTGAGCTTCTCGAAATTTACAACTACGAGGTTTTGAACGGTGTGGCAACGCTCGATTTGCACGAAAAAACTCTTCAAGACCGCCAAAAATGGTTTCTCGCACACACGGGCAGTCACAGGATAATTGTCGCGGAAATTGACGGGAAAGCTGTCGGTTACGCGTCTTTGTCGCCTTATCGGGAAAAAGAGGCGTATAAATCAACGGTTGAGCTGTCGATTTATGTTGACGTTGATTTTCGGCAACGGGGGATTGCAAAGGCGCTTATGGGTGAAATTCTGGAAATTGCCCGAAACGATAAATCGCTTCACACCGTGGTTTCGGTCATCACAAGCGGCAACGAGGCAAGCGAAAAGCTCCACAAGGATTTCGGCTTCACATACTGCGGGACGCTGCGGGAGGTTGGCTTCAAGCACGGCGCATACCGCGATATCGACAATTTTGAACTGGTTTTATAGCTGTCTTTTGACATAAAAATGAAATTTTCGCAAAATAGCTTGAAAAAAATCCGCATTCGTGATAAAATAAGATGTTGAGTATAATTTTGTACAATTAAGGAGCATTATGAAAAAACGAATTTTATCTGCGATACTTGCATTTTCAATTCTGTCTTTGACAGCCTGCGGGACAACCACCGAGTCTTCCTCGAGCAGCTCTTCAAATCCGTGGACAAGCTCTTCCGCATCAAGCGGAAATTCCTCGGGAACAAGCGGAACAAGCAGCTCGAGTTCAACCGAGAGCGAAATTATCGACGCGCCCGAGATTTCTTACGGGGAAATTGTCGGACCGGACGGGTTTATTCCCGATTATACGCAAAATCGTTACACCGCCGACGGATATTATATCGGCAACCATTTTGTTGAAAATTCAAACGAGATTTACAATAACAACGGTATCTACACCGATTACAACCGCGACTACATATTTGAGAACAACCTTGTAAAGCTCACGGACAAGCCCTCGGTTATGTGGTACGCGCCGACAAAAACTCCCACGGAAACCTACGATATCGAAAGCTCGATTGCATGGGCAAGGGCAAACTGGGACGTTGGAATTATGCTTTGCGCGCCTTTTATTGCCAAGTGTATGGAAGCGGGCGGACTTTCCGCTAATTCCACAAGCTCTACGGGACTTTGCCTTCAGCTTTTAAGCTCGGGACTTGGTTTCGGCGAGTTTCTCCCGATAAACGAGGATCAGACGGTAACTCTCCCCGATTACGCGCGCCCCGGCGATGTTGTGCAGACGTTTTGCCCGTATGAGGGACTTATGCTGCACTCGCTGCTGTATGTCGGCGATGATGAAAACGGTCACATGAGGGTTATCTGCCGCAATATGCGAAACAACGGTCAATACGCTTTCATCACCGATGAGGAGTGCTACGACTGCTACACCGATTTGAAAGAGGTATTTCTGTTCCATTTCTATCAGGACGGCGACGACCCCTCGAAATTCCCCGAGGCTGTTCAGAATGACAGCAATGTCCTGCTTTGCAGAAGCAACAGCTGGAAATTGGACGAGAAATACGACCGCGAGAAAGCAGTTGAGTACGCGAAAAATCACGTTGAGGACGGCGTGGGCGCATACGGCGCTCAGCACCTGTCGTCCTGCCTTACCGCGGGAGGAATTTCGGTTTCGTTCCCGAACAACACCTCGCTGCTGTTCCAGCTCCTTTCATCGGGACTCGGCGCGGCTCACTCAGTCAAGATAAACAGCGACAGAACCGTAACCTTGCCCAAATACGCAAAAGAGGGCGATGTTGTGTTTATGTGGTGCCAGGACGAGGGCGGAATTTTAGGCTCGTTTATCGTCAAGGGCGCGGACGAGAACGGAAGAATGGTTCTCTACGCGAAGGATATGGTGAACGACGAAACCAAGGCTTATCGTGTTGACAAGGAGTGCCTTGTTTGCACGGGAGAGCCGAGCGAGGTTATTTTGTATTGCTTTAATGATGGAGAGTAAGATGGATTTACAGAAATTTTTCAAAAAAGGCGAGCTTATCCCCGCAGTTGTACAGGACGCGGAAAACGGCGAGGTGCTGATGCTTGCTTATATGAACGAGGAGAGCCTCAAAAAGACGCTGGAAACGGGCTACACCTGGTTCTGGAGCCGTTCAAGACAAGAGCTTTGGAACAAGGGTGCAACCTCGGGGCATTTGCAGAAGGTTGTCGAGATATACGGCGACTGCGACGACGACACGCTTTTGGTTAAGGTAATTCAGACGGGTGCTGCCTGTCACACGGGAAACAGAACTTGCTTTTTTAACCAAATAAAGTGAGGTAATTTATGAATGTGTGGTTGATTGTCAGCATTGTTGCAATAGTAGTTTGCACTATTATTTTTGTTGTTCGGATAATTAAAATTGTAAAATTGGTAATAATATGCAGACGTGAGGGCGTAAAAAAGATAAAGCTTCGAGTAAATATTGGCTTTATTTTGTTGGCGGCAGTGACGGCTTGGATTTTATGGTTAACGGTAAGTAGCTTCTGCAAAGCGAATGAAACCCGTGAATCCGCTGAATTTGCCGAATGAAAGATAGGCACGGAATATGTCGATAAATTTATTGAAAAGCAAGAGCTTGAAAAACAAATCAAAATTATCAATCACGAAAAATACTTCCTTGAGTTTATCGGGGATATAAGAGCTTTGTCAGTTAGATTAACGTCATGGGGAATTTCTTTTCTGATTTTTTTAATTGACAGCATACTTTCTATATTCGGATTGATTGAGGTAATCACAAGCAAGGGCTACAGGCACACCGGAATCAATGAAGCACTTCCGGTTTTTGCCGAATACGACCGACAAAACGGTAAAATTATCGTAAATGTAAAGGATTTGTACGGAATGGTACAAAAAGTGTTTACTTTCAAAGCAAGTCCCAAAAATCTCGCTTCACTCGGTCAATTCATCGTGTGGGACGAGCCAACAACACAGGAGGTTATACAATGACAGACGCATTCAAGGAAATGTACGAGGTAATTCTGAACCGCAGAGAAAATCCGCAGGAGGGAAGCTACACCTGCTACCTTTTCGATAAGGGGTTGGACAAAATTCTCAAAAAGTGCGGCGAGGAATGTACGGAAATGGTTATCGCGGCGAAAAATGCCGACAACGACGAGCTTGCCAACGAAATCAACGATTTGTTCTATCACGTTGCCGTTTTAATGGCGGAGCGCGGGCTTACGGTTGAAGAGGTTGACGATATAATGCGCGAAAGAGCAAAGAAAATCGGCAACCTGAAGCAGTTCCACACAAGCGACCATAACACTTAATCGCGCTTTTCGTAAAATATTGAAATTTTTTCCGAAAATTATTGCTTTTTTCGGACAAGTGTGTTATAATAATTTTGTGGATTAAATCCGAATTTATTTTAAAGGAGATTTTTTTATGTTGGTTTCAGCAAAAGAAATGCTTAACAAGGCTCGCGACGGCAAGTATGCGGTTGGTCAGTTCAACATCAACAACCTTGA
>SFLN01000037.1 GCA_004554555.1 [Eubacterium] saphenum | reverse complement strand
CGCGAAAAAGCTCCCCGAAATCGCCTTTTTCAACGACAGTTTTCGCGACGCCGTGAAGGGAAATGTTTTCAATAAAAATGACTGCGGTTTCGTGAACGGAAAGCCGGATTTCGCGCATTTTTCGCCAATTTACGCGGCAATTTCGGGCAAATTTTCCGATGATTTTTGGACGAAAAATTCCGCGCAAACAATAAATTATGTCGAGTGTCACGACAATTTAACGCTGTTTGACAAGCTTAGAATTTCGCTTAACAATGCGGATTTAGAGCGCGTCTTGGCTGCCGAGAAAATGAGCGCTGCGCTGATTTTTCTGTCCTGCGGAGCTGCGTTTTTTCAAGCCGGACAAGAGTTTTTGCGTACGAAAAATTTTTCGGAAAACAGCTATAATTTGCCCGACAAAATCAATTCAATCAAGTGGAATTTGCTGCGGAAAAATCGCGAAATTGCTGAGTATTATCGCGGCTTGATTGGCTTCAGGAAGCGGTTTGGCGGCGTTTTTCGCGACTGCGGTTTTAAGCAAATTTACGGAAATTATCTGCTTTTTAAGGGCGAGTTTTATATGATAATTAACACCGCAAACAGTTTTTTTGAGCCGGAAATTCACGGCTGCTTTGAGTATTTTATTGACGAAAATTGCGCTTCCGATGAGCCGCTTTACACGAAAAAACGGCTTTGCAGTGCGGGTTTCGGCGTTGTTGTTGCAAGGAGAATTGACGATGAAAAGTGAGATTGAACGACTGATTTTGCGGATGAAAGAGCGCGAAATTTTCGCGTGCATCGTTCCGACGGACGACTTTCACGGCTCGGAATATGTGAGCGCGCATTTTAAGCTGCGCGAGTATTTAAGCGGGTTCACGGGCTCTGCGGGCACGCTTGTGGTGACGCTTGACGGCGCGGCGCTCTGGACGGACGGGCGGTATTTTTTGCAGGCGGAGCGCGAGCTGCGCGGCTCGGGAATTGAGCTGATGAAGATGGGCGAGAAGGGCGTGCCGACGATTGAACGGTATTTGCGTGAGAATTTGCCGCCCAAATCGCGGCTCGGTTTCGATGGGAGAATTTTATCGGCGCACTTCGTGAAACGGCTTGGGGAAACGCTTCGCGGGCTTGATGTTCAATTCGTGCCAACTTTTGACGCGGGCGATTTTGTTTGGGAGAACCGACCGCCGCTGCCCGAAAATCCAGTTTTTGAGTTGCCCGAGAATGTTTGCGGGAGAACGCGCGCCGAGAAAATTGCCGACATTCGCGCTCGAATGATAGCCGAAAAATCTGATTACATCGCGGTTTCTGCGCTTGACGAGATAGCTTGGACGTTGAATTTGCGCGGCGGCGATATCGATTTTTGCCCGCTTTTTCTCGCGTTTATGATTATTTCGCAGAGCAAAGTATTTTTGTTCGTAAATCCCAAAATCATCTCGCAAAAAATTGCTCAAAATCTTGCCGATGACAGCGTTGAAATTCAGCCTTACGATGAGATTTACAATGCTCTTAAACGGCTCAACGGTGCGGTTTGGGTTGATTTGTCGGCGGTAAATTCCGCGTTTTACTCGGCACTTGAAAATGCGAAAAAAATCGAAAAGGCAAGTCCGATTTCGATGATGAAAGCGGCGAAAAATTCAGCCGAAATTGCCGCCGAAAAGCGTGCGCATTTACAGGATGGCGTGGCTGTTGTGAGGTTCAGAAAATGGCTTAACAATGCGGTTTCGCAAGGTGCAGTAACCGAGATTTCCGCCGCCGAAAAACTGGACGAATTCCGCAGAATGGGGGCGGGTTATCTTGGGCAGAGTTTTGCGCCGATTATGGCTTACGGCGAGCACGCGGCTGTCGTTCATTACAGCGCGGACAAGTCCACGAACGCGCTTCTGGAGCCGCACGGGCTGCTTTTGTCGGACACGGGCGGGCACTATCTCGACGGCACGACCGACATCACGCGAACCTTTGTTCTCGGGGAGCTGTCGGACGAGGAAAAACGCGGCTTCACGCTTGCTCTTGCGGGGCATCTGAACCTGCTTGGCGCGGAATTTCCCGAGGGTGTTTTCGGGCACACGCTTGATTACACGGCGCGCGAGCCACTCTGGCAATACGGTCTTGACTTCAATCACGGCACCGGTCACGGCGTTGGTTTTTTGCTGAATGTGCACGAAGGACCGCAGCGTATCAGCCGCCGCGCTCTTGACGACGCGCCGCTTTGCGAGGGTATGATAACGTCCGACGAGCCGGGGCTTTACGTTGACGGGAAATTCGGCGTGCGGCACGAGAGCCTTTTGCTCTGCGTGAAGTCGCAGCACGAGGGCTTTCTGCGGTTCGAGCCGCTGACGCTTGTGCCGTTCGACAGGGACGGAATTGACGCTCAGTACCTCACCGAGCGCCAGATTTGGCTGTTCAACAAGTATCAGAAGCTCGTGTTTGACAAGCTCTCGCCGCTTCTTTCCGAGGACGAAAAAAAGTGGCTCGGCGAAGTCACCGAGCCGATTTAACGAAAACAAAGGGCGGGAAATCTCCCGCCCGATTTTTTACGCCTTCATGCGCTTTTTGTAATCAGCCTTAATCTGCTCAAGTGCAACAGCGTCGGTCTTGCGCTTTTCGCGAGCCTGGTCCTGAATTGCCTGTACCTCGTCGATACCGTTGACGATGGTCTGCCAGGTCTGCTGGAGTGTTTCAACCTTGATGGACGAGCTGGAAGCCATTGCCGCAACCATCTTGGACTGGTCAACGGTGTTCTGCGCGTTCTTGAGGAGCATTTCGTTGGTCTTCTCATCGAGAGCCGCCATGCTTTCAGCCTGAATTCTTTGACGCTTGAGCATAATCGCCTGAGCGAGAGCCTGCTTGAATACAGGCATTGTGATGATGAACGCGGAGTTGATTTTTCTCACGAGGTTGAGGTTGGAGTACTCCATCGTTTTGAGCATCGGAACCGTCTGAAGCGCAACGTTCTCGGCAACCTTCAAGTCCATAACTCTCTGGTCGAGGATTTCGCGCATCTGCTGGAGATTGGACAAATCCATACGGATTGTGCCGTCGTCGGGGTTCTCGGCAACCTTTGCCTGATACTGCTCGATGAACGCGTCAAGCTCCTTCACGCCCTGCTCACCCGCCATAATATACTTAACGAGCTGCTGATAATAGCCGAGGTTTGCGTCGTACATCGCGTCGAGCTTCTTGTTGTTTGCCTCGATTTCGCTCTCGTACTGCTTGAGCTGAACGTAAATCTTGTCGATGTCCTTGCCCATATTGTCGTACTTGTTGAGGATTTTTTCGAGCTTTTTCTTGAGGCTGCCGAAGAAGCCGGGCTTGTCGTCCTTGATTTCGTCGATATCGAACTGGTCCATAATGTTCGCGAGCGCCTTCATCATATTGCCGGTATCGTTGATTTGAGCAAGGCTCATCGAGTTGAGCACCTGGTCGGAAGCCTTTGAAATCTCATCAGCCGCCTCTGCGCCGAACTTAACGATAGTGGAGGAGTCGTTGACGTTAATTGTGGAAACAAGCTTGTCGATTTCCTCGCTGGTGGCGAGCTGCTGCTTGATTTCATCGGTCTTTACAACGATGTTGAAATTCTTGACCTCTTCGATTTTCGCGTCAAGAGCGGCAGCGTCTGCTGTTGCGGTAACAACTGTGCCGGTGGTTTCAACAACCTGAGGCTGAGCCTGAGCCTGAGCAGCGCCGGGGGTGAACTGTAATCCCATAGTCTTTTTCCTTTCTTAACTTAGCGCGGTTTGCGCTTTAATGTTTCCCGAACAGCTTTCCGAAAAAACCGCCGTTCTTTTCCTCAGAGGGTATTTTGAATTTCGGAACCTCTACGTTGTACAAAAATTTATTCATTATATGCTCCTCGAAAGCGTCGTTTTTGACGAAGGTTTCGAGGTTTTTGTAACCGGAAGGAGTGTAAATCAGCACGTCAAAGCCGATTAGGTTGCACAAAACGATTTGTATGCACTCTTGCAGCGTGAACGTGTCCTCAACAGCGTCGATGTAGATGAGCTTGGGGATTTTGCGGGTGAAATCGAAGCGCTGGATAATCTGGAGCATCTCCTTGTTGAAGCTCATTCCGTAATGGATTACCGCGCACATCAAGTCGTCGCCCTGTAGCTTCAGAAATCCCGACGAGCAAGCCTCCTGCAGCTTGTAGAACAGCATATCCTGTATTCTGTCGGGCAAAAATCCGTACTTGTTCATCGTGGAGTTTTTCAGCTTTTCCGCGTCGATTTCGCCGTTTCGGTAAAACTGCCGATACGCCGACAAATCGGGCGTTTGCTCGTTCCCGTTCGGTTTTTTCTCGACAAGAATAGTTTCGGGAGTTAACTTTTTGCGAACGTCTTCCCAGTATTTGTCAAGATTACCGTCCTCAACGCCGCTGATTTTCGCGAACACATTCGGCACGGAAACCAGATTTCCCGCCGTAGAAAAGCCCTGACGGAAACGCGCTTCCTCTTTCCACAAAATATCGATTTCCTCGAAGGTTGTTTTGAGGGTAACGCTTTGGCTGTTCGGGAACTGGAAATTGCGGTAAATTCCCGTATCGCCGCCGTAGAGCTTTGTGTCAAGCTCGCGCTCCGCCGAATAAGCCACGGTCGCAACCTTCATTTTGGCGGCTTTCGTGGGATAGGTGCCGCTTTCGCGGGACTGCGGGAGCTTGAAAATCTGCATTCTCGCGTCAAGATTTTTGGAAGCGGTAAGCTCAGCGTTGCTGAGGTTGGGGGAGATGTAAATCACGTCAAACCCGCAGCGCGACATAAAGTTGAGGAAATACACCTCGCTTTGTGAGATATCTCCGTAGTACAAAATCACGGGAATATCCTCATAGCGCACGGAGTATTTTCGCGCCTGAGTGCAGCGGTAGAGCCACGTTATCAGCTTGTTCGCGTAGTTCAGCACGACGGTCTGGTTGCCGGTATCAAGGCTTGTGAGCACCTCTTTCAGTGCCCGCTGAGCAAGCGCGGTTCGCGTTCTGTCGCCGGGCAGATTTATCGACATCGCAAGCGCGTCAATCATCGCTTCCGTGCCGGTTCGCGTGACCGTGCCGAGCGCTTTCACCTCGTCCGCGTTTGGGTTTGAGAGCGTTTTCTCGATGAAGATAAGCTGCTTCTTCAGCCCCGCGAAGCTCTCCTTGAACTTCACAAGCATATTCGTGTACACAACGTCCTCGTCAAATCCAAGCAGTGCCGCGCAGTAAACGGGAATTTCGCCGTCCTCTGTGTAAACGCCGCCGTTTGCGATAACGCGGTTTTTTCTGTCCTTGAGGAAATCCTCAAAAATGCCCGCAGCGGTTGTGGAAAGCCGCTTTACAAGCCCGCTTACGCGTTCGCCCTCGGCGTGCATTTCGGCGAGCTTTGCCTCTTGCGACAGGTCGATTTTGCTGAAATCGATTTGGAGCGGCGCGGTTTCCTTGCCCGTTTTGACGGCAATTCTGTCCGAGAACGCGAGCTTGTCGAAATCCTTGTCCAGACCGTAGCTCACCAGCGTAACCTTAACCCCCGCCGCCTGCATCATCAGCAGAAAATACAGCTCGCGGAGCGTAGGCGCGCCGATAAACAGCAGATTTGACGGGCGCGCGCCGAGATATTTTATCAGCCAGCACAAAATCACGAAGTAAGTATTTTTCTTGTTTGCGCCGCATTCCTCGACAGCCTTCGCCATAATTTCAGCCATCGCCGCGCTGTCGCAGGGAACGTTCGCGTCGTGAAGCCACATTTCGAGCGCTTTTTTGATATCGTCCGCCTTGTCGAAGCTTGCCGCCGTGTAAGCCGAAGCCGCCGAAATCTCGGTGGTTGTCGCCATCGGCAGCTTTTCCTTAAAGAACAGTCCGCCCTTTTGTGAAGCCGCAAACTGCTGTATCAGAAATCCCCGAAAGCTGTCGGCGTTGTCATAGCCGACATATCTCGTAAACTCCCGTAACGCCATTTCATTTTCTCCCTTAGTTTATTCTTCAACTTGAATACCGAAGCTGTTGCAAAGCCTTGCCATACCGTCGTTGTAGCCGCTTCCGACAACGGAAATTTTCCACTCGCCCTTGTAAAGATAGAGTTCGAGAGCCACGGCGGTGGTTTCGTTTTTCAAATCGTTCATCACAAAGGAAAGCCGTTCAAAATCGGTTCTGAGCGACACTCGCGCGTTTCTCGTAAGCGAGAAATTGCTCCGCTCGCTGCCCGCGTAAATCGAGTAGACAAGCGTGATTTTTTTCACCCGATAGTCAACCTTTGCGAGGTCGATTTCGATATGCCCATCCTTTGGGAAAAAGCGCACCTCGCCGTTTGGGGAGCTTTCGTTCCCGAAGAACACCAGGCTTTGGTCACCGAGCGCCTTTTCGTGCTCATCGAGCAGAAAAACGTACGCGTCGATGTCCATTCCCGCAGGTCTTTCGCAGGTGAACCACACGGAAAACCGCGTCCCTAAGTACCCCGCAAGCGACAGCCGCTGTCCTTTTTTCATTTCGAGAGCGGGAAGCGCGCTGTCTGCCTGATTTGTCATCGAAACAACATCGCTTTCGGCAAGCGCGGTCGGCTGCACGGCAGTCTGCGAGAAATCACGCTCGGGCGCGGTGTAAATGCACTTGTTCACCGCCGCGGGAATGTCGGCTTTCGGTTTCCCCATAAGGTAAACCCGCCGCACAAAGCGCGTTCTGAACAGGATTTCCGCGTACAGCAGGGTTTTCTCGGAGATACCGCTTACCGTTATCGTGAGGTCGTTTCTGCCCTTGTCCAGGGTTTTCGGGGAGATAGAAATCTCCTTGATATCGCACAAAATCTCGGTTTTTTCGGGAACGTTCACCGAAAGGGTAAACGTGTTTTCCGCTTCGGCAAGAAACTCGCCGAGATTTATCGTCCGCGGCACGTCAAAAAATCCGTCCTCCGCGCCAAATCCCGACACGCTTCCCAGAACCTCGACATTTTTCGCGTCGGCGGGGAAGAAAGCCTTGATTGCGCAGTCGGTTTCGCTGCTTTCGGTAAGCTCCGCGCGGATATCCGAAATTGAAACTCCGGGTGATTTTATCTCGATAACGCTGCCTTTTTTTGCCCAGACTGTGGTATTTTTCCCCGAAATTCTGAGCGGCTTTGCGATGATGACGGGACCTTCAAATTCACCCGCCGGCAGCGTTATATCCGCGCCGGGAAGCGCGCCGTCAATTATTTGATTTAGATTTTGGTTCAAAGCGCCGCCTCCCGATTTGGATTATTCTGTAAATTAAACGTTAACGCCGTAGCTTCTGCAAAGCGCTTCAAGACCGCCCTGATAGCCTGCGGCAACCGCATTGAACTTCCAGTCGCCGTTGTAGCGGTAGATTTCGCAGACAACGAGCGCGGTTTCGATGGAAAACTCCTCAACCAAGTCAAAGCGGAGAACCTCCTCGCCGTTCTGGTCGTCGGGGCTGTCGATTTTGACAACGCGAACATAGGAGTTTGAAACCTGACCGAAATTCTGATTTTTCTGCTGCGCGTCGAAAATTGTTACGGTAACGGCAATTTTCTCGATTTCCTGAGGAATTTTCGTGAAATCGATGATGATAGCCTCATCGTCGCCGTCGCCCTCGCCGGTACGGTTGTCGCCGGTGTGCTGAACAGCGCCGTTTCTTGCGGAAAGGTTGTTGTAGAACACGAAATCCTCGTCGCGGAGAACCTTGCCGTTTGCACCGAGCAGGAATACGCACGCGTCAAGGTCGAAATCCTGACCGCCGTCGTACTTGTTGATATCCCAGCCAAGACCGATTCTCGCCATTGTAACCGACTTGTCGAGAGAAACTCTCTGTCCCTTGGAAAGATTTACTGCCATAACTATTTCCTCCTTTAAATTACATCAGCTCAAAGAGCCGAGCGTTTTTTACTTGTTTTTCTTTGAAATGGAATTTGCGATTGCTTTTCTGATGAGGTCAATCGGGATAATCGAAATCGCCATTGCCAGAACGAGCGCCCATTCAACAAGAACCAGTCCCCAGCCGCTCAGAATTGCGCCGCCGACATAGGTCATAACAATCTGAACTGCCGTGATAATGCCGAAAACTATGAGGAAGCCTCTGTTTTTGCCGAGGTTGTCGAAGAGGTTGAACTTTTCGGTTCTCGCGTTGAAGGAGTTGAACACCGCAATCAGGATAAAGAACGCGAAGTACGCGGTGTGAAGAATTGCGTGCGGTTCGCCCTCAATGTTGATATCTCGGAGCAGTCCCCATTGTTCGAGAAAGCTCACATCGCCTGCGGGGTAGTTGCCCAAAATCAGCATAGCAACCGACAGGATAAACGTCCAGCCTGCGCCCGTGATGATTTGGCTCATCATATACTTGCTGATAATCGGCTCGTTTCTGCGCTTGGGCTTTTCGTTCATATAACGCTTGAGCGCGGGTTCTCCGCCGAACGCGAGTGCCGCGAGCGTATCCATAACGAGGTTTACCCACAAAATCTGGATAACCGACAGCGGGTTCGCGATGCCGATAAGCGGGCAGATAAACGAGATAAGAACTGCCGCGACGTTGATTGTGAGCTGGAATACGATGAACTTTCTGATGGAGTTGAAGATTGTTCTGCCGTAAAGGATAGCCTTGTCGATGGAGTTGAAGTTGTCGTCGAGGATAACGATATCGGACGCTTCCTTGGCAACTTCGGTTCCGCCGCCCATCGCAAAGCCAACATCCGCCTTTTTGAGCGCGGGTGAGTCGTTTACGCCGTCGCCCGTCATACCGGCAACGAGGTCAAGCTCCTGCGCAAGCCTTACCAAACGGCTCTTGTCGGAGGGAAGCGCACGCGCGATTACGCGGATATCCTTGAGCTTCGCCTTGATTTCATCATCGGACATTTTCGACAATTCATCGGACGTGAGCATAAGATTTGTCTTTTCGTCATCGATAAGACCGGCTTCTTTTGCGATTGCGACAGCGGTTTCTCTGCGGTCGCCGGTAATCATAACGACCTGCACTCCCGCGCCCTTAACCTCTTTGATTGCGGTAACGGATTCGGGACGAACCTCATCGCGAATGCCAAGGCAGCCTACGAGCGTCCAGTTGTTGCCATCGGGGAGCGAGTCCTCGCCGAGAGCGTCCTCGCTTGTTGCCAGCGCGAGAACACGGATAGCGCGGTTTGCAAGCTCATCGATTTTCGCGTTGAGAGCTGCCATATCAAACGGCTGCTTGTTGCCGTCTTTATCGTAGTAGTGCGAGCAGCGCTGCAAAATCTTCTCGGGCGCGCCCTTGATAAGCGAAAGCGAATACTGCCCGTCAACCTGGGTTGCGGAGTACTTGTTTGTGGAGTTGAACGGGATATTTCCGACAGCGATAACGTCCGCATTTGACGGGTTATCGACAGCGTAGCCGAGAATAGCGCGCTCGGTTGCGTTTCCGCCGAGAACCTTGCGTTCCTTGCCCTCGCCGCTGATGATGGAAAGCGTGTTTTTGTGAATGGACAGCGCGAGCAGCTCTTTCAGCTTTCCGTTAACATCGTTCATCGTCTTGTACTCGTTTACGGCGCCGTCGATGAAGTTAATTGCTTCGAGCTTGCCCTTGGTGATTGTGCCCGTTTTATCGGAGAACAGAATGTTCAGCGAACCTGCGGTTTCGATACCCGCAACCTTGCGGACAAGAACGTTGTCCTTGAGCATTTTGCCCATATTCTGCGCGGAAACAATAGCAATCATAAGCGGAAGTCCCTCGGGAACCGCCATTACGATAATGATAACTGCAAGCATAATCGCCTGAATTACGGCTTCGATAAGCGCCATCCACGCAAATTCTCCGCCGGGCGCGAGGAAGTTCATCGGCTGGAAGCCGGTGTCGAAGAGAATGGTTTTCGCAAGCATCGCAATTGCGATAGCCACACCGCCGATGTAGCCGAATTTGGAGATACCGTTTGCGAGCTTGGTGAGCTTGAGCTTAAGGGGAGTTTCGCGGTCGTCGTCGGTCTGAAGCTCGCTTGCAATCTTACCGTAAACCGACTTGTCGCCGACAACCGTAACCTGCATAACCGCGTTGCCCGAGCAAACGACAGCGCCTCTGAACACCTTGTGCTCGTTGTCGAAGTTGATGTTGTCATCGGTATCCGTCCAGCCGTCCGGAATGGCGGTTTTCTTAGCCTCGCGGCTCTCGCCGTTCAGAACCGACTGGTCAACCTTGATATCGCCGTCGATGATGATACCGTCAGCGGGGATTTTGTCGCCCGACTGGAGCAAAATTGCGTCCCCGACAACGATGTCGTTAATTGCAACCTCCGATATAACGCCGTTTCTGTACACCTTGCACATAATGCGCGAAGCTTCTTCCTGAAGCTTCTGGAACGCGTTTTCGTTGCGGTACTCGGAGAACGTTGAAACGAGCGTCGCAAGGCAGATTGCGATGAAAATGCCGAGCGGCTCGAACCATTCGGGCGCGCCCTCCTTGATAACGCCGGTTATGCCGAGAATTGCCAGCACAACGTTGATAAGAAGCGCCACGATAAGGATTTTAATCATCGGGTCGCCGAGATTGTCTTTCAGCTTATCCCAAAAGCTCTCGGAGGCTTTTTCCGTCATTGAGTTGTCGCCGAATTTCTGTTTGCTTTCGGCAGCCTCTTGGTCTGTAAGTCCGAATTTCTTCATTGCTTTTTCCTTTCTCTATAAAGCGGAATTCCCGCATATTTGGTAAAGTTACGTCACCATAACCTCGCAGAGCAGCCCGTTTTCCTTGCCGGTCATTCTAAACACGGCGCGGTCTTTAAGCTCGATTGCGCTGCCCGAAGGAACGAGCCTTCCCGACGGCGAGAGCATTCCCTCAACCGAGCTGTTGACGAGCAGCCACATTCCGTTGTAAAACGCGGTATAGGCGCGCAGGGTGGTGTCGGCTTTCTCGTCGTTGTGGACGTTCGCGTACACCTGCCAGTCGTAGAGCGGCATTCTGTCGTACACGACAACCTGCGATTTATCGCGGAACACGCCCTTTTTGCCGCGCATTTCGCTCTTGAAATTCAGCGTGATGATTTTCCCGGGAAGCCGCGTTTTGCAGAACGGGCAGACGGGCTGATTTTCATCGCGCAGAATGAACCACTTTTTCTCGCAGTTCGGGTTTGCGCACGGCACGAGCCTGTCCCAGGCGCGCAGCAGCTCGCGTTCCCACTCCATAGCGGCGGGACGCTCGGCGGGGTTGTGAAGCCCGTCAACAAACGCTCTCAGAAACAGCTTTTCCAAGCCCTTTGACAGCGATTGTATCGTAACGTCAAGGTCGGGCGGTCTGTTCGAGGTATCGTTTGGATTTTCGATAAACGTTGCCATAGGACCGAGCGCGAGGAAATCGTCCTCTTCGGCGCTGTTGTTGGAGTAAATTTTGGGACCGATAAGCGGGTGTCTGAAGAACAGATACTCGTAAATCAGCACGGGAAGCGCGTGTAAATCGGTCTGAACGCAGGGAAGCGCACGGTTCGGGTCACCGAAGTCAAGGCACATCGAAGCGAGAACTTCCGGCGCGATATAGCCGCGCGTTCCGACAACCTCGGGCGCGTATTTGTTCGGCACGACAAGGCTGTCGATATCGATAACCACGGCAGAGCCGCTTTTCGGGTCAATCAGCACGTTGTTGCAGGACAAATCCGAGTGCGCAAGCCCCGCCTGGTGCATTCTGCGAACGGAGCGGCAAAGGCTTATCGCCGTGCCGAGCATTGTTCTGAAATCGCCGCGTTCTGCGGGCGCGAGGTACTTGCGGTTTCGCCCCGTAAACCAGTTTGATTTTTTGTCCTTGCCTTTCAGATTGAGCACCGTTGAAGCCGAGCCGTCGAAGAAGAAGTTCGCGGGATAAGTCGGGCAGACAATCCCGAATTCGGGCTGCCGGACAATCGCGACAGGCCAGCAAAAGCGCTGTCTGAAATATTCCGCGGTTTTTTCGGTATTGCCGAGCGCGCCGCCGTCCGCTTCGGAAAGAGTCGGGTTGTAGATGCCGACAATGGTTCTTATGCGGTCTTGCAGGCGCGGGTTGAGCGAGTCCGCGGGATTGTTGAAAAACTGCACTGCAAAGCGCTTGTCGGGGGTGAAAAAGGTGTGTTTCATACCGCCGCGCGGCGCGTTTGCGTCGTACACATATTCAATTGTGCTGCCGTTGTCGAGAACGGCGGTTAACACGCTGCCGCTGAGCATAATTTACCCCCAAAGCTGCATTTAATCGTCATTTGTTTTGATAACAACAAGCGTTCTGTCATCGAAGCTGCCGCGCTCGTTGTAGTTGTCGAGCCACACGCGCAGCCGTTCCTCGGGTGTATCGCCGATGTTCATACGAAACGCCTCAAGCGAGTGACAGCGCAGCGCCTCGCGTTTGTCCCAGAGCGCGTCCACGGCTTCGGCTGAGTCGTCGGAGAGCAGCTGTTTCGCGTATTGAAGCGCAACGCTTTGCCTGCTCATCGACACCGAGTGAAAACGGATAGGCGCGGGGTCCTCGCCCGCGGTAAGTTCACCCTTCATCGGGATAATCCCATTCAGCCCGAGGTCGAGATAAAGCCGCTTCATCTTCGGCACATTTGGGAAATAATCATCGGCAACGCCGTCCGTCATAAGCAAAATTATATCCGAAGAACCTCTGCTGACGCGGGTTTTCGCGCCGAGTGACTTTTGGTCGGTGTTTTTCTCGGAGAGGAAGTCTGTTTCACCCGAATATTTCCCGCTGTCCGCTTCGCCCATCAGCTTCAGACACGCGGAGGAGTCGGCGGTGCTGTCAATCGCGCAGATACAGCCGTCACCGATTTGCACGCACGCCATAAAATTCCGCTTTTCACCGTCGATTACAAGCGGCACGACAACAGCCGCGAGAAAGGTTGTGGAGAGGTCGGAAAGTGTGGGTTTCCTGCCGAGCGCTTTTTCGTAATTTTCGTCATCGACAATCTTTGCCAGAGCGTCCTGCTGAGCGGTAAAAGCCTCTCGCGCGGACTGCTGGACAAGCGTGGCAATTCTCCCGCAGGCAGCCATAAATTCGGTTGACTGCAAATCCGCGGACAGCCCGTCTTTTATCGCGGGAAGCTCGTAGAAAAGCCGCTCGAGCTTATCCTTGAGGAAAGCCGCAGCCGTTTCACACGCAGCGCGTGAGCCTATTCGAGAAAGCCGCTTTGAACCCGCGCCGTCGCAGACTGCCGCGATAAAGCAGTCATCGGTTACTGCGGTTTCAAAAAAATCATCGCAGTTTGTGCCCTCGTGCTTGTGCTTTTTCCCGCGCACTCTCGCGCCGAAAATCTCGCCGAACGGCATAACCGTGCGCTTTTGGTGAAACTCGGAGTGCTGCTCGGTTTTGTCGTCAGCAATTTCCTTATATTGCCAGATATTTGCGGTATGCTCGATAACCTCCATATCCGACAGCCTTTTTTGCTGCTCGGGCTGAGTTTCCGCAGAAACCACGCTGTTATCGGATTTTTCGGTGTTCTCGGCGGTTGTTGTCGGGGAATTTTTGTTTTCGGTATCGTCAATCGTTACCGAAGGCTGCTGAGCGCTTGTGATATCGGTTTTGTCCATAAATTCACCTTGTTTCGGTTAAGGAACGATAACAAATCCCTGAGGAGGTGGCGGAAGCTCGATAGCCTCGCCGGGCTTTGCGTCGATACTCTTGGAAGAAGCCTTGATGGAGCTCGAAACCCACGCGAAGAACTGCGCCATATCGCCTGCCGTGAGGTTGTTCATCATAAGAACGTTGTTGGTGATTTTTTTGAGGGTGTTTGCGTTTGCGTTTGCACCCGCGCCGCAAGCGATGATATTGCCCACGGACACCTGCTTGATTGCGTCAATACCCTCGTCAAGGTTATCGGTCGGAGCGCCGTCCGTCATAAGGAACACGAGCGGCTTCCAATCGCCCTTTTGGGTTGCGGTTGAGGTGCGGACCTCGTTTTTAACGCACTCCGCGAGAATTTTGAGCGCGCCGCCGAGCGCGGTTGCGCCGCCCGCCGAAATCTGCGGCTCCTTAAACACCATAAGCTCGGTGAGCGGGCTTATTTGTCTTGCGGAGCTGTCGAACGTGATAATCGACAGGAACGCGGTTTCGAGCGCCTGCGGGTCGCCTTTAAGCTCCGACACAAGCGTTTTAATTCCTTGTTTTACAGCCTCGATAGGTTCACCCGCCATAGAGCCGCTGCAATCGAGCAGCAGATAAACGGGCAGCCGTCTGATATAATCCGACATAGATTTTTCCTCCGTTTTCGGTTGCCGCATAACCTTATTTAATAATAAGCGCTAAATCATATTACGCTATACAACTTTAATTATACCTCAAAAAATAATTTCTGTCAATAGTTTTGACAAAAAAAGCAGATTAGATATTGCAATTTTTGTTAAACTATGCTAATATATAGAAAGTAGTAAAAATTTCGGAGATGATGACGTGAAAATCAAAGGAAAAGAATTGGGAGAAATACTGAAATCGCTGAAAACGCGCGAGGGACGGCGGGAGTTTTACGGCGAGAACAGGGAGATAATTCTGTATGTAATATTCGGCGCGGGAACCACACTTATCTCAATAGCAAGCTACGCGCTGTTCAGGGCGCTTTTCCCGAATGTGGAGAGCGTGCCGGGGTGGCTGAGCTGGATTTACGAGCTGACGCGGGGCTTTGGCGTTGACAGCAACACGATTTTGCCGAATTTGCTGTCGTGGATTTGCGCGAACATTTTCGCGTTCCTCACAAACAGGATTATCGTGTTCCGCAGCAAGAAAAAGGGCGCGCTTGTAATCCTCGAGGTACTGAAATTCTTTGCGTCGCGTCTGTTCACGCTTGCGGTGGATATTCTGATAATGTTCCTGCTGGTTGATTTGACGGGAATACACAATTTCTTCTACGAATTCGGCGCGAAGGTGCTTTCGACAATCGTTGTGCTGGTGCTGAATTATATTTTGAGCAAGCTGTTTGTTTTCAGGAAGAAAAAGGAAGAAAAGGAGAATTGAGGAAATGCTGTTAATCGGCGTGAAAGAGGAGAACGGCTGGCTGCTGTCGAGGTGGAATTTGACGTACAAGGTTGGCTGGGAGCATATCTGCAAGGCGGCGAGTGCGATTTTCGATTATTATGACGGCTTGGAAATTCTGGTTGACGGGGAAGCGGTCGAGGTATCGTCGAAGGAGGACGTTCTTCATCTCGATGAAGCGCGGGATTTGGTTGTCCGCGGAATGTCGAGGATTATTAAAGTGCCGCTGATGATAACGTTTTACAATCAGACAAACGCCGTGAGCGTATCGGTTGCGGGAGCGACGGACGAGTTTAAAGTGGCTGATTATCAGCGGTTCAATATGTCCCTCGGGCAGTATATGGACAGCATTGAGCTTGCGATGTATCGGTGAATTTCTCGGATTTTGCGCGATTTTCTCTGGGACTGCGGTATAATGAACGGAGCGGGAAATAGGGATTGTTAAGGAGAGTGTGCTCTTATGAAAAAGGTTATCATCGGAATAGCATACGGCATTTTTAGCGTGTTCTGGCTATTCTTTTCTATCTTATTCACATCAGCATTATGGCTTGAGAAGCCGGGCACAAAAGAATGGGCAGAAGATTCATTGTTTATTCCGATAGGTATTGCTATGCTTGTCATTTGGGCAATCGGTCTTATTG
>SFLN01000166.1 GCA_004554555.1 [Eubacterium] saphenum | reverse complement strand
AAGCTTGTACGCCCAGTCGTTCATCTCGTCCACAAACGCTTTGTCAAGCTTGACTATTTTCAGCGGAAGCGATACTACGCGCTTGATGTTTGACTAGCCCATGCCGTAATCGTCCGGCGAGAAACTGATTCCCGATTTGCTGAGTTTCAGCGTTTTTTTAATTTTCGCAGGCGACACGATGTCGCCGGTGCACGAAATCACAAAAAGCCGCGGGTTGTGCGTAAATCTTGCTTTGATATATTCCATTTCGCCTCTGGTTTGTACTAGGGGCGAATTTTGCTTGAAATCAACTTTTTCGTCACCTAAATCTTCGATAGAATAATTCGCTCTCGATTTAATTCGAGGGCATTTTTTTAGCAAGACTTAACCCGGATTTAACGAAAATGCGATAGATTTTTTACACACAATATGTTAAATTAATAGAAGATTGTTGTAAGGAGAGATGAAAATGAAAATCACACTTACCGGCATAACCAAATCATTCAAGGAGAAAAATGTTATCCGCACAACCTCCTTGACGGTGGACAGCGGCAGCTATCAGGTTCAGCTTAAACACGGCGGGAATGTCTGGACATTTCTGTCGCCAAAACGAATGCAGGTGGGAACAAAGGTTTCCATTTACATAAAACAATCGGATATGATTACATTCTGATTTCAAACAAGAAAGGAATAACGTTATGAAAATTAAAAAAATGCTTGCGGCAGTGTTTGCCGGAATTATGTGTATTAGCTTTGCGGGCTGCTCGGGCAGCACAACCTCGGGTTCTTCCACAAGCTCCTCTTCATCGAAATCCTCCTCAACAAGTACATCTTCTTCAAAGACAGAAAGCAGCTCTTCAACCGAGTCCTCAACCTCTACGGAGAGCACCTCTCTCAGCGGCAAGGTGACTGTTTATATGCCTTCACCCGCAGGTCTTTCGGACAAGCTTGCCGCAGGATTTAAGGAAAAGACCGGCGTTGAGGTTGAGGTTTTCCAGGGTACGACAGGTGAAATTCTCGCCCGCCTTGAAGCAGAAAAAGCAAATCCCGTTGCCGACGTGGTAATCCTTGCTTCGTGGTCGGACGGGCTTTCGATGAAGGCTGACGGGAAGATTATGTCCTATACGCCCGCAAATGCCGACAAGATTGTCAAGGGCTGGATTGACGAGGACAACACGCTGTTCGGTTACAGCGCGTCTGCGGTTGGTATTATCTACAACACCACGATTATCCCCGAGATGACCGCTGACTGGAGCGAGCTTTCGGGCGAGCAGTTCAAGGGCACTCTCGCAATCCCCGACCCCGAGAAATCCGGCGCTTGTAAGGACTTTGTGGCGGGCTTTGTGAACAAGTACGGCTGGGACGCTTTTGAGGGTATGGCGGCAAACGGAATGATTGTTCCCGGCGCAAACAAGGCTGCTCTCGAAGCCGTTACAACAGGCGAGGTCGGCGCGCTTGTCGCGGGCGTTGACTACAACGCGTACTCCTCAATCGCAAAGGGCGAGCCGCTTGCTATCTACTATCCTGCGGGCGGAACCGTGGTAAATCCGCGCCCCGCTATGATTATGAACACTGCTCCGAACGTTGAAAACGCAAAGGCTTTCATCGACTATCTGTTCACCGATGAAGCGCAGCAGCTTGTTGCCAAAGCATACCTGCTCCCCGGTCGCAGCGACGTTAAATGCGAGGGAAGAACCAATCTTGAGGATATCCCGCAGATTGAGTGCGATTGGAACAAGATGATGGAAATCGCTTCGGAGTCCGCGAAAAAGATTAACGAAATCTGCCGCTAATCGGAGAAATTTATGAAAAAAACAATCGGCTGCAAAAAGTATATTCCGCTGATAATCATCGCCGCAGCGCTGCTTGTTCTGATTGTCTGCCCGCTGATAATGATATTTGCCGAGGCTGTCATAAAAGACGGCAGCCTTGATTTCGCGGCAGCCTGGCAGACGCTTGCGGAAAGCGAAAATTTGCAGATGATACTGAATTCGCTGCTGCTGGGACTGCTTGTGGTAATCGTTTCAACGCTTATCGCAGCGCCGCTTGCGTACCTCTTTTCCCGAACCCGCTTCGCGAAATACCGCTGTTTTTTCCCGTCCCGAAATACGGCAGGGGAACGGATTTGCTGAAGCTGCTGCGGGAGAATTTACCCGAATATTTCTGCTGCGGCGACAAGCATTTTTTGGAGCAGCTTCGTGCGGCTCGGGAGAACCCGTACTGGTACAAAATCACGGATTTATCCGCATTTGAGTACAACCCGAGCCGCTACGATATACTGTTTTTGAGCGATGTGCAGCTGCGCTCGGAGCGCTCGCGCGAAATTGCCCGCAGATTAACCGAGGACGGCGGCTTCGGCGTGATGACCGGCACGGTTGAAAGCGGTTCTTTCAGCGAAACGCTTATACAAAGTGGCAAAATGAAGCTCGTGCGATATCCCGTTCACCAAAATTACAGGGAGTTCAAGCAGCTGTCCGAGAGCAACGATTTCAAGCGCGTTATCCCGTATCACTCTGCGGAATTTCACGAAAAATAACGTTCGCCGGCACAAAAAACAATCCCGCGCAGTCCAAAACCGCGCGGGATTTTTATGCATTTTTCTCGATTTAACCGTTCGCGTCAAAATCATATGCATTTCGCGGGAAATTCTTGACAAGTCGGTCAAATGATGATATAATTTTGTTAGTAATCGGAGCTTGTTGGAAAGGACGAAAAATGAAACAAGAAAACAACAGAATACAATTACCCCTAGAAGAAATCAAGCTCGCCTTCGCAGCGTCATGCGTTGAACTTCCGGTTGTGACTCTCGGCGATGAGAAGCTCGATATGTATTACGGACTCAACTCGACGAATTCACAGCTCGACGAGGCTTATCTGAGCTTCGTGCAGGTC
>SFLN01000165.1 GCA_004554555.1 [Eubacterium] saphenum | reverse complement strand
GTTTTTGATTTAGACTTCGTAGTACACAACCACGTTGTATCCTGCCCAGCCTTCGGTGGATTTGTACGCTTCTTCGTACAGCCATTTGACCGAAAGTTCTGCGTCTTGGTCGAAAGCGTTAGCGTCCAGAATAGGAGCTTTTTCGCCCACGAATTTGACCTTCGCGTTTGCTTTGATTCCTGCGAACGCTCTTGCGCCGATGGAGGTGATACCCTTGCCGAAAACGATGGTTACAAGCGAGGAGCAACCGCCGAACGCGTCTCTTTCGATGACGGACAGCGTGTCGCCGAATTTAACTTCGGTGATACCTCTGCAGCCGCGGAACGCTTCGTAGCCGATCGTGGTGAGCGCGGAGCCTTCCTGGAAAGTGAGCGTGGACACCGAGCTGCAGCCGCTGAAAGCTTCGCTGCCGATCACGGTAACCTTTTGCGGAATTTCCAAAGCGGTGATGAGCTTGTTGTCGTAGAACGCTTTGTTGCCGATTTCGGTGAGTGCCGTAAGCGAGGAATTGATGTTCTGATCGAACAGGTTCACGCAGTTTTCAAACGCGCTGTCGCCGATGGAAGCAAGGCTTGCGCCGAACTTGTTAATAACAGCCTTGTCGCCCGGGCCGTAGTAGATGTCGGTGAGCGCTTTGCAGTTATAGAACGCGTAGTCGCCGATTTCGGTAACCTGACCGATTCTGACTTCTTCCAAGGCCTCGCAACCCGCAAACAGATTGTCTGCAAGTTTCTTAAGTCCCGTTGCCGCAAACTCCGCAAGTTTGACGTTGCCTTTGAACGCTCCGCTGCCTACGTTTTCGACTTTTTCAGGAAGTCCCCTGCCGCCGGAAACGGTTTCCGTAACAGGAATAGGATTTCCGTCTGCGTCCTTTTTCGGGGTAACGCCGTCGGCTTCCATTTCATAAACAGGGTTGCCTTCCGCATCCTTTTTTTGTCTGGTGTATTCGTTTCTGACAAAGCCCGTAAACTTTTCTGCGTTTTCGAATGCGAATTCGCCGATTTTTGCCAGCGCGCTTTTGTCTTCCTCATCGGACATGCCGTTGACTGTCACTTTCACGATACCGCTTTCGGCAAATGCTTTGTTGCCGATGGAAACGATGGTTTCGTTTATGGTGAAATCGATAAGGTTCAAGCAGCCTCTGAAGGTGCCGTCAGGGATAGCGGTGAGCGAGCCGATGTTTGCGCTTAAAAGGGTTACGACGCCTCTGAACGCTTCGGTGCCGAGCGACCTGACGCTTTCAGGCAGCACTATTGCGGAAAGCTTGGAGTAAGCAAACGCTCTGTCGCCAACCACTCTGAGGCCTGTTGCCGCGGCAAGATCTATTGTCTGAAGTCCCGACGATGCAAACGCTTCGTAGCCGATCTGAACTACCGACGTCGGAACGGTGAAGCCGTTAAGCGCCGTGCAGCCGTAGAACGCTCTCGGCAAAATGTATCTTATTCTTGCGGCCGCAGCAAACGTTACGGAAGCAAGGCTCGTGCAGTTTTCAAACGCGCCTTCGCCGATTTCGATGACGGAAGCAGGGATAGCTACGCTTGTTACCGCGAGGCCCTTGAACGCTTGAGGCGCGACGTACAGCACGCCGTCAGGAATAACGGAGCTTGCGTCCGCAGCCTTGTAGAACACCTGACCGATAACGCCCGTTGCTTCGAAAGCTTCGATGCCGATGCTGGCAACCTTCGTAAAGCCGTCGGTTGCGAGGCTCGTTACGCCCTTGAACGCATAGTCGCCGACCGCAACCACGTTGTTGACGGTTGCAAACGAGGTAAGCGCTGTATCCTTGAATGCGGCCTTGCCGACGCGGATAACGCTGTCCACACCCTCAACGCTCGTCAAGGCTTTGCAGCCTTCGAACAGGCTGGACGGGATTTCCGACGGATTATGATTTATAACGACGCTTGTAAGCGCTTCGCAGAAGCTGAACGCGCCGCTGCCCCAAACCTCGAGTTTGTCGGAAAGCGTTGCCGACGAAAGATTTGTGTGGCTGAATGCGTTTGCGCCGATATATATAATGTTTGTAAAGTCAACTGCGGTTATGCCGCTGTTTTCGAACGCCGCGGTGCCGATGCTGGTAACGGTGTCCGGATAGGTGATGTTTTCAACCTTCGTAAGATTTGCGAAGCAGTAGTTTGCGATTTTGCTTATGCCCGCGGTAACCTTAATGCTGACCAGAACGTTCGGAACGTAGTAGTTCACGCCGTTCTGAATGACCGAGTAGCTGTTTTCGTACGAGTCCGAACCGAAGAGTTTGCCGAACGCCATATTGCCGTTGTAAGACACTTCTTTAAGACCGCTGCAACCCGAAAGCACGCTGTCGCCGTAAGCGGAAACCGTAACAGGGAACGCGATAGCTTCCAAAGCCGTAGCGTTTCTGAAAGCGTTGGCGCCGACTTCGGTTAGCTTGGAAAGGCTGACGCCCGCGTTTTCGGTGCCGATAACGAATTCCGCAAGATTTACGCAGCCGTCAAACGCCGCTTCGCCGATAGTCACGATGTCGTTGGACAAGGTAACTTTGGTGAGGAACGCGCAGTTTTCGAAAGCGTTAGCCGCAATTTGCGTAACGGTAACCTTGGAAACCGTCAGTTTTTCTTCGTCGGTAAGTTCGACGACGCTCGGAACGGTGATTTCGGTGTAGTTTGCAATGCCGTAATCGGTAAGCCCAGCAAGGCTGCCGTCCTCGGCGATGTTGTATATCGAGCGCCACACAGGAACGGCTTCGACGCCGGAAAGCACGTGCCATTTTTCCTCGGTGAAAGCGCCGGTTTCGTCGGTCAGACGATAGAAGACGTTGCTGAGCGAGTATTTCCAGCCGATAAATTCATAGAATTCGCGCGCGTCAGCGCCAAGCGTGAACACTCTGTTTGCCTGAACGTC
>SFLN01000164.1 GCA_004554555.1 [Eubacterium] saphenum | reverse complement strand
ATAATACTTATCCTTTCTAAACCGCTTGGATTTTTGTTTTCATCTGTTTATACGGCGAAATTTTCAAATTGTAACAGTGTATCTAACATTTCCCGCGTTTTTACAGATTTTCGATTATTTCTTTCAGCTTTGCAAGCGCCCTTGCGTGAGAAACTCTCGCGTTTGCCTCGGAAATGTCCATCATTTCGCCGATTTTGGAAAATCTGTACCCGTAATAATACCGCGCAACGATGATATCGCGCAGCTTCTCGGGCAGCTCCAAAAGCGCTTTCGCAAGCAGCTCCTGCTGTTCTTCCATCACGATTTTTTCGACAGGCTCGTCGGTGACGGGAATCTGCTGCTCCTCGATATCCTCGGTTATGCGATGCTTTCGGAAATGCTCGATGAGCGTGTTTCGCGTGATGACAAAAACCCACGTTGAAAGGGACGCTTTTTCGGGATTGTAGCTGTCGATGTGCCCGACAATTTTCGCAAAAACATCGGACGTCAAATCCTCGGCTTCGGCGTAATTATGTATTCTGTTTAATATGTAGCCGAACACCTTGTTTTTGTAGTCCTTATAAACCTGTTCGGCTGATATTTCAAAGCTCATAAAATTACTCCTAATCTGATTTTGTTCAAATAGTACCGGCAGTTCCGTGATAATTGCCCGCTCTAAATTATATTCAGATTTTTCGCCGCAAGAATTGCTTCCGTGCGGCTGTTCACACCAAGCTTTCTGTATGTTTCCTGCGCGTGGAATTTCGCCGTGCGCTCGGTTATGCCAAGGCGCTCGCCGATTTGCTTGAGCGTCATACCCTCCGCCTGCATTTTGAGAATTTTTACGGCAGTTTCCGAGAGCGCGGGAAGATTTACGATTTCCGTTTTGAGATAAACGGGATAACGAAGCGCAATTTTACGCGTTTCATCAAGCATTTCCCCGAACCATTCGGCAGTTTTCCCATCGGACAAAAACTCCTCGCGAACCGCGTCCAAAAGCGGATAAACAGCCGCTCCGTGCTCGGAAACAATTCTGATAAAATCGTACTCCTTGATTTTGCGGAGAGCCGTCGTAAAATCGTCCTTCCAGTCGGATTTTTTGCGGAATTTTATGATTGATTTCAAGATGGCAAGCTCCATCGAAATATACTTTCTGTCGCAAAGTTGGGCGTAATCGGAAAGCCTGTCAATCAGCGCAAGCGCCGGCGCGTACCGTTCAAGCGCGATATAGCAGCGGATTTTCGTGAGGTATTGATAGCGGTACAGCACGAAAAACTCGTTTTCATCGGGCGCTTCTTTCAAAATCCAATCGTTAACCGCGCCGTAATCGCCCTCATAGAGCGAGATTCTGCACAACAAGGCGTTGATATTTTTCCCGAGCTTGAAAATGAGCTTGGTTTTTTCCGTGCGCTCGCGAAAGCCTTCAACCAGCTCTCTTGCCTCGGAAATCTCGCCGTTTATCAGGAAAAGCCTTGCCTGAAGTCCAATCGCGACAAACATCATATTGTAGTTTCCGTCGCCCGCTTCGATTTGGTTTTTCGCCTTTGAAATCAGATTTGAAATCTCGTAGGAGTCGCCGCCCTTTTCGTAGAAGCTCTCCGCAAGCCCAAGACTTACAAAACCCTTTCCGTGAGAGCCGAGAACCGTTGAGAGAACCTTTCCGGTTGTCCGCAAAAGCTCCCTATCCCTTTTCGTCCACTCGCAGAAATCCTTACCGCCGTTAATCATTGACGGAATGTTGCTCGTGACGGAAAGCTCGGGGAACGTACACGACTTTTCCCTCATCAAAATGTACTGATTTTTGATAGTTTCGAGCGTGTTCACGCTGCCCCTGTGCGGGAGCGCAATGTCAAGATACGCAAGCCCCACCTGAATTTCGCGCTTCTCCGAGCCCTTTGCTTCCGCAAGGCGTTCCTTCAGCCTGCCGTACCAGAACTCGCTCTTTTCGATGTTCATCAGCACCGAGTAAAGCAGCGACATTGATATCATAAGCCACGGTTCGCTTTCGATATACTTATCCGAAAGCATCAGATAATACCGGCGCATCTCGTAGAAATAACCCATTTCTGGGTTCGTTTTCGCGTTTCTGACAAGCATATCGCGGATTTTATCGGTATCGCTGCACTTCGCGTAAAACTCAAGCGCCTTTATTTCGTTGCCGTCCATTTCGTAATACAGCGCGATATTTCTGATAAAACCGTCAATCTGCTCGTGCGAATAGCAGCGCTGAAGCTCAGCGTAAAGCGCTTTCTGCATAGGTCTGCGGAAGGTATAGCTCTCCGAGTTTTTCCGCATAAAATTGCCGCTTTCGTAAGCGCGTTCGATAACCCTGCCGACATTTTTGTCGCCGGTCAGAACCTTTGCAAGCTCGATGTCAAAGCTCTCCACCAGCGACAGCTTCATCAGAAGCTCCTTCACCTCGGGTTCAAGCCAAAGAATCACCTTTTCGGTAAGCGAGAAAATAAATGACTCGCGGATTTTTTCAACCTGCTCCTTGTTGACAGCATTCCCGTTCAGCACCTCAACCAGCGCGTATTTCACCACATACCCGTTGCCCTCGCTGTTTTCAACAATGGTTTTGATTTCGCTTTCGGAAACCTCCAGGTGCTCGTGCTGGAGATACTCGTTGATGTCGTCGCAGGTGAGCCCCAAATCCTCCTCGGAGATGAGGATAAAATTGCGCTCGATGTACGCGTCACGAAGCCAAGCAGGCACATTGCTGCGCGAAATCAGAATAAGCCAGATATCGTCGCGTTTTGTAAGCTCGATAACCTCGCGGCGATTTTCCTCGTTAAAGAGCAAATGCAGGTCGTCTATCACCACAGGCAGAGCTTTTTTAGGGTTTGCGCCGGAGTTTACTTGCGCGAAATCGTGCGAACTTTCCGTGCATGAGGCATAGAAA
>SFLN01000163.1 GCA_004554555.1 [Eubacterium] saphenum | reverse complement strand
TTTGCACGCGTCAAAGCAGATGAACGCGAATTTTTGCGATAAATTGCACGCCGAGAGCGCCGCCGCAATTTCCGTCACCGTGAGCGAGTCGCCCGAAAAATTCTCGTCAAAACACGCGCCCTTGATATAGCCGCCGCCGTGGTTCCACAAGATAAGCGAGGTTTCCTCGGCGGGATAGGCTTGCGTTCCCCATTGCACAAAATCCGCGAGAGTTTTCGCTTCACCCATATTTGCGAGCGCGGTTTCGCCGACCTCGACGAGCTCGCCGCCTTGAACGGAATAGCGCGCAAGTCTATCGCTCGGGATATCAAATCCGCGCCACTTTCGCGCACCGCCCGTTTGGATTACGATATTCACACCGTCGTCAACCCTCGCTCCGAGCAGCTCCCGAATATTTGCCGAAGCCGCGCCGCCCGTTGTTTCAAGCGAGCTCCCGCACATATAAATCAGCAGCGTTGCCTTTGACAACGGCGGTTTTTCCTCGGAAACGTCCGCTGCTGATGAAACCGAGCCTTGCGGCGTGCTGCTTCGCGTGAGGAGAAAAACCGCCGAAATTCCCAAAATCAGCAGCGCCGCTCCCGCGATAATCAAAATTTTCTTGTGAATTTTCATCATATATCTCAAGTTTTTAAACAATTTTGTTAACCGTTGTAATTATTATATATTAATAAGTGCAACAAAAGTGCAACAAAATCGATTTTTCCGGCATTTTCGCCAAGAACCGACCGCAAATATTTTGTGAAAGGTATCCAAGAAAGTAAGGATAATTTTCTCACTTGCTGCGGCGCAATTTGTTTTCCCGTGCCTGCCGTTTCCGAGTGTTATGCCGTAAAATTGATTGACGACTTTGAAGTTCACCCCGAAAAGGTGATGACCGTTGAAGAACATCTCGCGCAGGCGATAATGGGGAATCCCGATTTGCTGGTTCTCGATGAGCCGATGAACGGTCTTGACAAGGACGGCGTTTCGGATATGCGCGAGTATCTGCTTGACCTGAAAGCACATGGCAAAACGATTTTGATAGCCTCGCACTCCGCCGAGAATATCGACATTTTGTGCGACACGGTTTGCGAAATGGCCAAGGGAAAGCCGGAGAAAATTCGTTGGTGAAACGGGTATTCAGCGCCGATTAACAACAGCTCCTCCCGTTTTAGGCAAAAAACCTCCCCGAAGCGTTTGTGCAGCGCCTCGGGGAGGTTTTGTATATCGATTTACGCTTTTAGCCGTGCGATTTGGCTTGCAAGGATTTGCGCCTGCGCGCTCAGCTCCTCGCACGACGCTGCCGATTCTTCCGCGGTCGCCGAGTTCATCTGGATAACCTGTGAGATGTCCTCGATGCCCTGTGTTGCTTGCTTGAGCGCCTCGGACTGCTTGTCCGCGTCTTCGGCAATGTTCTTGACAAGCGCTGCGGATTGGTTGGAAATTTCGGTTACGTTTCTGATGGACTCCGCAGTCTGCTTCGCAAGATTTGAACCTGTCTGAACCGCTTCGAGCGTGGAAACGATGAGCTCCTTGGTTGAGTTTGCGGACTCGGCGGACTTCGCCGCAAGCGTTCCGACCTCTGTTGCGACAACCGCAAAGCCTTTTCCCGAAGCGCCCGCTCTTGCCGCTTCAATAGACGCATTGAGCGCGAGAATGTTTGTCTGGAACGCGATATCTTCTATCATCTTGATAACCTTGGAGATTGCCTCGGACTTCTGCTCAATCGTGTTCATCGCGCCGAGCAGCGTTGTCATCGCTTCATCTTGCTTGCGCATAAGCTCCGAGCAGTTGCTGCTTAGTTCGCTTGCGTTGTCGGCGTTTTTCGCGGTGTTGTTGACCGCATTTGAGATACCGACAATAGTGGACGAAAGCTCATCGACAGCGGTTGCCTGGCGGGTTGTGCCCTCGGCGAGAACCTGCGCGCCGTTTGCGATTTGGTTGGAGCCGGACTGCACGCTGTTCGCGGTTTCGTTCAGCTTGTCAATCGTTTCCTTGAGCATTTCGTGGATTTTGGTGAACGACTGCGGAATTGCCTCGAAGTCGCCGAGATAGGTGATTTTTTCCTCATACGCGAAATCTCCCTCGGACATCGCGCTTGTGGTTTCGGTAATATCGGTGACGTATTTGCTCATTTCGTCGCAGACGTGCTTCAGCGCGACGGACAGATTTTCGGTTTCATCGCGTCTCGCAAACACCTCGACAGGCGACATAATATCTCCCTCGGAGAACTTTTCAAGGCGGTCGGTTGTGCGCTTGATGGGAGTGACAATTAGCTTACTTATTATAAGTGAAATGATGATAGCAAGGCTGAGGAGGAAAAGGCTCACGGGAATGCTTATCATCAAGCAGTTCTGAACAACCGAGTGTGCGTCGGTGAGGTTTCCGACAACGATAATTCCCCAGTTGTCCGTACCGTCAATGGTATTGAAATTGCCGTACATATTGTTGTCAAGATTTCTCGAACCAACCTTGAAATCTCCGTCGAAGGGAAGCTGCGCGCCCACCTGCGAAACATCGGAGCTTGCCATAATGGTCTTGTTTTTGTCGATAACGTAGACAATTCCGCCCTCGCCGAGCGAATCCGCGTTAAGGCAGTCGGAAAGCGCGTCGGAGGCAAGCGCGCCGTACAGCACTTTGCCCGTGCGGATACGAGTTGAGGTTATAATCACGGTTGAGCCGTCGGAGCTTACTTCGGGCGCGGAAATGTAGGTGTTTCCGGCAAGCGCTTCTTGGAAATAGGTTTTGCTGCTGATATCCTCGTTATCGAGGTTTTTTCCGTTTTCATCGGCAATACCGAGCGATTTGAAGCTGGTTGTGGGGATAATCTTGTCAATTTCCCACTTCAGCACAACCGCGCTTGGTCCGGTGATAATGGAGTCGTTGTTTGCGGTTGCTTCGATTTGCATACGA
>SFLN01000162.1 GCA_004554555.1 [Eubacterium] saphenum | reverse complement strand
ATCAACTCCACGAAAGGGGAGAAGAATCCGAGTATTTCGATGAGGAACGCAGAAATCAGCTTATAATGTCCGCGCTGCTTCACGATATAGGAAAGCTGGTTATTCCAAAGTCCGTTATGAATAAAGCAACTCGGCTTGGCGATAAATTTGAAACGGTAATGAGCAGACTGCGCGAAATAAAGCTGCGTGCGGAGATTGCTTTTCTGAAAAATCAGATAACCGAAAGCGAATTCAATACTGTTTCGGAGCGCGTGAATGACTGCGCGGAGTTTATTCCCGAGGTGAATTTTACGGGTTATCTTGACGATGAGATGATTTCGCGGCTTGATGAAATGTTTGAGTATTCCTATGATATAAACGGTGAAATAATCAAATTTTTCACCGAAGAAGAAAAGGAATTGCTGAAAATCAAGCGCGGAACGCTCTCCGAAAGCGAGCGGAAAATAATGGAGAGCCACGCGTTGATGACCGAGGAAATTCTCAAAAAGGTTCACTTCAACAGCTCGTTCAAAAACGCGGGAAAATGGGCGGCGCAGCACCACGAATGTCTGAACGGAAAAGGCTATCCTTATGGGCTGACTGCCGAGGATTTGTGCCTTGAAGTGCGTATTCTTGCGGTTTCGGACATTTGCGACGCGCTGCTTGCGACGGACCGCCCGTATAAAAAACCGATGCCGAAGGAAAAAGCGTTTGCGATTATGCACGAAATGGCGGCAGACGGAAAAATCGAGCGCCGTTTGGTTGACTATCTTGAAAAATGTCTTGATGAGAAAAATGTGTGATTATGAAAAAAACTGCTAAAAAAATCTTAGAGTTTATCGTTCCGCTTCTTGCGGCAGCTCTGACTGCGCTTCTTGTTGTTACGGAGCCGTTTTTTGAGCTTGATTCAATGCTCTGCGACGCGGTTTATTCGCAGATGAACGGCACAGGCGATGAGATTGTTATCGTTGCAATAGACGAAGAAACGCTCGCGGAATACGGCGCGTTTTCGGAGTGGTCGCGTGAGCGTTGCGCGCAGCTTGCGGATTTTTTGTATGACGAAGAAAACAATCCTGCGGTTCTTGCTTTTGATATAGTTTTTTCGGGAGAAACGGACGAAGAAACAGACAATCATCTTGTGAAATCGCTTTCGGGACATAACGCTGTTACAGCGACAAATTTTGTTTATCGCGGAACAACGATATACGCGGACGGTGCTCAGAACTATGACGCGTGGAATATCGAAATGGAAGAGCACCCGTTTGCCGCGCTCGATAATGTGGTAAATTCCGGCTTTGCGAACGCTCAGCTGTCGCGCGATGGATTTGTTCGTTCGGCGCAGCTCTGGGAGGAGTTCGAAGGTGAAAAAAGATACAGCTTTGCCGCGCAAATCTATCGGCAATATCAAAAATCTCTCGGAAAAGAAGCGGTTTTCCCGCAGACAAATTCGCGCAATCAGGTCTTGTTCGGTTATTCGGGAAAGCCGGGCGAATTTCAGCGTTTTTCGCTGAAGGACGTGCTGTCGGGGAGCGTTGATAAACGCAATTTCAAAGACAAAATCGTTATGGTGGGAGCTTTTGCTGCGGGAATGCAGGACTCGTTCCACACACCCGCAGACAGAGCGCGCGATATGTTTGGCGTTGAGCTGAACGCGAATATTGTCCGCGCGCTTATGCTGGGAAAAACATCTCAGAGAGCGCCCGTTGCGGTTCACGCAGTAATTGCGGCTTTGCTTGTTTTTATTTACGTTTTCACAGCGCGGAAAATGAAAATGTATCCGGCTGTGCTTTCGGTAGTATGGCTGATTATCGCGGATATCGGCGCGGGCTTTATCCTTTCGCGCTGCGGGATAACAATAACGCTGATTTATCCGCTGATTGTTGCGGGAATATTTGCCGCGGCGATTTTCGTTGAAAAATATATCGAGGAAACACTGCGCAAAAAGCGGATTTTGCAGAGCTTTGAAAAATATCTTGCGCCGCAGGTTATAAAACAGCTTTCAAAGGACGAAGAATACGACTTTACGCTCGGCGTTGAAAAGCGCGAGGTTTGCGTGTTGTTTGTGGATATACGCGGTTTTACGACAATGTCCGAAAAGCTGGCGCCCGAGGAAGTTTCGCAAATCCTCAACGAGTTTCTCTCGGAAGTTACAAAATGTGTTTTCCGTCACAGCGGAATGCTGGATAAGTTTATCGGTGACGCGGCAATGGCGGTTTTCAACGCTCCGACCGACCTTCCGGATTATCTTTTCAAGGCGGTTTGCGCGGCGGTTGATATAAGAAACTGCGGAGAAACGCTCGGAAAGCGCTTGCAGGAGCGATATGGAAACAGCGTGAATTTCGGAATAGGTCTGAACTGCGGTGAAGCGGTTGTCGGAAATATCGGCTGTGAAATCCGAATGGACTATACGGCAATTGGCGACACGGTAAACACAGCAGCAAGGCTCGAGGCAAAGGCTGCGGGCGGAGAAATCCTTATAAGCGAGGCTCTTTACGAGCGGCTGAAAGACAGAATTGACGCTCGGTTCAAGGAAGAAATGACGCTTAAAGGCAAGGCTCTTCCCGTGAAGGTTTACAGCGTTCATGAGTTGTGCGAGGCATTGGATGTTGCCAGAGGCACATTTTATAATCATATTTTCCGTCGTGCTGACCGCAGTAAATATGAAAGCGAACAAGCACAGCTTGCATTGAAAGTCAAGCAAATCTTTGATGACAGCGAGCAGCGTTACGGTGCGGAAAAGATTCGCACAATCTTGATCTCAAATGGTCTGCATGTCAGCAAAAAACACATATCAGCCATTATGCAAGAGCTTGGCCTGCATAGTGTTCGCACGGATGCAAAGAAGCTTTATAAAGCACAGCAGCGCAAAAAGCAAGACCTCCTTAATCGTGAGTTTCGTGTTGATCATCCAAATCATATTTGGGTAAG
>SFLN01000036.1 GCA_004554555.1 [Eubacterium] saphenum | reverse complement strand
TCACGGTTGCAATTTCCGTCACGATTACGGCGTTTATGTACACGATGAATATGAGTGATACAACGTTTACGCTGGTAAAGAGCGGCACGGATACCATCGCGAGCGAGATTAAATCTGAGATTAAGGATCTGAAATTCCTCAGCAAGACTGTCGCTGCGCACGGAATGACGCAGGATACCGAACAGATGAAAACGTGGTGGGAAAGCGACAGGCGCGATGAATACGATTTTCTCGCGCTTATCGTAAAAGATGAGATTGTTTGGAAAACCGACAACGCCGAGCTTCCCGATAATTTCAAACCCGGCACCGGTATGTACTCGGTCGATAACGAAGACCTTATTCTTACATATCTGACCGAGGATATGGGCGGCTACTCTTTCCTTGTCGGAACCTGCCTTGAAAAGACAAGCTTTGTCGATGATTTGAAAACGCAGACCGACTGCGAAATCTCGCTTTTCCTCGGCAATGTTCGCTTTAACACAACCATTCTCGATGACTCGGGAAAACGTATCACGGGACAGAAAATGGGCGCGGCTGTCTGGGAGAGCATCAAAAACGGCAAGGTTTTCCAAGACCGCACAAAGATTAACGGCGACCAGTATTTCGTTCACTACGAGCCGATGAGGGACGTGAACGACAACATTATCGGCGCGTATTTCGCTGGCTATTCCGCTGACGCCTACAACTCCGCGCTTGTCAGAACAATTCTGGTTACCGTCGCGATTTGCGTTGTGCTTGTGGGAGTTGCCGTGGTTATCCTCGTGATTGTAATGAAGAAGGATTTCCAGAAGCCGATTGCGGCGCTTGTCACCGAGTGCGAGGATATCAAGAACATCGACCTCAACAAGGAGAGCCGCAATTTCAAGTTCAACAACGACGAAATCGGTCAGCTTGCAAGCGAGCTTATCGAGTCCAAGCAAACGCTGAATTCCTACGTTCAGGACATCGTCGGCGTGCTCGAGTCAATGGCTGAGGGCGATTTCACAAAGCAGCCGTCGGTTGCGTATATGGGCGATTTCCTGTCAATCGAGAAGGCTTTTGCGCAAATCCATGAAAATCTCGGCGAAATTATCTCGAACGTTTCGCAGTCCTCCTACAACGTTTCGCTCGGTGCGGAGCAGATGGCAAGCGGCACGCAGGCTCTTGCCGAGGGTACTCAGCGCCAGTCTGCGACAATCGACGAGCTTTCTTCGACGGTTACCGGAATAAGCGAGAACGTCAACAAAACCGCTGAAAACGCGCGCTCTGCGTCCGAAATCAGCCTTGACTGCGCGAATATTATGCAGGAACAGACGGTTCAGATGCAAAATCTTATCGACGCGATGGATATTGTCGAGAAGAAGTCCGAGGATATCGCAAAGGTTATCAAGGCAATCGAGGACATCGCGTTCCAGACGAACATTCTCGCGCTCAACGCGTCTATTGAAGCGGCACGCGCGGGTGAAGCCGGAAAGGGCTTTGCTGTTGTGGCAACCGAGGTCGGAACTCTCGCGGCAAAATCCGCCGAGTCCGCAAACTCCACGAGAGCAATCATCGACAGCACGCTTGAAGCTGTCGGCAAGTCAATCGTAATCGCGCGCGACGCTGCGGGTGCAATCGACAACGTTACCGAAAAATCCAAGCAGGCTGCCGATTTGGTCAAGGAAATCGCGCTCGACTCGACAGCGCAGGCTGATGACCTCGAGCAGGCAACCAAGGGTATCAACGACATCAGCGAGGTTATCCAGAACAACTCGTCCACGGCTCAGCAGTCTGCGGCGTCTTGCGAGGAGCTTTCATCGCAGTCGAAGATTATGCTCGAAATGGTTGATAAACTCAAAGTTTAAGCGAAAAATTGCATAAAAACACGGGCTGTTGAGAAATCAACAGCCCGTTAATTTTATCAAAAAGTTGCCAACAGAAATCAATCCAAGAAAACCTTGAGCGCCTTGCTCTTGCCCTGCGTTCTCAGCTTGCGGAGCGCTTTCGCTTCAATCTGGCGAATTCTCTCCCGCGTAACCTTGAACTGCCGTCCAACCTCTTCCAAAGTGTGCGAGCGGTCGTAGCCAACACCGTATCTGAATTTCAGCACCTCGCGTTCCCTTTCGGGGAGCGTGTTGAGCGCCTTGTTCAGCTCGTCCTTGAACACCGCTTTCATCGCCGCGTCAATCGGTGCAGGCGCGTCCTCGTCGGGGATAAAATCGCCGAGATAGCTGTCCTCTTCCTCACCGACAGGCGCTTCGAGCGACACGGGGTCCTGCGCAATTCTGATAATCTCGCGCACTCTGTCCGTGCTCATGTTCAGCTCGCGGGAAATCTCATCGATAGTCGGCTCGTGACCGTTTTTGTGGAGCAGGTAATTCTGCGCCTTTTTAACCTTGGAAATAGTTTCAACCATGTGCACGGGAATGCGGATTGTTCTCGCCTGGTCGGCAATCGCGCGGGTAATCGCCTGTCTAATCCACCAGGTTGCGTAGGTCGAGAATTTGTAGCCTTTCGTGTGGTCGAATTTTTCAACCGCCTTGATAAGACCGCTGTAACCCTCCTGGATTAAGTCAAGAAGCGGCATTCCGCGCCCGACATAGTGCTTCGCGATGCTCACAACCAGCCTCATATTCGCGACAATAAGCCGCTCACGGGCTTCATCGTCGCCCTCGGAAATTCTCTGCGCGAGTTCAACCTCTTCCTCGGGTTTCAGAAGCGGAATTCTGCCGATTTCTCTGAGGTGGATTTTCACGGGGTCGTCGATAACAGCGTTGTTCTGATAGTCATCGTCGGTGTCCTCAGTGTACTCAAGAGCCTTGTCCAAATCCTCTTCCACAACAAAATCATCTTCAACTTTAATGTTGTTCTGGTCGAGAAACTCGTTGAGCTTGTCGATATCGATATCATTTTCATCGATGACGCTGTATATCTCACGGGCGCTCATCGTGCCCGTCTGCTTGCTTTTTTCAAGAAGCTCGTTGAAGATGTTTTTTTCGGTATTGTTCATCAGCATATCCTTTCAACAGATATTACATTATATGTAACGATATATGTAACGATTATTCCAAAAAATCACGGAGCTTTCTGCTGCGCGTCGGGTGACGGAGCTTTCTGAGCGCCTTGGTTTCAATCTGACGAATTCTCTCGCGGGTAACCTGAAACTCCTGTCCAACCTCTTCGAGAGTTCTCTGTCTGCCGTCGATAAGACCAAATCTGAGTATAATAACCCTGCGTTCTCTGTCGGAGAGCGTGTCGAGAACATCGCTTAACATCTGCTTGAGCATACTGTTGCAAGCCTCGTCGGCAGGCGCGGGCGCGTCGTCGTCGGGGATAAAATCACCGAGGTGGCTGTCCTCTTCCTCACCGATAGGCGTTTCAAGCGAAACAGGGTCCTGCGCAAGGCGAATAATCTCGCGAACCTTGTCCGTGGACATTCCGAGATACTGCGCTATTTCTTCTTCAGTCGGCTCGCTTCCGTTCTCGTGGAGCAGGAAGGTTTCCGCCTTCTTAACTCTGGAAATTGTTTCCACCATGTGAACGGGTATACGAATGGTTCTCGCCTGGTCGGCGATTGCGCGGGTTATTGCCTGTCTAATCCACCAGGTCGCGTAGGTCGAGAACTTGAAGCCCTTGGTGTAATCGAATTTTTCGACAGCCTTAATCAGTCCGACATTGCCCTCCTGAATTAAGTCGAGGAACTGCATACCTCTGCGGACGTACTTTTTGGCGATGCTTACAACCAGTCGCAGATTTGCCTCGGAAAGGCGCTTTTTCGCGTACTCGTCGCCTGTCGCCATACGCGCTGCGAGGTCGATTTCCTCCTCGGTTGTGAGCAGCGGTATTCTGCCGATTTCCTTGAGGTAAAGTTTAACGGAATCGTCCGCCAAAATCGCGTCGGAATCGGGGTTGTCATCATCTCTGTCGGCATAATCGAAAATGCTGTCGATATCGAAATCCGCGTCGAAGTTATCGACAATTTTGATATCCATTCCGGTTATCCGGTCAAAAATATTGTTGATTTTGTCAGCGTCAAAGTTAAGCTCTTCAAGCACATCGGTAATTTCCTTCGCGGTAAGACTTCCCTTCTTCTTACCCTGTTTAAACAGCTCTTCCAAAGAGTCTGACGTTCTTGCGTGTTCGGACATTATTTCTTCTTCTCCTTCTGACTTGCCGCGAATTGCAGCAGCTCGTCGTTTGTCATATCTTCTGCATGCTTTTGTTCTTTTTTCTCGTTGAACCTGTTCAGCACCTCTATATAATCATTCAAAGCCGCTTCGTCAAAGGCAAAGGCGGCGTCGTTTACTATACCCGTTATTCTGCCCATTTGCGCGCTGTCAAATTCCTCGTTAAACGCAGAAATATCAGGCGATAAACCCATTTTTAGCTTTTTTACGATAAACTCGTAAACGCTTTTATTAAATTCCGTAACAAATCCGCCCGAAAGCCGTTTTTCAACGCTTTCCAGCTTGTCGGGATTGTGAAACAAAAAGCTGATAATACCGCGCTCTGCCTTCTCCTCACGCGGCGTTTTAAGCGCGTCGGGATTTACGGTGTCCTTTTTGTTCGGGTGAATAAGCTCGCCGATTTCGCGTTTTTTCGCGTAAAAACCGTTCTTGCGTATCTGCGACTCCACAGCCCGCCGCACGGTATCCGCAGGGATATCGCTGATGCGCGCGGCTCTCGATATGTACACTTCCCTGTCGAGCGGGTTGTTAATTCCCGCAAGGAACACCACGGCTTTCTTGATGAACGCGCTTTTGCCGTCGTCGGTGTGCAGGTCAAGACCAATCGCCAGCTTGTCCATTTCATAGGCAATCGCGCTGCCCGAGTTCTCGATAAGCGAGCGGAACGCGTCCGCGCCGAATTTCTTGATGAACTCGTCGGGGTCCTTCGCGCCCTCCATCTTGAGCACGCGCGCGTTCACTCCCGCCTCCGCGAAGAGGTTTATCCCGCGCGAAGCGGCTTTCTGCCCCGCCTCATCGCTGTCGTAGGACAAAATAACTTCTTTTTTGCCCATTCGTGAAATCAGATTTGCCTGCTCCGAGGTAAAGGACGTTCCGAGCGAAGCAACCGCGCTGTCAAAGCCCGCCTGGTGCATTGAAATCACGTCCATATACCCCTCGCAGAGTATGAAATAATCCGCCTTGGAGTTTTTCGCGTAATTCAGCGCAAACAGCATTCCGCGCTTCTTGAAAACCATTGTTTCATCGGAGTTCAGATATTTCGGCGTTTTCTTGTCCTCGGAGAGCGTTCTCCCGCCGAAAGCAACGATATTTCCGCGCAAATCCACAATCGGGAACATCACGCGGTTGCGGAATTTATCGTACATTTTGTTGTTGTTCTGAGCAAGCAGCGCGCCGTCCGCAAGCTCGAAATCCGAGTAGCCAAGCCCTTTCATATAGAAATGAAGCTTGTGGTAATCGTCCTCGGCATATCCCAGCCCGAAGCGCTTTATCGTTTCCAGCGAAAGCCCGCGGTTTCTGAGATAATCAAGCCCCGCCTTACCCTCGGGTGAAAACAGCTTGCTGTAAAAGTACTTCCCCGCAGCGCGGTTCATTTCATAGAGCCGCCTACGTTTTTGCGCACTTTGGTCGTTGGCGTCCTCGGGCATCGGCATACCCGCACGCTGCGCCAGAAACCGCACTGCCTCGATGTAGTCAAGGCTCTCAATCAATCGTATAAAATTCACCACGTCACCGCCCGCGCCGCAGCCAAAGCAGTAAAAGCTCTGAGTTTGCGGGTAAAAGTGGCAGGACGGAGTTTTTTCCGTGTGAAACGGGCAGCGGCAAGAATAAGTGCTGCCCGAATGCTTTAGTTCAACATAACTCTGCGCAACCGAAATAATGTCGTTATTGTCGCGCAGCTCCTGCAAAAATCCCTCGGGCAAAGCCATTTTCTCTTCCTCTTAAATTCCCATTATATAACCCGAATTCCAGCCCCTCGGTATGCACAAGGTTCTGAAATAATCGATTGCGTATTCATCGGTCATACCGCTGATGAAATCGCCGACTGCTCTCGGCAGCCCGTCACGTTCGGAAAGCTCAAGATAAAGACGCGGGAGTTTGTCCTTGTTGTTGAGAAAATAGCCGTAGAGGTACTCGATAATAAACGCCGCCTTGTCCTTTTCGGCAACCGTGGGTGCCGCTCGGTACACCTTCTCGAACATAAACGCGCGAAGCTCGTCATGCGCGCTTTGGATTTCGGAATCCATCTTGATTTCCTCGCCGCTGTTCTCGATAAGGCTGCGCACAAGGCTTGTGATGCGCTCGGTTTTGGTTTTCCCGAGCACCCGCAGCGGTCTTTCGGGGAGCATATTCTGGGTGATAACGCTGCCTCGGATAGCGTCCTCGATGTCGTGATTTATATAGGCAATTTTGTCGCAAAACCGCACAACCATGCCCTCTCGCGTTGCGGGAACGGCAGCGCCCGTGTGGGTTAAAATTCCGTCGATGACCTCGAAGGTGAGGTTCAGCCCGTGACCGTCCTTTTCGATAACCTCAACCACGCGCTTGCTCTGTTCATTGTGAGCGAAACCGCCGTCGAGGAGTTTGGCAAGAGCGCGTTCACCATCGTGACCGAAAGGCGTGTGACCGAGGTCGTGACCGAGCGCGATTGCCTCTGTCAAATCCTCGTTCAGCCCGAGCGCCTTTGCCACGGTGCGCGCAATCTGGCTCACCTCAAGCGTGTGCGTGAGGCGCGTGCGGTAGTGGTCGCCGAGCGGTATCAGAAAAACCTGCGTTTTGTGCTTTAGGCGGCGAAAGGAGTTGCAGTGGATAATCCTGTCGCGGTCGCGCATAAAATCCGTCCGAAAATCGCACGGCTTTTCATATACGGCACGCCCGCGGCTCATATCGGCGCGGCACGCGAATTCGCTTAAAATCAAGCGTTCGTTCTCCATAATCTGTTCGCGCGGCAGCATTTTCCCCACTCCCCTCAAAAAAATTCTTCTGTTTATTTATACAATTTTCGACCTTTGAAAACCTTTTTTTGCGCCGGAATTTCAGCGTTTTACACAAATCTCGGCGCAGTATTTTGTTTAATTCAACGGCTCGCACTTATCCACTTCACGCGAAATCAACCCGCTTTTCGGCAGAACCACTTGCGCCAAATTCGGGAAAATTACCCGCTAAGTGCCCGTAACCGAGCTTCCGAGAAATCAGCTTGCGCGGCTCTGTAATGCGGTTTTCACCGCATATTTCACGCGAAATCAAACCACACTTTTTCCTTCTCGTCAAAGCTGACTTTGCCGCTGCACGCGTCAACCAAGCGGTTTTTCAGCTCCTCGCAAAGCTCCGTGCGGACGTGAATGGCGGTTTTCACCTGCTCGGAAAAGTCCTCGGAATGCACCTTCGCACCGAACTCCGCGAAAATTGCCGCAAGCCGCCCGTAAAGCGAGTAGTCAAGCGAGATTTCCAGCAAAATCGCCTCGGCGGGGAGCTTGATTTGCGCCGCCGAAACCGCGTCCTTAGCGGCTTTGGCGTACGCTCGGGTAAGTCCGCCGGCGCCAAGCAAAATCCCGCCGAAGTACCTCGTGACCACGCACGCGATGTCCGTCAAGCCCTCCTTGCGCAGAACCTCGAAAATCGGCGCGCCCGCAGTACCTTGCGGCTCGCCGTCGTCGGAGTGGCGCGCCGTGTTGTTCTCGCGCAGTATGTACGCGTAGCAGTTGTGCCGCGCTTTCGGGTGAAGAGCGCGGATTTCCGCAACGAATTTCACCGCCTCTTCCTCCGTCGAAACGGGCGCGAGATAGCCGATGAACTCCGATTTTTTCTCAATAAAACGCGCCTCGCAGCGCCCCGCAATCGTTTTGTACTCCAAACTTTTCTCCTAACTTATACAGCAAAAACTCACGCACAAAATATGCGTGAGTTTCGTTTTTGAGATTTCTGCGCACCGACAATACGGCTTTGACATTTCTTGCCAAAATCGCACCGCGACAATTACTTGCCGAGATTGTAGCGCTTCTTAAATCTGTCAACGCGTCCGCCGCTGTCAACCAGCTTCTGCTTACCGGTGTAGAAGGGGTGGCACTTGGAGCAGATTTCAACCTTGATATCGGACTTGGTGGAACGTGTTTCGATTACGTTTCCGCAAGCGCACTTAATCGTGGTTGCCTCGTATGCGGGATGAATTCCCTCTTTCATTATTATCACCTCGTTTAACGGAATATTCTTATTCACAAAATACTATAAAATTATACCACACTTTTTTCAAAAAATCAATAGTTTTTTGAAATTTTCAATATGGCGTTTTTAACAAAACTGTATCTTAAAATCCGAGTATTTTTGTGAAATCAGCCGAAAGCTTCTGCTGAAGGGCAGTTGCTTCGTCTGCGGTTTTGCCGACGGTCGTGTAATAAGCCTTGATTTTCGGCTCGGTGCCGGACGGTCTGATGATAACGCTTGCGTCGTTCTCCAGGTTGAACGTGATAACATCGGACTTCGGCAGAGTAACCGCGCTCTCCGCGCCGTTTGCTTCTTTTCTGACGCTTGACGCGTAGTCGGTTGTCGCAAGGACGGAAAGCCCGCCGATTGACTTGGGAGAATTTGCGCGAAGTCCCGCCATAATCTCCTTCATACGCTCCATACCCGACGCGCCCTCGCAGACGAAATTGTCAACCTTGTTGAAGTAAACGCCGTACTCCTCGTAGAGGTTCTTTCTCGCTTCAAAGAGCGAAATTCCCTTTGTGCGGTAGTAAGCCGCCATCTCGCAAATCAGCATCGAAGCCACAACCGCGTCCTTGTCGCGAACATAGCCGCCCGCGAGATAGCCGTAGCTCTCCTCGAAGCCGAAGATGTAGCGTTCTTCCTCGCCCGCAGCCTCGAGCAAACCAACCTGCTCGCCGATATATTTGAAGCCCGTGAGCACCTCGCGAAGCTCCACGCCGTACTTCTTGCTGATTGCCTTGGTGATGTCGCTTGTGACAATCGTCTTTACGGCAACGGGATTTTTGGGCATTTTGCCGAGAGCAATTCTCTCCTTGCAAACGTAATCGAGGAGCAGCGCGCCGGTTTCGTTGCCCGAGAACAGCGCATAACCGCCCTGTCCGTCGGGAACGGCAATTCCCACTCTGTCCGCATCGGGGTCGGTTGCCAGAAGCAAGTCGGGCTTCTCGACATCGCAGAGCTTCAGTCCGACAGCGAGCGCCTCGCGGATTTCGGGATTCGGGAACGGGCAGGTCGGGAAGTTTCCGTCGGGGTTCTCCTGCTCGGGAACGACAACCACGTCCTTCACGCCGATTTCGTTCAAAATTCTGCGGACAGGCTTGTTGCCCGTGCCGTTGAGCGGGGTGTAGACAACCTTCAGTCCGCTCTTTTCAACAAGGTCGGTGTGCAGTCCCTGCTCGCGAACCTTTGTGATATATCCGTCGATAACGTCATCGCCGATGTACTCAATCATTCCGTCGGCAACCGCTTTGTTGAAATCGGTTGACTTAACGCCGGAGAAAATGTCGATGTTGTTGATTTTGCCGAGAACCGCGTTTGCCGCTTCTGAGGTCATCTGGCAGCCGTCTGCGCCGTAAACCTTGTAGCCGTTGTATTTAGCGGGGTTGTGGGAAGCGGTGACAACGATACCCGCGCCGCACTTGAGCGCACGAACTGCCCAAGAAAGCATAGGAGTCGGCATAAGCTCTTTATAAATATGTACCTTGATGCCGTTTGCCGCGAGAACCTCAGCCGCGCTTTGAGCGAAATAGGTTGACTTGATACGGCTGTCGTAAGCGATAGCAACGCTCTTTGTAAGACCGCCCTCGATGATGTACTCCGCAAGTCCCTGGGTTGCCTTTTTAACGGTGTACACGTTCATACGGTTTGTACCCGCGCCGATAACGCCGCGAAGTCCCGCAGTGCCGAACTCAAGCTCGCGGTAGAAGCGGTCGTTAATCTCATCGGTTTTGCCCTCGATACCGACAAGCTCGGTTTTGAGGTCGGGGTCCTCAGTTGCCTTTTCGAGCCAAAGCTCATACGCCTTTTGAATATCCGCCATAATAATTTCCTCCTTAAATTCACAAAAAATTCTCTTGAATTTTTCTGAGTATATTTTCCTTTTTCATTATAACACATTGATTTTTCTTTTTCAAGAGTTTATTTTTTTAATCGAAAGTTTTCTTAAAAAATAACAAAAATTAGGGCTGTATTATAGCATTTATATATAAATTATTTGAAAATATTTATAAATTTATAAATATTGCCTATTGCAATTATACAGAATGTATGATATACTTAGATTATGAAATTTTGCAGAAGTGCGAAATTTAGGTGTGCAAAAAAGTTTGATATTCCAAATGTATAGGAGGATTTTATTATGAACAACGCAGAGCTTTCCGAAAAGGTAATGGGTTATCTTAAACCCGCCGCTGCAAAAGCGAAGAAATTTGAGGATACCGTTGCAGTTTCCATCTCTCTGATTTCAGAAGCAAACGAAGATTTGTACGTTGCTGTAAGAGAAGGAAAAATCCTCGTTGCTCCTTATCCTTACAACGACAACGGCTGCGCTATCGAGGCTGCTCCCGAGATTATTGACAAGATTTTCAGCGGCGCGCTCTCCTTCACAGACGCTCTCGACAAGGGATTTATTAAGGTTAAGTCGGGCGACGTTGCAAAGTTCAAGGCGCTTGAGGTTCTGGTTCCCGCTAAGAAGGCGGCTGCTAAGGCTCCCGCAAAGAAGGCTGCTCCCGCTAAGGCTGCAAAGCCCGCTGCTCCTGCTGCAAAGGCTGAGGTTAAAGCTCCCGCAGTTCCCGCAAAGGCTGAGGTTAAAGCTCCCGCAGCTCCCGCAAAGACTGAAGTTAAGGCTGCTCCCGCTAAGGCTGAGGCAAAGGCTCCTGCTGTAAAGCCCGCAGCTAAACCCGCTGCAAAGCCTGCTGCTAAGGCAACAAAGAACAGCAAGAAAAAGTAATAAGGCTCTTAATTCAACTTACACCCGCCGAGCAGTCGGCGGGTTAGTTTTAGGGCAGCACCGGGAAATTGTTGCGAGGGAATTGCGTGTGAAAGCAAGCGTCCGAGTGCAATGATTGCGCGGTGTTGACTTTAACCAAACGGCGAAATTTGTATGAAAAAAAGACTTTTTGTCACAGCTTTCGCAGCTGCGATTTTGCTTTGCGGGTGCGGCTATAACCCGTCGCTGTCAACCTCGGTTTACGGCTCGAACAGCTTGATTTCCTCGCCGTCGGAGAGTTCTTCGACAACCGTTCCCGAGGAAACCGAAAGCTCCTCTTCATCGAGCTCATCAAGCTCCTCAAGCAGCTTCTCGAGTACGTCAAGCTCATCAACCGCTTGTCTCGAATTTTCCTCGTCAACACCCGATTACAGCCAAATTCCTTACATAGAACTCAGCCTTACCGATGAACAAAGGAAATTCACCGAGCAGTCGCTTTTCATCGGCGACAGCATTTGCAGAGGACTTGAGGTTTTCGGTGTGCTGAAAGCGGAAAATGTGCTCGGAGTGGGAAACGCCGGTGCGCGAAATATCTTTGAAATGGAGTTTTTCCGCAAGGGCAAGGATATCGATTTCCTGTCCGTAATCCAAGAAACAAAGCCAAAGCACGTTATCTTCTGGATGGGAATGAACGACGTAAATATGACCGACGCGCAGGAATACTGCGAGAATTACCGGAAGGTTATCGACAAGGTGCTGGAGCTGCCCGAAACGGACGTTTTGGTGCTGAGCATTTCGCCGATTTGCTCGGATTTTACGCCAAATTCACGCATTGTCGAGTTCAACCGCGCGCTCTCCGATTACATAGCCGAAAACTACCCCGAGCGCGTTCAATTTGTGAATATCCACGACGCGCTGCAAAACGAAAAAGGCGAGCTTCAATGGTACTTTTCATCGGGCGACGGAATTCACCTCAACGACCTCGCCTACTACAAAATGCTCCACGCGTTTTTTGAACAGGTTGATATAACACAGGCAACCGAGCCTGTTCAATCAAGCGAATCCGGTTCATCAAGCGAATCGAGTTCACCGAGCGAATCAAGTTCGTCAAATCAAACAAGTGAAACAACCGCCGCAGAATCAACATCTGCGGCGGCTTGATTTATGGGGATTTTTCGGTGAGAATTAACAACTATTCTTCAACAATTGCTTTTTCAAATATTAACACAACCTCATCAGCCGTTGAGTTTATGCCAACATTGCCAACAGATACGGCATTCTTGCCTAATTCATTTGTAAAAGCACTTACAAGTCTATATCCTTCTTTAGCATATTCATTTAGTGTATAACTCAATGCAGAACTATTTGTTTTTCCACCAAACGTATCTTTAACTATTTCTACAGCATATGAATATTTTATTTTTGAAATATGATTATCAATACTAGTTAGGCGATTTAAGATTTCAAGACTTAAAAGCGATTTTAATTCATCAACCGATAAATCATATAAATGATTTACAGTATTATATTTAGGTTCGGGCATTCTACCTGCATTTTTCAAGGTACTAGCAAGTTTATTTGCATCCTTTGATTTGAGCATCTTCTCTGCCATATCATAGTTTTCCTGTGTCAACTCATATCCGGACTTGGTTAAGTATTCTATTACTACCTCTCGGCTAATTTCAATTTCTTGCTGTTCTGGTTCTGAATTTTCATCATTTTTTTCTTCAACCCTAATTTCTTCAAGAAACGCGTCTTTAAAACCGGATATCTTTGATAATTCTTTTATCAAAAAATCATTCAAATAAAATATAAGAATCCCTCCAACATTACAATATTTCTGCACCAAAGTCACTTGCGAGTGAAAAATCGCCCCTAGAAGATACTAGGGGCGAAATACGCCGCTGGTCGCACCGGCTGGTGCTGATGACCGGACTTGAACCGGTACGGTGTTGCCACCGAGGGATTTTAAGTCCCTTGCGTCTGCCGATTTCGCCACATCAGCGTTTTATAACAAAGTATATTATACCACAATTCGCCGTTTTTGTCAAGCATTTTTTCACGGTGAATTGCCAAAGATAACCGCGCGGCAGTATTTTTGTTTAATGCAAAAATTGTTAAATAGCACAAACGTAATTGTAAAATGTGAAAAATTATTCGTAAAATGCTTGACAAGGGAGAGAAATAATGCTAAAATAAAACTATAGGTTTATCCTAAAATTCGACTTTTGAAAGGACGGAAAATTATGGGCAAGTTTGAAATCAAGAAGACCAAGAACGATGGATTTGTGTTCAACCTCAAGGCAGGCAACGGTGAAGTTATCGCAACAAGCGAAACCTACAACACTCTTGACGCTTGCAAAAACGGCATAAACAGCGTAATCACAAACGCTCCCGAGGCTCCTGTCGAGGACCAGACCGTTGAGGGCTTCGCTACCGAAAAGAACCCCAAGTTCGAGCTTTACACCGACAAAAAGGGCGAGTTCCGTTTCCGCCTGAAGGCAAAGAACGGTCAGATTATCGCAACCGGCGAGGGCTACAAGGCTAAGGCAGGCTGCAAGAACGGCATCGAGAGCATCAAGAAAAATGTTGTTGACGCGAAGATTGTTGAGGTTGAAGACAAGTAATTTTTCGTCAAATCATACATAAAAACCGGAGTTTTTCGCTCCGGTTTTTTGTTTGGAAAAATCATTTTTCAGAACTTGCTCACCGCTTGTCTTTGCTTTCGGGCAGCTTTCGGTTGTTGTACAAAAACATCGCAACCGCCGCCGCAATTATGATGAAAAAGCCGATGAAGCTGTATATATCGGGGATTTCGTTCATGAAGAAGTAGCCGAGGATTGCCGTGAAAATTATCGAAGAGTAGTCGTATATCGAAACCTCTTTCGCGGGCGCGTAAGTATAAGCTGCGGTTATCGCAAACTGACCGCACGCCGCCGCGCAGCCCGCTCCGAGCAGGCACAAAAGCTGCCAGAGCTCCATCGGGTGATAATCGAAAACCACAAACGGCAGCGCGCAAAGCGTCGAAAATGCCGAGAAGAAAAACACTATGTAATACCCCGGCACGCCCTTTGACGAGGCTCTGCGGACAAACGCATACGCAAGTCCCGCGCACGCTCCGCCGACAAATCCCGCTATCGACGGCAAAAGCTGGACATTCGAAAGCGTTGGTTTGAGCACGAAAATTGCTCCCGCAAACGCGATGAGTACAATCAGCCATTGAATTTTGTTTGCGCGCTCTTTGAGGATAATTCCCGAGAAAACAATCGCGAAAAACGGTGAGATTTTGTTCAGCATCGACGCGTCCGCAGCGTTCAGGTTGGTCAAAGCGTAAAAGTTGCAGCACACGCCGAGATACCCAAATCCCGCTCTCATCAGCAGGTCAAACGCCTCGGATTTTTTCGGCAAAATCGGGTGCTTGTGTTTAATCATCGTAATTGACGCGACAAACACCGCGAAAAGGTTGCGGAAAAACGTTTTCTGAATAATCGGCACGTTGCCCGAAAGCCGCACAAACAGGTTCATAAACGCAAATGCAAGTGCCGATAAGACAATAAATAAAACGGCTTTTTTCAGCCGCGTTGACTTTTCTTCCATAAAATCACTCCTCATTTATTATAATGACATTTTCCGATTTTGTCAAGCATAATTTGACCTAAATCGGCGAAAAATACAGATTGCAAACTAATTGAAGGAGAATTTTTATGGAAAAAATCGCTTTTTTTGACGCAAAGCCTTACGACAAGGAATGGTTCGACAAGTACAACAAAAATTATGAGATAGATTACTATGTGGGACGGCTTCGTCCCGAAAACGCAAAGCTTGCCGAGGGGTGCAAGGCGGTCTGCGCGTTTGTCAACGATGTGGTGAACGAGAAAACTATTGAAATTCTCGCGAATGAGGGCGTTGAGGTTATTTTAATGCGCTGCGCGGGCTACAACAACGTTGACCTTGCCGCCGCAAAAGGCAAGCTGAAAATTCTGCGTGTGCCCGCCTATTCGCCTTACGCGGTCGCCGAGCACACGATGGGTCTTATCCTCGCGCTGAACAGAAAAATTCCGCGTGCCTATATCAGAACGCGCGACTTTAATTTCAGCCTGAACGGGCTCACGGGCTTTGATTTGCACGGGAAGACTGCGGGCATTATCGGTACTGGAAAAATCGGGCGCGTGTTCATCGACATCTGCCGAGGTTTCGGAATGAACGTCATCGCCTACGACCTCTACCCTGCCGAAAACAGCGGCATAAACTACGTTTCAAAGGAGGAGCTTTTCAGGAACTCGGATATCATTTCCCTGCACTGCCCGCTGACCAAGCAGACGCGCTATATCATCGATGAAGCGGCGCTGCGGCTGATGAAAAAGAGCGCGCTTATCGTCAACACCTCGCGCGGTCACCTCATCGACAGCGAAGCGCTCCTAGACGCGCTGAATGAGAAGCGGATAGGCGGCGCGGCGCTCGATGTCTACGAGGAGGAGAGCGGGCTGTTTTTCGAGGACAACTCCGACAAGATTGTCACCGATGAAATAATCTCGCTGCTCGTTTCGCGGCCGAACGTTATTGTCACCTCGCACCAGGCCTTTTTAACCGAGGAAGCGCTCGCGAACATTGCCGAGGTTACGCTTAAAAATCTCGATGATTATCTGAGCGGGAAAGAGCTTGTGAACGAAGTAAAATAGCGGGTTTGCGGTGTTTTAGTTAAACGAAATATAACGCGATTTCGCTCGGATTTTTGGACAATTTTTAGGTGCGCGATAAAAGAAAATTTCCGATAATTTGCGTCGAAATTCAGCGATTTTTCTTGAATTATTTTTGGGGGGAATTGCTGCGATTTTGCTTGAAATTTCAGCGATTTTTTTGCCGCTCATTGAACAAGATTTGCAGAAATTTCA
>SFLN01000161.1 GCA_004554555.1 [Eubacterium] saphenum | reverse complement strand
GAAAAGTGTTACAATTAAAAAGATGTTTAGAAAAACGAGGTTTAAAACAATGCTGAAAAGTGATTTTTACTACGATTTACCACCCGAGCTTATCGCTCAGACTCCCGCAGAACCCCGCGACAGCTCGCGGCTGATGGTTATTTCAAGGGAAACGGGTGAAATTACTCACGACCGTTTCTTCAATATATGCAATTACCTGAAAAAAGGTGACCTGCTCGTGATGAACGACAGCAAGGTCTTTCCCGCGAGAATTTACGGCACAAAGCGCGAAACCGGCGTTCCCGTGGAGTTTCTTCTGCTGAACAGGAAAAGCTTGACAGACTGGGAAACTATGGTAAAACCCGGCAGGCGTTTGAAGCCGGGCGCTGTCGTGGATTTCCCCGAGGGGCTTTCCGCCGAGATTATCGGAAACGAGGACGGCGGAAATCGGCTTGTGCGGTTCTCGTTTGAGGGGGATTTCTTCGATATTCTCGACAGAATCGGTCAGATGCCGCTCCCGCCGTATATCACCGAAAAGCTCAAGGACAAGGACCGCTACAACACGATTTACTGCCGCGAAACAGGCTCTGCAGCCGCTCCGACAGCGGGACTGCATTTCACCGAAAAGGAATTTGCCGAGGCGCGCGAAAAGGGCGTCGATACCGCTTTTGTCACGCTTCACGTCGGGCTTGGAACATTCCGTCCCGTCAAAGAGGACAATATTCTCGAGCACAAAATGCACGTTGAACACTACACAATTCCCCCCGAAACCGCCGAGAAAATCAAGCAGACAAAAGCACGCGGCGGGCGGGTTATCGCGGTCGGGACAACCTCCTGCCGTACCCTCGAAAGCGCCGCTCAAACCGGCAAGCTCACCGACGATACCGGAATTTTCATCTACCCCGGCTACGAATTTAAGTGCGTGGACGGGCTGATTACGAATTTTCATCTCCCCGAAAGCACGCTGATAATGCTTGTAAGCGCGTTTCTCGGACGTGAAAAAACGCTCAACGCGTACAAAATCGCTATCGAAGAGAAATATCGCTTCTTCTCCTTCGGCGACTGCACGGCTATATTTTAATGAACAGAGGCAATTTCTATGATTATCAACGCTCACGCGCATATTTATCCCGATAAAATTGCAGACCGCGCGGTTTGCGGTATCGAGGATTTTTACCATATTAATGTGAAGTACAACGGCACTCTCGCAAATCTTTTCAAGGACGGCGAGGAAGCGGGAGTTTCGCGGTTTATTGTGCAATCCGTGGCGACCGTTCCCGAACAGGTGAACTCAATCAACAACTTCATCGCAAGCAGCGTCGCGGCTTATCCGGACAAGCTGATTGGCTTTGGTACAATGCACCCGGATTACCCCGATATCACAGGAGAAATTGAACGAATGATTTCGCTCGGTCTGAGGGGAATTAAAATTCACAACGATTTCCAGCACTTCAACCTCGACGATGAACGCGCTTTTCCCATCTACGAAGCCGCCGAGGGCAGACTTCCGATTTTGTTCCACATGGGCGACACGAGATATGATTTCTCCGCTCCCGAGAGGCTGCTGCGCGTTGTCCAAAAATTCCCGAAGCTTACGGTTATCGGCGCGCATTTCGCGGGCTGGTCGCTTTGGGACAGAGCGGTTTCCGTGCTCGAAGGAACAGGTATCTACACCGACTGCTCAAGCTCCCTTTACGCTCTTTCTCCCGAGCACGCCGCCGAGCTTATCGCGAAATTCGGTGCGGACAGAGTTCTTTGGGGAACGGATTATCCGATGTGGAGCTCCAAAGAGGAACTTGAACGTTTCGACAAAATTCCCCTTTCCGAACGTGAGAAATCCTTGATTTTATCCGAAAACGCGCTTCGTCTGCTCGGAGAAAACTCTTGACATTTTCTCAATTGTGTGGTAAAATTATGTTGGATTAGTTTGGCTTGATTTAACGGAGTTTGCCTATGAAAATTAACTGGAACTCGAAATATTTCACAATAGCATTTTACGCGCTTTGCACAATCGTTGCGAGCGAGCTTGCTATTTTACTGATTTTCAACTTTGACGTGGTTTCCGAAAAGCTGTCGGGCTTCGCCGCTGTTGCCACGCCCATTATAATCGGTATCTTCTGCGCTTACCTGCTCAATCCGCTTATGATGAAGCTTGAAAACGGCGCGTTCAGAAAATGGTCGCACTCGGGCGACAGGCGGCTCAAATCCCGTGCGCGTGTGCTTTCGCTGGTCATCACAATGCTGATTATCCTCGGATTTTTGACGATGGTAATTATGCTGGTTATCCCGCAGCTCGTCACGAATATTATCGTGATTTTTAACAATATGGACGGCTACATCGCCACAGTCAAAAACTTCCTCACCGATATCTCCGAGGATTATCCGATGGTCGCGGAATTCCTCGATGAACCGCTCAACGATTTCAACAACTTTATCAAGGGCATCTGGGACCAGTATTCAAACCAGCTTCTCGGCTTCGCGCAGAACGTTGCCTCGGGAATCTGGTCGGTTATCGACGTGCTGAAAAACGTGTTTATCGGTCTGATTTTGTCCATCTATCTTCTTGCGAGAAAGGAAATGTTTGTCGGTCAAACGAAAAAGCTTATGTTCGCGTTTATCAAGCCCGAGCGCGCTCAGCGTTTTCTCGGGGTTTGCCGCGACGCTTCAGAAAAGTTTCTCGGCTCTATCATCGGCAAAATCATCGAATCATTCATTGTCGCGCTTCTCTGCTTCATCGGATGCGTATGTATGAACATTCCGTTCTCGCCGCTGATTGCCGTGATTATGTTCGTGTTCAACCTTATCCCGTTTATCGGTCCGTTTATCGGCGCAATTCCCTGCTGCTTGCTGCTTTTGCTCAGCGATACGCCGATTAAAGCGCTTTGGTTTGTTATTTTCATCATTATTCTCCAAACCATCGACGGAAATATCATCGCGCCTTGGATTCTCGGCGACCA
>SFLN01000160.1 GCA_004554555.1 [Eubacterium] saphenum | reverse complement strand
TATCGGGAATGCCCGTGTCGTAGTAAGCGTAGTCGCTTTGTTCAAGAACCATCTCACTGTTATTCTCGTTTACGATTATCGGGAGCTTCAAAGTAACGGTCATCGTGCCGTTTTTCTCCTCCATATTGAACGAGCCGCCCGATTCCTCGGCAAACCGCTTTATAATCGGAATTCCGCAGCCTATTCTCTGGCACGCGAAGTTCAAATCGTGCGTGCTCTCCCCTTCCTCGGAACGCGCGCTGCACTTGTTTTTAACCTGCAAAACCGCGTAAGGCGCATCGGTGAAAACCGACCGCGAAAGCGTTACCGTCGGGCAGCAGTCCACGGGTGAATACAAAAGCGCGTTCTGCAAAGCGTTTATCAGCGCGGTTACGCAGTGCCGCTGGTTTGCCTTGATAAAGTAGTCGTTCTTTTCGGCGAAAAATTCAATTCTTCTGCCGCAGCCTTCCAAAGCGGTATTGCAGCGATTGATAACACCCTCGACCAGCGCGTAAGTATCGATTTTCTTGTATGTAACCTTGGGATAGAACATATTCGCGTATTCAAAAATGTTCTTCCCTGCTGCGTTGAGATACATTGTGCTTCTCTGTATATCGGCGAGCTGCTTTATATCGTCAAAGCGCTCTTCGATTTCGAGCTTTTTCTTCAGCGTTGAAAAAGAGCTCCACATAACCGCGATGTTGTGTTCAAAGTTGTTGATAAACGGGAGAATTTTCTCATAGATATCGGACTTGTCCGCTATATCAAGCAAATCCTCGGAGCTGAAAAGCTCGCAGAGGTACAGCTCGCCGTGAACCGAAACGCGTGAACAATACTGCTTTCCGTTTACAACCACAAGAATATTTTCGCCGGCTTTCAATTTCTCAATATCGCTCATTGTGATATTCTGAACGCTTGATTTTGAGTTGACAAAACTCTTTTTGTTGCAGTAAACGATATTCCAATCCTTGTCAAACAAAATGACGGGATTTTCAAATCCACTGCAAAATTCCACGATTTTCTCAAGTTGGTTTAATTCCAAAGCAGTCACCGCCCTTAATCTTCGAGTAATTCTTCCATTTCGTCAAGCAGCTTTGAGAAAAGCCCGAGCGCGTTTTCCACAGCCGATTTTGACGTCATATCAACGCCCGCGCCCTTTAACAGCGAAATCGGGTCCTTCGAGCAGCCTCCGCTCAGGAAGTTGATATAATCGCGCACCGCCGGTTCACCTTCGTTAAGGATTTTCTGAGAAAGCGCGATTGCCGCAGAAAATCCCGTCGCGTACTGATAAACGTAATAATCGTTGTAGAAATGCGGAATTCTCGCCCACTCCATATCAAGCTCTTTGTCCACAACCAAATCCTCGCCGTAATACTCGACATTCAGCTTGTGGTAAATTTCGCAGAGATAATCCGCAGTAAGACTTTCTCCCCGCTCGGCTTTTTCGTTTATCATCAACTCAAATTCCGCAAACATTGTCTGACGGTAAAGCGTTGTGCGGAACTGCTCGAGGAAATAGTTCACGAGATAAGCGCGGCGTTTTTTATCCGTGCAGGTTTTCAAAAGATGCTGCATAAGCAGGCTTTCGTTGCAGGTTGACGCAACCTCGGCTACAAAAATCACATAATCCGAATAAGCCACGGGCTGATTTTTGTTGGACAGGTAGGAGTGAATTGCGTGTCCCATCTCGTGAGCCAGCGTAAATTCGCAGTTGAGCGTGTCCTTGTGGTTCAGCAGAATAAACGGGTGCACACGACAGCCCGCCGAATAACCGCCGCTGCGCTTGCCCTCGTTTTCGTAAACGTCAATCCAGCGCTCGTCAATTCCCTTCCTGAAAATCGCGCGGTACTCCTCGCCCATCGGTGCCAGCGACTCATAAACCTCGGCTTTTGCCTGCTCGAAGTCAATTTTATCGTCAACACCGCTCACTATCGGCACATACAAATCATACGGGTGCAGCTCGTTCAAACCAAGCGCTTTTTTGCGGATTTTCACATAGCGGTGCATAAGCCCCATATTTTCGTGAACCGCCTCAATAAGCCGGTGATAAACCGCAGTATCAACCTCGTTTCTTGAAAGAGCGGCTTCAAGCGTGGAGTTGTACTTCTTCGCACGCGCGTGGAAAATCAGCGCCTTAATCTGCCCCGAAAGCATTGCCGCAGAGGTGTTTTTAAAGCTCTCATAGGTGTGATAAAGCCCGTCAAAAGCGGATTTGCGAAGCACTCTGTCCTCGCTTCTCATAAGCGGGATAAAGCTCTCATGCGTTATCTGGTGCGGGTTTCCGTCCTTGTCGCAGGCGTCGGGGAATTTCAAATCCGCGTCGTTGAACATCGAGAAAATGTTGTCGGGAGAATTTACGATTTCACCCGTGAGCGCGATGATTTTCTCCTCGTTTTCCGAGAGAATATGCTCGCGCTGAACGCGGATTTTATCGAGCGCTCGGCGATAAAGCTCCAAATCGGGACAGTCCGCATAGAATTTCTCCAGCGTTTCATCGCTGATTGAGAGCAGTTCCGGAGTAACAAAAGCAGACGCGCCGCTTATCTCCACCATCAGAATATCCAGCCTGTTCGCCATATCCTGGTATTTGGAAACGCGCGTGTCCTCGTCGCGCTTGCACAACGCGTAGTAAATCAAGCTGTCGAAAAGTACGGTCAGCTCATCGTCCAAGCGAAAATACTCCAGCAGCTTCTCGGCGCTCTGGGAGAGCTTTCCCTTGAACGAGCCGATTTTTTCCGCATAAGACTGCGCTTTTTTATAGTCATCTTCCCACAAATCATCGCTAGCGTAGATATCCTCAACCGACCATTTGTATTGTGAAGAAATTTCCGAACGCTCGGGTACTCTTTCAGACATAATTTTTCTCCTATTTCATTCTTTTTTGAATTTTTGGAACGAGAATTTTCTCGTAAAACGGCTTGAACAGACCGAGGAAAATATCGTAAATCACAAACGCCACCGCGCCCAGTCCC
>SFLN01000035.1 GCA_004554555.1 [Eubacterium] saphenum | reverse complement strand
TGTAAAAACCGAGAAAATGTGTTATAATTTAGTAAATATAGCCTTTATTTGAGAAAGGAAGATTTTCGTGAAAATCAGAGGAAAAATCGTATCGGCTTTGACTGCGGGAATTTGCGCGTTTTCGGTTTTATCGGGAACGATAGCGCCGTCGCTTTCTATGAGCGCGTTTGCGGCTGATATTGAATACACGTTTGACGGACTTCACAACCTTGCTTCGCGTGTAGGCGATTTTAGCACGCGCAACCCCGCAGACGTTCAAGAGAAGCTGCTTGAAGTGATAGAGGACGCCTGCGGAAAAGATATTTATGATATAACCTACGGTGATTTGCAGAAAATCACCAACCTGGATTTGAGCGATATGGAGCTTGTGGACATTCCGAAATGCATAAAATATATGGAAAATCTGCGCAGCCTCGACCTTTCGCACAACAATCTCCAAAACAAGTACAATGTCGCGACACTGAACTTGAGCGCGCTCAAGGAGCTGGATTACCTTGACGTGAGCTATAACTATCTGAACAGTGTACCGTCTTGGTATGTGCTTGACGGGATTAAAGAAAAATACATAGACTTCAACCTGCTTTCGGGTGAAAACCAGCGTGCGATAATCGCGCAGACGCCGGTGTATTATTTTATGGACGGCGAAAAGATTGACGTTGACGATTTCCAAAAGAAAATTCTCGCGGATATCCAATTTGACGACGGCTCGGCGCTGCCGGAGTTTTTGTACGACCCCGACAGCCGTTACGACCAGCCGCTCCATATCGTTACCGATGACAACGGCGAAACCGCGCTTGATGATTACATCAACGATGACGATGAAATCGAGCTTCCCGCCGATGTAAATTACACATCTGCCGCGATAACGGTTCGTCTGTTTGACAACGCAAATAATGCCAATACTAACACCGAGATAAAGATTTTCCTGCTTGACGGAAGCTCTCCGACAACCGCGAAAGCGCGTCTTGAAACGCTTCTCGCCGAGGTTGAAAACTACGACAAAACGCTGTATACCTCAGTAAGCTGGACGAATTTTGAAAACGCGCAGAAAACCGCGCAGGCGATTTTCGATTACCCGAACTCTGACGCGGAGATGCTGAAAACGGCGCTTGAACAGCTTGACGCAGCGAAAAGCTCGCTGATTTTGGGAATTGACGCGAACACGAAAACGGTGCTCACCGAGCTTTCGTCTGTCGGAAAAACCTACAAGGAAGAGGACTACACGCCCTCGTCTTGGAACAGCCTGCAAAAAGCGCTGGACAAAATAACGACAATCGCTGCGGATACAAACGCAACGCTCACCTCGGCAAAAAGCGCAATACTCTCGTTCCAGAACGCGCAGAAAAATCTTGAAAAAACAAAGCTCGTCTTGCCGGACGTTATCCCGAAATCAAGTTTTGAGACAATTTTCGGTGAAAGCGGAAAGTCGGTTTCCGCGTCGGGAACTACCCGCAGCGGAAGAAAATACAGCTGGAAATTCCTCGGAACAAAAGTAACCGCTCCCGCTGACTTTAACCCCGAGATAACCGACACGCCGGCTGATGAGGACGCGATAATGCTGGAAAGCGGAAGAGCGGGCGGTTATCTTGCGTTCTCGACAACGCAAAGCGGCGCTTTTGCGGGAACGGGCACGCTTACGATGAACGTTTCGGATAAATTTGCCGACGGCACATACTACTATTATAAGTGGAATTCATCGGGCAGTCTGATAGGAGAAGCAACCGTGAAAAGCGGAAACCTGTCCGTTGACGTAAGCGAGGGCGGAACCTACTATATCAGCACGGTTCTGCAAAGATTTGACCTGCGCTCTGACAAGCTCGAAATCGACTCGGACAGTCACAGCATAATTGTGCCTTTAAGCTCGGGATACAGCGCGGCGAGTTTCAAAAATCTTTTCAAATACGGAAGCAGCGTTTCGGTGTACGACGCGGACGGAAAAGCTGTTTCAAGCTCTGCGCGCGTTAAAACGGGAATGAAGGTTAGTTCACCGAAGGGCGAAGAATATGTGATAACGGTGATGGGCGACGTGAACGATGATGGTTATGTGAACGCGCAGGACTCGCTGGAGGTTTTGAAGTACTTCATCTACAACAGCAGCGCTCCCGCAAAAACCGAAAGCAGCGATGAAAAAACCGACACACAGAATGTAAACGGAAATCCCGAGGCAAATGTTCCCGAGAAGCAGTTTGGGATTGGCGTGACGGGAATAAACGTGGCGGACGTAAACGGTGACGGATTTATGAACGCAAAGGACTCGCTGTTGATTTTGAAAGCGTTCATCGGGTAACGCAGCCATTTGACAAAGATAACGGAGGAAAAATGAACACAAAAACAATAGCCGAAAACCGACAGGCTCGGCACGAATACTTTATAATAGAGAGCCTTGAAGCGGGGATTGAGCTGTTCGGCACGGAGGTAAAATCGATACGCGCGGGCGGCGTGAACCTCAAGGACTCGTGGATATCGATTGACAACGGCGAGGCTTTTATACGCGGAATGCACATTTCCCCCTACGAGAAAGGCAACATTTTCAACCGCGACCCGTACCGCGTGCGGCGGCTTCTGATGCACAAAAAGGAGATTATGAAGCTGTACGGGCAGGTGAAGCAGGGCGGCTATACGCTCGTGCCGATTTCGATGTATTTCAAGGACAGCCGCGTGAAAATACAAGTCGGCTTGTGCAAGGGCAAAAAGCTCTACGACAAGCGTGAAAGCTCCGCGAAACGTGACGCGGAGAGGAGCATTGACCGCGCGATTAAGGACAGAAACCGCTGAACTCGCGCTCAATTTCACAAAAACAACCGCTCTTCGATTTCGGAGAGCGGTTTTCGTTATTTAACAATATCTTATTTGGCACATTTTCCCAGAACCTCGAAAAACTCGGGGCTGCGCTTTTTAAAATTAATCGGGTGAAAGGTTTGCGCGTCAACGAAAGCGTGGGAGCTTGTACCCTCGCAGGCAATCTCGCCACCCGGCAAAATCGCCTCGTAGCAGAACTCAATCCGCGCCGCATTCAGCCGCGTAATCCGCGCCACAACCGTGATTTCCTCATCGTATTTCGCGGGTCGGAGGTACTTGCAGCTAATCGCCGCGACCGGCAGCATAACGCCGTCCTCTTCCATTTTCGCGTAGCTCATTCCAAGCGCCTTTATATAATCCGTCCTCGCCATCTCAAACCACACGGGATAAACCGCATGGTGGACAACGCCCATCTGGTCGGTTTCCGCGTAGCGCACGGTCAATTTTGTTGTATTCGGCATAATTCCTCCGTTATTTAGGCATGTCAAAATGGATTTGCAAAGCCGTTTTCAGCACTTATATTTCAAGAATTGTTCAAATCGGTCTCAGCACCGCGGCACTCTGTAATGCTCGTCATCTTCAACAGCAGCAACCGCTCAAACCGCGCTATTATGCGGAATCGCGACTTGAAGCGCGGCAGAACCGCTCGATTTTCGGTGAGTGAAGCCGCTCGTTGTACTCAACAGCCGCCGCTCGAACCGCGCTGTTATGCGAAATCGCGGCTTGAAGCGCGGCAGAACCGATTGATTTTCGGTAAGTGAAGCCTCTCGTTGTCCTCAACAGAAGCAGCGACTCAAACCGCGCTGTTATGCGGAATCGCGGCTTGAAGCACGGCAGAACCACTCGATTTTCGGTGAGCAAAGCCGCTCTTTGTCTTCAACAGCAGCCGTTCAAACCGCGCTGTTATGCGGAATCGCGGCTTGAAGCACGGCAGAACCACTCGATTTTCGGTGAGCAAATCCGCTCTTTGTCTTCAACAGCAGCCGTTCAAACCGCGCTGTTATGCGAAATCACGGCTTGAAGCACGGCGGAACTGCTTGATTTTCGGTGAGTGAAGCCGCTCATTGTACTCAACAGCAGCCGCTCAAACCGCGCTATTATGCGGAATCGCGACTTGAAGCGCGGCAGAACCGCTCGATTTTCGGTGAGTGAAGCTGCTCGTTGTCCTCAACAGCCGCCGCTCAAACCGCACTGCTATGCGATTTGCGTAGCTAAAATCCTCAAATTTTCCGTCACTTCAGCCCGCGCTTCGCCTGAAAAAGTCCCGCAAAAAACGTCATCACGCAGTCGGGAATCAGCTTTGAGCCGTAAATCATCAGCTCCGAGAACTTGTTCTCCGTTATCAGCAGCTTCCCCGCAAACATCTCCCGAACAGCGTGCTCCGCGAGTTTTTCCGCTGAATATGCGCCCATTCCAAAGTTGATGTTCGCGGTCTGTCCGAACTCCGTGTCAACCGGTCCCGGACAAAGCATCGACAGGTGCACGCCGCTCTTTTCCCTGCGAAGCTCCTCGGCAACCGCCTGCGTGAGCCGCACAACATAAGCCTTGCTCGCGTAATACGCCGCGAAATACGGTCCCGGGATAAAGCCCGCCGCGCTCGCTGTGTTCAGTATATAACCGCAGCCGCGGCTTCTGAAATCGTTCAAAAACAGCTTGAACAAAATGTGGAACGCGCGAATGTTCACCGAAATCATTTCCGTTTCACGCTCTAAGCTGTTCTCGGCAAAGCTCCCGTAAACGCCGAAGCCCGCGTTGTTGATAAGAATATCAATCTTGTACTTTTTCACACGGCGGTACAGCTCGTAAACCTGCTTCTCGTCCGACAAATCCGCCTTAATGCTCAGAACTTTGACCTTGTATTTCTCGACAAGCTCGCTTTTCAGCTCGTCCAGCTTGTCCTTGCGGCGCGCGGTTATGATGACGTTTATCCCGTGCTTCGCAAGACTTCTCGCAATTTCCCGTCCAATACCCGAGCTTGCGCCCGTTACCAAAGCTATCATATTTATCCCTCCATAAATTCGTGCAGACCGCCGAAAACTCGCGCTCGGCTGTCCGTATTTTTGGTTATTGTCTATCTATTATTTTACCTCAATTTTGCAAAAAAGTCAAGGAAATATCTTTACAATTCGGGGAAAATATACTATAATAATAGTTGCGGAAAAATTTGTCGTTTTTCGTAAATTGTTAAAGGAGATAATTGTTTTGTTTAAACTTGCTCGTTATCTGAAAGAATTTAAGCTGAACGTGATTATAGGACCGCTCTGCAAGCTCACCGAGGCGATTTTTGAGCTTATCGTGCCGCTTGTTATGGCGCAGATTATCGACGTCGGCATCAAAAACGGCGACTCCGACTACATCTGGCAAAACGGAATTATACTGATAATTCTCGCGGTGTGCGGTTTGGGGTTTGCGCTCGTTTGTCAATATATGGCGTCCGCCGCTTCGCAGGGCGTCGGCACGCGGCTTCGCGCGGATTTGTATTCGCACATAAACACGCTGTCCTTTAAAGAGCTCGACCGGCTCGGCTCGGCGGCTTTTGTCACGCGTATCACAAACGATGTAAACCAAGTGCAAACTGCCGTGGCTATGCTCATAAGACTGGTTGTGCGCGCGCCTTTTCTCGTTATCGGCGCGACAATTATGTCCTTCTCAATCAGCCCGCGCTTGTCGCTGATTTTCTTCGGAGCAATGGCGGCAATCGTGCTCGTGATGTTCCCGATAATGAAGGCGACCGTCAAGCTGTTCAAAAAGCAGCAGAAATCCCTTGACGGTATCTCGCGCATAACCCGTGAAAATCTCTCGGGAGTGCGCGTTGTCAGAGCGTTTGCGCGGCAGGATTACGAAAAACAGCGCTTTGAAGAAGAAGCCGAGGAATACCGCACCTTCGCGGTCAAGGCGGGCAGAATTAACGCGCTGCTTAACCCCGCGATTTTCATTGCGGTTAACGTCGCGTATCTGCTGATTGTGTGGCTCGGCGGCGGGTTTACGGACGCGGGTATCGACGGACTTACGCAAGGTAAAGTAATCGCGCTCGTCAACTATATGACGCAGATTTCACTGGCGCTGGTTGTCGTGGCAAATCTTGTGACAATCTTCACAAAGGCGGCGGCTTCGTCTGCAAGAATTAACGAGATTTTCGATATGGAAAGCTCGATTAAATCGTCCGAAACTTCTCCGAAAACCGATGAAAACGCGCCGTTTATCGCTTTCGACAACGTAAACTTTTCCTACGCGGGCGAAGAAAACTCGCTTGAAAATATCTCGTTCACGCTGAACCGCGGCGAAACGCTCGGCATCATCGGCGGCACGGGTTCGGGTAAAACAACGCTCGCGCATTTGCTCTGCCGTTTCTATGACGTAAGCGGCGGCGCGGTCAGGATAAGCGGAGCGGACGTGCGGGATTATCCGACAGAGGAGCTTCGGAGAAAAATCGCCGTTGTTCCGCAGAAAACCGAGCTTTTGTCGGGTTCGCTCCGCTACAATATGACGCTCGGGCGGGACGATATCCCCGACGAGCAGATTTACCGAGCGCTTGAGGTTGCGCAGGCAAAGGAGTTCACCGACAACCTTGACGGCGGTCTTGACGCGAAAATTCTTCAGGGCGGCAAAAATTTTTCGGGCGGTCAGAAGCAGCGACTTGCGATTGCCCGGGCGGTTGCGCGCGGCTCGGAAATCATCATCTTCGACGACAGCTCCTCCGCGCTCGACTACTCGACAGACGCGAAGCTCCGCAAAGCGCTCGGCGAGATGAACGACATCACCTGCGTTATCATCTCGCAGCGCCCTAATTCCATAAAACACGCCGATAAAATCATCGTTCTCGATGACGGGCAGGCTGTCGGTATCGGCACTCACGATGAACTTTTGAACACCTGCGAGGTTTACAGAGAAATCTGCAAGTCCACGGGCGATTATTCGGATTGAGGTGAGAAAATGGCTAAAACGAACAAAAAAGGCGCTCTGAAACGGCTTTTGCGCTATGTAAAGCCGCAGATGCCGCTTGTAATTCTGAGTATAATCTGCGCGGCGGGAAGCGTTTTGCTCTCGCTCTACACGACCGTTCTTATCGGACGCGCGGTTGACTGCATTTCCTCCGAAGGCGTGAATTTTGAGGGAATGTACCCCATTCTTATCACGATTGCGTGCATTATCCCCGCGGTTGCGCTTTTGCAGTGGCTGATGTATTTCGCGACCAACAAAATCACCAACAAAACCGTAAAACAGCTCCGCACGGATATTTTCGCGCACCTCCAGAAGCTCCCGCTCTCGTTTATTGACGCGAACTCTCACGGCGATATACTTTCGCGCGTGGTAAACGATGTGGACGCGGTAAGCGACGGGCTTTTGCAGGGCTTTCAGCAGCTTTTCACGGGTGTTGTCACGATAATCGGAACGCTTGTGTTTATGGTGAGCTTAAACTGGCAGATAACGCTGGTTGTCGTGTGCATCACGCCGCTTTCGTTCGCGGTTGCCGCGATAATTTCCAAGCTCTGCTTCAACAAATTCCGCGAGCAGTCCGCGATAAAAGGTGAACTTACGGGTTTTATCGACGAGCATATCGGCGCGCAGCGGCTTGTGAAATCGTTTGGCTTTGAACAGGAAGCCGAGGAGCAATTCGGCGAAATCAACGAGCGGCTCAACGTCTGCGGCAGAAGAGCGCAATTTTACTCCGCGCTCACAAACCCCTGCACGCGTTTCGTGAACTCGCTTGTCTACGCAGGTGTCGGAGTTTTCGGCGCGCTTTCGGCGGTGAAGGCGGTTTCGGGCGGATTTACGGTCGGCGACCTCAGCTGCTTCTTGCAGTACGCGAACCAGTACACCAAGCCGTTTAACGAGATTTCGGGAGTTGTCACGGAGCTTCAAAACGCGCTTGCGTCCGCTTCGAGAATTTTCACGCTTATCGATGAACCCGCAGAAAGCTCCGATGAAAACAAAAAGGTGCTCGAGAACAGCCGCGGCGACGTTGAAATCAAGAATGTCGATTTCTCCTACGTTCCCGAAAAGCCGCTTATCGAGAATCTGAATTTGAACGTCAAGAGCGGTCAGCATATCGCTATCGTTGGACCGACAGGCTGCGGAAAAACCACGCTGATTAACCTGCTGATGCGGTTTTACGATGTCACGGACGGCGAAATCTGCGTTGACGGAAATCCGATAAAGGAGCTGACGAGGGACAGCCTGCGGCGGGAATACGGCATTGTTTTGCAGGAAACTTGGGTGTTCAAAGGCACTGTTCGCGAGAATATTTCCTACGGCAAGCCGGACGCAAGCCTTGACGAGATTATCGAAGCGGCGAAAAAGGCGCACGCACACAGCTTTATAAAGCGCCTTCCGCAGGGCTATGACACGGTTATCACGAATGACGCGGAATTGTCGCAAGGGCAAAGGCAGCTGCTGTCGATTGCGAGGATTATGCTTTCGCTGCCGCCGATGCTGATTTTGGACGAGGCGACAAGCTCGATTGATACGAGAACGGAGCTGAAAATTCAGAGCGCGTTTGACCTTATGATGAAAGGGAGAACGTCCTTCGTTGTCGCGCACCGGCTTTCTACGATACGCGAGGCTGACTGCATTCTGGTAATGAAGTCGGGGCATATTGTCGAGCAGGGAACGCATGAGGAGCTTATGAAGAACCACGGATTTTACGCGGAGCTGATTGAAAGCAGGCAGAGCTGAGTTCACGCGAAGCCTAAAAGTCTTTTTGGAGTTCAAAGAACCTTTTTCTTCAGAAAAAGGTTCTTTGCCGCCGGAGGCACTCGGCGCGAAGCGCCGCACTCGCGGCGAAGCCGCGCAAACGCGAAAGCAGGCGCAAAGGGGGTTCAAGGGGGGAAACAAGAGTTTCCCCCCTTGAGGAAAAGGGTTTGGGGAAAACCCCGAGGGGTGTTCCCCAAGCATTTTTGGAGGCTTTCAGCCGACAAAAATGCAGCGATTTCGGCGGTTCGACGCCGCCGAAATCGCCGGAGAGCGCGTATATATCAAAGCAGGTGCAGAGGTAAAAGCAGGAGCCTAACCGCGTTTTTGGAAAACGCAGTTTTTCAAAAACGCGCGATTTTTCGGGTTCGATGCCCGAAAAATCGCCCGCGCCTTCCGCAAAGAATTTCCAACGGTAAAACTCGGCTCAAACGCGGGTGAAGCCACGCTGAACCACCCAACCTTTTTCTCGATATTGGGGCGTGGATTCACCCGCGCGATTTCGGCGGTTCGACGCCGCCGAAATCGCCCAGGCTTCGCAGAAGCCGAGGTTCTACACGCATTACACAACCAAAAATTCCCACAAATTCCGTTCCGGGCACAGCTAAGCTTGTTGAACAGAATTTGCGGGAATTTTTTCTTTTTTAGGAAAAAACTCTTGACAAAGTGGATTTTATATGCTATACTGTATATGTTGTATATATACAGTATTACAGAGGTGACAAATGGACATTATTTTAAGCAACAGCTCCGATGAACCAATCTACGCGCAAATTGTATCACAAGTGAAAACGCAGATTATGAACGGAACGCTCAAAGCCGGCGAGGCTCTTCCGTCAATGAGAACGCTTGCCGCGCAGCTCAGAATCAGCGTTATCACAACAAAACGCGCCTACGAGGAGCTAGAGCGGGACGGGTTTATCGAGAATTTCGCGGGAAAAGGCTGCTTTGTGAAACATCAGAACACCGATTTTCTGCGCGAGGAGGCTGTACGTCAAATCGAGGAGCTTATCGCAAGCGCCTGCGAAAAGGCGCGGTTGTGCGATTTATCCGCAGATGAACTTAAGGAAATGATTGACATTGTTTACGGAGGAGATTGAAATGAGCGATAATCAGAATGCTATCGAAATCAGCGGCGTGACCAAAAACTACGACGGATTCAAGCTGGACAACATCAGCTTTACCGTTCCCACGGGCAGCATTATGGGCTTCATCGGGCAAAACGGCGCGGGCAAGTCCACGACTATCAAGGCGCTGCTCAACATCATCAAAATCGACAGCGGCAAAATCACCATTCTCGGCAAAGACCACCTCAAAGATGAATACCAAATCAAATCGCAGATTGCCGCCGTTTTCGACGAGCTGCCCTTCTACGACGGCTACAACGCCGAGCAAATCAACAAAATGTTCAGCGGACTTTACAAGGCGTGGGATAAAGACAAGTATTTCGCGTATATCGAGCGCTTCGGCTTGCCGAGAAAGAAAAAGCTCAAGCAATTCTCCAAGGGTATGAAAATGAAGCTCCAAATCGCAACCGCCCTCTCCCACGGCGCAAAGCTGCTGATTATGGACGAGGCTACAACCGGTCTTGACCCAGTCGTAAGAAACGAAATCCTCGATATCTTCCGCGAGTATCTGCAGGACGAAACCAACAGTATCCTTATGTCCTCGCACATCACAAGCGACCTTGAAAAAATCGCCGACTGCGTTACCTTCATCGACAAGGGAAAAATCCTCCTCACGGGCGTTAAGGACGAAATTCTCGAGCAGCACGGCGTTATCAAGTGCAAAAAAGACGAGCTTTCACAAATCGCTCCCGAGGATTTTATAAGCGCGAGAATAAACGAATTCGGCGCGGAGGTTATGGTCGCCGACCGCGAAGAATGCAGGAAAAAATACCCCGCGCTCCTCATCGACAAAACAACGCTCGAAGAAATTATGCTGTTCTATGTGAACCGTGAGAAAAAGGAGTGGAGCTGATGAAAGGTCTTGTTTACCAAGAGTTTCTGCGCTCGCGGAAAGCTCTGATTTTCGGCATAATCGGCGCAATAGCCGTTGCCTCACTGTTTATCCTCACCGCTTTGAGCTTTCGCTTCGGGAACCTCGCGCTGCTCCCCAAAGTCGCTTACGAAGGCTTTTTCAATATAATCAGCACCGTTTCACTTCCGCTTCTCGCGTTTATTTCGGGAATTACCGTGCAGTCGGCAAGCTCCGCGGACAGCGAAGCGAACCTTTTACAAAGAATGTTCCGCAAATCCACGCCCATCACCCCGTTCAAATACGCAGCCGCAAAATTTATCCTGATGAGCGGTTATCTCGTGCTTGGACTGGCGCTTGCTTACGGTCTCTCGACAGCATTCTGCGCGGCTTTGGAAACCCCGTTCACCGTGGAGAACTGCGCGACAATGTTCGCGTGCGTTGAGATAATCCTCCTGTTCAGCGTGCTGATGACCATTTTCCAAGTCTTTATGCATGCGTCACGCGATAAAGTCGGGCTGATACTCTTGCTTGTTTTCCTCGCGCCGATAATGATTGTTGGTTTAATTATGACCTTAAACAATATCGAGCTAAATCTCTCGTTTGATGACATCTTGCGCTTTTTCACAACAATTTTCCCGTTCTCGCCGCTTATCATCGCGGTAATTCTCGGCGGGGGACTTTTCCTCACAACCGCCGCTTACAAAAGGAGGGAGAAATAATGCGCGGACTTCTCTACAACCAGCTTTTCACATTTCGTCTGCCTATTGCGGCAATTTTCGGCTCGCAGATTTTCGCGCTGCTTGTCGTGTTTACGGGCGGCGATGATTTTTCCAAGCAGTTTGGAATGGGCATTTGTATGATTGCGCCGTACATAATTTTCCTGCTCACAAACTCCGAGCTTTTTCACTATGACGAGCGCGAAAAATGGTGCTGCTTCGCCGTTTCAACGCCGCAGTCCTTCAAAGGACAGGTTGCCGCGAAGTACCTCTTTTCGCTCGGAATAAACGTTGCGACACTGCTCACAAGCCTGATTTGCTGCGGAATTTTATCGGCGGTTTCGGGTGAAAATCTGATTTCAAATATGCGAATGGGGCTGCTGTTTTTCGGGATTACGGTCACTTTCAACGCATTTGAGTTCCCGTTTTACTTCCGCTTCGGCTCGGAGCACGGCGCGCAAATCAAAGCCGTGTCCATCGGGATTGTACTGCTTGCGCTGTGCATTTACGGGCTTTTCGGCGATATCTCGTTCCTCTTCAGCGACACCATCGTGGAGGATTTGCTCAACCTCTTCAACGGCACGGCTTTCCGCACATTGTCAACTTTTTTGCCCGGGATATCAATCGGACTGCTCTTCCTTTCGTTTTTGATTTCAGTTCCGCTGTACCGAAAAGGTATGGAGTGCTACGAAAAATAAATAAAGAAAACCGTGACGTTAAGCCACGGTTTTTTGTTATTCAACAGGTTCGTAAAGGGTATCGAAAATCTTGCGCTTGACAACGTAAACGTCGTTTTCATCTCCATCGGTATAGCAAAGCATATCGCCCTTCTGTCCCGACATATAGCCCTCGTAATTCCACGCGCTGAACACCTTTGTGAACTTGTCAAGCGGCTTCGCGAGTATCGCCCCGCCCTGCCCCGCACGGCACTTTTTCGCGTACGGCAAAATCTCGCAGGGCTTTCCCGCAGCGATATCGATTATCGACGGCGCGTACTCAAATTCACCCGTGAACGCTTCGTCAAGCGGCGTGTACTTCGCGTGAAACTTGCCCGCTTCAACCGGATAAACCTCGCCAACCGAGCCTATCATTATGTAAATATTGTCGCGGCTCGTTACCAGAACATCGCCTTCCAGCGTTCTTATGCGGAATTCCTTGCCCTCGGGCGCAACGTCCGTTGATTTGACATAGCCGAAAATTCCCGCCTTTTTGCGAAAACGAGAGAACTTCTCACGCTCCTTTATACCGTCCGTGAAGCGAACCACGTCATAGCACGTCAAGTACTCCTCAACGCGCTCCGCGAGATAACGCTCAACCGGCTTGTCGGTAACTTTTTTCAGAGCATCCGCGCTGATGAAACCGCCCGCTTTGTTGAAATGACCGCCGCCGTTGCCGGTTTTCTCGGTGATAAAAGCCGCAAGCTCGTTTGCTGCCGCTTCAATCGAACAGCTCCGCACCGACAGCTTATAACCACCCGCGCACTCGTTGAATATCACGCAGATATCGATGCTGTCAACCTGTATCACAAAGTCCCCGATAACGCCGAGAATGTTCGGGTCGCAGGGGTCCGATTTCACAATCGCCGCGCGGTATTTGTCAAGATAATTGTTGTGCGAAATCGCAATGCCCGCGGTTTCCAGCTCGGAAATGCTGAAATTCGCGTACTTCAGCCGCGTCACGAGCGACTTGTCGTATCTCAGATAGTCAATCATATCGCGGTCGAGCGGGTGGCTTATCTCGGAGAGCTGGCTGCTGTCCATATACAAGCCGTAGTAAAGCCCCGTGGCAATCCGCACGTCCGAGTTCACGTCAAAACCCGCGTCCTTTAGCATCGCGTAGCAAATCGTCGAGCAGCTCACCAGATTGCAGCGGATTTCACTCATTTCATCGGAGATTTTTCCCGTCGCGTGGTGGTCGATAACGGCAACGTTTTCCGCGTCAAAACGCTCTACATTTCCCTGACCGTACTGGCAGTCAACTGTGAGCAAAAGCTCCGGTTTTTCCGGATTGTGCGTGTATTCAAGCGGTATCTCAAGCTCGGAAAGCATCAGCTTCATATTGCTTTTCGAGATAACATTCCGCCCGCCGTAAATCATTCTCACGTCTTTTCCGAGCGCACGAAAATACCTGTAAAGCGCGTAGCCCGAGCCAACTGCGTCCGCGTCAGGATTGTCGTGGAGCTGAATTACGATTTGGTTAAAGCGCTGTAAATCGGTTAGTTTCATCTCAATTCTCCAAAATATCCGCAGTCAAGTCAATCGTCATCGCAGGCCGCACGCCGTAGCCCTCAAGCCCCGCGTAACAGCTCAGCGTGGGCTTGTTTTCGTAGTAGCTTATGTTCGCGCAAAGGCACTCGCACGCGGTTTCGCTGTCCGCGTCGCGCAGCCACCAGAAAAAGTCCTCGACATTATAGTTTTCGCAGTCAACCTTGTACCAATTCGATTTGTCCTGTTCAACCGCCGCCGCAGTCGGCTTTGCGTACACGCTCACGTCCGCTTCATAGATCCATTTCAGCTCGTCTGCCGAGAGCAGGAAAACCTTGTCCGAGGTTGTCGTGCCTGCCGTCTTTATCTGCGTTTCAACAATCGCCGCGCGCTCCTTTTCGGAAAAACCGTTGAGGAAACCCGCCTCGGTGTGGTAGCCGTTTCTATGCTCGGACATCGCCTGCGTTGTCGGCGCCTGCCCTCTGTAAGTCACATTTTCGCGCGCGGAGTTGAGCCAAGTGCGTATATTCGACAGCTCCCAGCGGTTGTCGCCGCGAATTTGCCGCTGTATATCCGCAGTCAAGTCGGTGGATTTCGTGCGCCAGTAATCCTCGCCGTCCAGCTTGTTGAACGTGCCGCATTCAGCCGCGTCAAACGCCTTCATCGTGAGAATTTTGTCCGAAATCACAACCGCCGTTTTCTTATCCTCGGAAATCTTTATCACGCGCCACTCAATCGCTTCGCCGTTATAGCTGCCGAGCGTTATCCTGTCGCCGAGCTTCACCGCGAGCGGCTGCTTTTCGGACTTGCTCTCCGAGTCAACGGGCGCGATAACTTCAACAGACTGCGTTGATGAGCTTGAAACGCTGCTCTCCGCAGAAGAGGTTGACGAGGAAGAAACGGTTTGCGGTTCGGAAGATGAGGTTGTCGAAGATGACGAGCTTTCCGCGCTCTCGGAAACGCTTTGCTCGGAGGAGCTGTTTTCCTCGGTTTTTTTCGAGAAGAAAACCGCCGCCACAATCCACCAAACAACCAAAATCACCACAAATACCGCCGCTATTATAATAACGTATTTGCGGGAATCTGCGGACTTTGTGGGCTTTGGTTCATCGACAACAATTTTTCGCGGTTCACCGTCAGCCTGCTCGGCGTACTCGGCGACGCGCTTTACGACTTCATCAAAATCCCTGCCGGGCTTCGCGTTTACCCACTGGTGCGTCATCAGAAAATACTCGAGCGACTTGCTGAGCTGAACCTCCTCGAGCTTGTAGACGATTATGGTTTTCTTCTTGCTCACCGCGCGCTCAATCTCGCGCAAAACGTGCGGGGAGCTGTTCGACGCCTCCGACAACAGCAAAACCATCACGTCCGAGCTGTCAATCCCGTTTATGATTTCCTCCGCGTACTCAAATCCCGAGCGAATGTCCCTCGGTGCAAGAAAACACGGAAAGCCGTTGTTCTCCAGCTTTCCGCAAAGTTCCTTTGCAAGCTCCGCGTTTTCAGATGAATGTGAAATAAAAACTCGCATTGTTTACTCCAAAATTATGTACTAATAAGGTTGGCGATTGCCGCCATCAGCATTTCCATATCAATCGGCTTGAGAAGATAACCGTTCGGTTTCAGCGACATAATCTCCTCAACCTTGCTGCGCTCGGATACTCCCGTCAAAAAGCACACGGGAATTTTCGCGTAATCCGCATTCTCCTTGAGCTTGCGGTAAACGTCCGCGCCCGTCATTATCGGCATTTCGTAGTCCAGAATTATCAAGTCAATCGGCTTTGACGCGAGTATTTTCTCGACAAGCAACCCGTTGAGCGTCGCCGTAACCTCGTACTTCTCTTCAAGTGCGTTTTTCAGCAGCTTCAGCACGTTTCTGTCGTCGTCAACAACAAGAATGTGCTTTTTCTTGTTCGGCTCGGGCTGAGGCTCTTCCTCGGGAGGTTTCTCCTCGGAATTTGCGAGAGCAGCCTTTACCTTCTCTTCCTCAATGTACCGCAGAATGCTCAGCACAATGTTGTCGAAGGAAATCGGGCGCACAAGCGTGAGGTCAGCAAAATTCTCAAAACCCTCGCCCGCAAGTTCCTCTATCGTTTCTTCCTTCGACACAATAACAACCGGCGCGGAATTGTACTCGGCGCAGGTTCTCAGGCGCAAAATCTGCTCAACCGTGCCATCGTAAGCCGAGTCCACAAAACACAAAAATGCGTCGGGATTGAACAGCGCAAAGTGCGCGGTCATATCTTTTATAACATCGGTTGTGCTTAGGCAGTCAAAATACTGCCCCGTGTAACCGAAGAAATCCTTCACCAACGAAAGGTTGTTTCCGTTAACCAAAAGCTTGAATTTCATTTCGCCGTCCTCCCAATTTACATAAATTACCGGTTTTCGACTTTTTTCGCCATTCCTATTGTAGTTACATTTTAGCACAAAACGGTGAATATGTCAACTAAAATCCGCCGGATTGACTATTAATTCGCAAATCCTTATTTTATTTTAATGCAAAATGTTGTACGAAAATTGCCCAAAAACGGCGGCTTTGTGCAAAATGCCTAAGAAAACAGTGGAAATT
>SFLN01000159.1 GCA_004554555.1 [Eubacterium] saphenum | reverse complement strand
GAAAATACTCCGATATTCTCGGATTTACGGATTATGAGCTTGACATATCCAACGATTACGTCTATCACGAAGATGAACTTTTAAAATGTTGGCATACACACTTGTATCAAAGCTCCGAAAATGCTTTTGAGGCAATTTTAAACTACAATTTCAACAGTATTTCTTTTTACAGTGATTCAGAAACAAACGTTTTTAATATGTATTTTCAAAATACGCTTGATTCGCTTGAATGTATCGGATTTTACCCGATAATCAGCGCGGACGAAGCACGCGAAATGCTGATTGAAAATCCGAACAAGTATTACCCCAATATGTTTGACGACGATTTTTTCAAGGACGACGCAAACGTTGACAGAATAAAGTCCGTTGAGCTTGTTTATCTGGACACCTATTCCGATGAATGCCTGCCGTACTACAAGTTCATCGTTGAGATTGACGGATTTGTAGATGAAACAAAGCTCCACGCAGAAGGCATTAAGAGCTTTATCAGTGTGTATGTTCCGGCGATTGAAAGCTCTTATATTTATTTCTGATTTTCTTTGATTTCAAAACGGTGAAATAATCTCAGCTTACATCTGACCAAACTTCCCCGCCTCCCGTTTTGATATAAAAAAGCTCTCGGTTTAACCGCCGAGAGCTTATTTTATGAAGTTTGCAGCTTATTCCCTTTTCCCCGCGTAAATCAGTCCGCGAATAATGTTGCTTCCAACAAGATTTCCAACAATCAACACGGGCAGCACAAGCAAATCCGCAGCGTTATAATTCCCCGCCGCACCGTAGTAAAACAAATCCGCGACGGTGTGGTCAAAACCGCAGAGCACAAACACGGGAATTGAGAAAATTATACCGATATAAGTGCCGTGCTTTTTGAAAATGTCAACGCCGAGATAGATGAGAATTCCGCAGAAAATTGCCGAAACAAACAGCCACAGCAGGTTGTTCGACAGCTTTGCCGCGCACACCTCGACAGCCTTTTCCTTGACCGCAGGATTGAACGAGCCGAGCACTCCGAAACCAAACGCAAAAACACAGTTTACGGCAGTTACCACGGCAAATTCAAGCGCGTTTTTCTTGACGATATAGCCCGCCATTCCCGTGAAAAGGCTCATCGAATAACGACAGACCGCTATCAGTCCGAACGCGAAAAGCACAGCTCCAACGTATTTGTTCCCGCTGATTAGGTTGCAGTAGGACGCGATTGAAATCATCATCGCCGCGCTGATTGCGTTAATCACAGCTTTTTTCATAAAAACCTCGCTGAAAATCAGATAAGCTCGGCAATCTTGTCGCCCATTCCCGAGCAGGAAACAAGCGTCATTCCCTCGCTTATAATATCGCCCGTGCGGAAACCGTTTTCAAGCGCCTGATTAACCGCGTTTTCCACAGCGTCCGCTTCCTTGTCCATCTTGAAAGAATAGCGCAGCATCATTGCCGCGGAAAGAATAGTTGCAATGGGGTTTGCCTTGTTTTGTCCCGCGATATCGGGTGCAGAACCGCCGCTCGGCTCGTAAAGACCGAAGCTTGTTTCGTTCATCGAAGCGGAAGCAAGCATTCCGATTGAACCGGTAATCATTGACGCTTCGTCCGACAAAATATCGCCGAACATATTCTCGGTCACCATAACGTCAAACTGCGCGGGGTCTTTTACCAGCTGCATTGCGCTGTTATCGACAAGCATGTGCTCGAGAGTTACCTCGGGGTAATCCTTGGCAACCTCTTCCACGATTTTTCTCCACAAACGCGAGCTGTCGAGAACGTTCGCCTTGTCCACGCTGGTAACCTTTTTGCGGCGCTGCATTGCAACATCGAACGCCTTAATCGCAATTCTGCGGATTTCGTTTTCGTTGTACGAGAGCGTATCAACAGCGGTCATCACGCCGTCAACCTCTTCGGTCTTGCGTTCACCGAAATACAAACCACCGGTAAGCTCGCGCATAATCAGCATATCAAAGCCCTTGTCGGCGATTTCCTTCTTCAGCGGGCAAGCCTCGGAGAGCTGCTTGTACAGAACGCACGGACGAAGATTTGCAAACAGTCCGAGCGACTTTCTGAGCTTCAGCAAGCCCGCCTCGGGACGAAGATTTGCGGGGAGCTTATACCACGGCGAGGTTGTCGTATTACCGCCGATTGAGCCCATCAGAACCGCGTCCGCCGCCTTGCAGCGCTCAATTGTTTCATCTGTAAGCGGAACGCCGTTTGCGTCTATCGAGCAGCCGCCCATCAGAAGCTGCTCATAATTGAACTTGTGACCGAATTTCGCCGCAACCTTATCGAGAACCTTCATCGCTTCGGAAACGATTTCGGGACCGATACCGTCGCCCTTGATTACCGCTATATTCTTTTCCATTGTTATTATCCTTTCTTAAAGCTCCCGCAAATATTCAGCGGGAACAATTTTTGTCAGCCAAACGTCGTTTTCCGAGAGAAAAAACTCGAAACCGCACCGTGACATCTCGCCCGAATTTACCTCGAAAACAACCAGCTTTCCGTGCCGTGAACCAACCTTGACCGCGGTTTCCCTGTCCTTTGAAAGGTGAACGTAAAGCCGCGATTTCGGCTTCAAGCCCTCGCTCTTGATTGAGGAAACGAACTTTTCTCCCGTTCCGTGAAAGAGAGTTTCGGGCGGCACGGCTTTTTTCAGCTCAACGTCAATATTGACGGAATGACCTTGATTTGCACGGATTTTCGTCTTGTCGGAATTGAACGAATAACGCTGTTTTTCGTCCTCGGCAACAATTTCCTCGAGCGTTTGCATATCGATTTCATTACCGCAGGCGTTAATTCCCGAAATAAGCTCCGAAACACTCGCCCAACCGTGCTCGTCGAGCGTAATTCCGACAGTATCGGGTTTGTGGCGCAAAATCAGCGCGATGAATTTGCTTAAATTAGTCTTGTCCATAATTAAAACACAATTTTATAGGTAACGTAATCCACGCCGTCATAATTTCTCGCAGCAAAT
>SFLN01000158.1 GCA_004554555.1 [Eubacterium] saphenum | reverse complement strand
TATGGGGAAACAAGAGTTTCCCCCCTTGAGGAAAGGGGCTTGGGGGAAACCCCGAGGGATGTCACCCAAGCGTTTTTGGAGGCTTTCAGCCGACAAAAACGCGCGATTTCGGCGGTTCGACGCCGCCGAAATCGCCCGGCTTCGCAGAAGCCCCAAGGCTGTTCGCAAAGTAAACCCGAAATTCCCGCAAAGCAAGTACCGTCCTCCAAGCCTCCGCTCCCCCGCCGCCCAAAATCCGTTTTGTTTGCCAAGTTTTGCGAAAGGTATTGAAATTTTAAGCAAATTGTGGTAAAATATAGATGTTGAAATCCTTAGGCAAGGAGGAACAGCGTTGAATATAAAAGACCGTCTGATAATTGAGGATTATCGCAAATACAAGGACGATTTCATTCGGCTTGGCGATATCGTTCACGAAATGCTAAGAAAAATCGCCGACGACGCGGGTATACTCGTAATGGGTATCGAGCACCGCGTTAAGGGTGAAAAAAGCCTTGAAGGCAAGCTATACAAAAGCGGCGAGTGGTATCAGAAATTCGACGACATCACCGATATTCTCGGCGCAAGAGTTATCTGCTATTTCGGCGACGAGGTGGATAAATTCGGAAAGCTCGTTGAACAAGAGTTCGTGATTGACTGGGAGAATTCCTCCGACAAACGCGCGCTCATAAAAGCAGACACCTTCGGCTATCTCTCACTCCACTACATCTGCTCGCTGCCCCAAAACAAGGGTTATCCCGCCGAGCTCTGCGGCAGGCGCTTTGAAATCCAAATCCGCACAATGCTCCAGCACGCCTGGTCCGCTATAAACCACGACCTCGGCTATAAGAGCAAGTTCGGCGTCCCAAGAGAGGTTACGCGTGAGTTCGCAAGGCTTGCGGGACTGATGGAAATCGCCGACGATGAGTTTATCCGCGTTCGCGACGCGATGAACAACTACACCGAGACAATCCATGAGAAAATCACCAACGACAGGGCAGATGATGTGCAGATTGAACTGGTTTCGCTCAATGAGTATATGCAGCTCAATCCCAAAATGCAGGTCTTTCTCAATAAAATCGCCGAAATCGATAATTCCGAGATAAACTATATTTCCGCAGAAAACTATGTAGCTCAGCTCAAGTGGCTCAAGCTCAATACCATCGGCGACCTGCAAAACGCTCTCGAAAAGCACGGCGCGCTTGCCCTAAAGCTTGCCGAGAAAACCATCAAGGGCTTCGAGCTTGATATTCTCGTGTCAAACGCAGCTTTGCGGTTCCTTTGCAGGGCTATTCTTCTCGAAGAGGGTTACTCCGAGCATCAGGCAGCCGAGTTCATTTCACTTTCCGTGAATAAACCGGAGCGTGCCGTAAGACAGGCGAAACGGCTGTACAAAATGTACGGCGAGATAAATCAGGGTGTTTGATATGACCGATGAAGAGAGATATTCGCGAGCGCTGAGGTTTGCCGAGGAAAAGCACAACGGGCAGTTCAGAAAAGGCGGCGAGCCTTATATAACGCACCCGATTGCCGTTGCGGAAAGCCTTCGCGAAAAGGGTTACGGTATTGATTATCAATTAACGGGGCTTTTCCACGACCTGCTTGAGGACACCGACGCTTCCGAAGCTGAAATCAAGGCGCTCGGCGGTGAAAAGGTACTCGAAGCCGTGAAGCTTCTCACCAAGCGCAAGGGCTACATAATGTCGGAGTACGTTTCGGCTATCAAGGCAAATCCCATCGCTTTTGCGGTTAAAGCAGCCGACAGACTTCACAACCTCAAAAGCGCGGTTGTTGCCGATGAGGATTTCAAGCGGCGCTACATTCTCGAAAGTATCGACTGGTACCTCGATTTTTCACCCGAAATCCCCAAAGCCGTGAAAGCACTTGCCGAAACGCTTTCCGTGCCGATAACCGAGCTTGGACTGAACTACAGGCTTGTCGAACCCGACGAGCATATCGGCTGATTATCCATCAGCAAAGTTTTCGAAAAGGAGGCGGCAAAGTGAGCGAAAAAACGTTCAACGCCGATGATAAGGCGCTCCCTGAGGTTCTCGCATTTGTGGAAAACGAGCTGGAAAAAGCGTCCTGTCCGATGAAAACGGCGATGAGCCTTACCGTTGCTATCGAGGAAATTTTTGTAAACGTTGCCCACTACGCCTACCCCAACGGCTCCGGCACCGCAACGCTTTCTATCGAACACGACTGCGAGAAAAAACGGCTTATCTTCCGTATGACCGACAGCGGCATTCCCTTCAACCCGCTCGCAAGGCCCGACCCCGACATCACGCTTCCCGCTGAAAAACGCAAAATCGGCGGGCTTGGGATTTTTATGATGAAAAAAACAATGGACGAGGTTTTTTACGCCAATGAAAACGGCGAAAACATATTAACTATGATTAAAAATTTATAATTCGGCAAGGTTGCCCGAAAGGAGTTTATTATGACCATCAACGAAAACAGAAACAACGAAACGCTGGTTCTCGCGCTCGAAGGCAGACTCGATACCACAACCGCTCCCGAGCTGGAGGCTGTCGTTGAGAAAATACCCGAGGACGTCAAGGAACTGGTTGTCGATATGGAAAAGCTCGAGTACATATCCTCCGCAGGTCTGCGCGTTGTTCTCGCTGCACACAAGCTGATGTGCGAGGAGAGAACCGGCACAATGCGCGTTAAAAACGTCTGCGACGGTATTATGGAAATCTTCGATATGACCGGCTTTACCGATGTCCTCAATATCCAGGAATAATCCCACATTAATCCTATCACCCCGCGTTTTCGGACGCGGGGTTGTTCTTTTTGTCCATGAAAAATAAGCCAAGGTTTGAAAAAGTTGACAAAAATTGTTAAAAATGAAAAAGAATTATTTTGTCTGATTTTGCAAAAATTTATCTTGTAAAAGGAGATAAACTATGGAAACCGTAAGCGAAACGGCTGCTAAAAACACGCGTCTGGATTTGCGGAAATTCTGCGATATGGAGCAGCTGTACAGACTTATCGATAACTGGTCAAAAAGCACGGGAAT
>SFLN01000157.1 GCA_004554555.1 [Eubacterium] saphenum | reverse complement strand
GAAGAACATCATAACCGGCACAATCATAAACGCAATGCACGATTTCATCGCGGTTTTCAAAACGTGGCTAACCGGTCGCTGATGCTCAAGCGCGTACGAGCCCATCGATTTCGCAACCGAGTAAATCGTGAAGATAAAGCAAATCGCAACGCCGATAAACGTTACCGCAATCAGCGCCTGTTTAACACTGTCGTTTGTGAGAAAAACGTCGAGAAGATACATTTCATTGCCGTTACTTTTCACGGTTTGAGTTCCCGCAAAGATGTCGAAAAAGTCCTGAAAAACATCGACAATGTGCAAGAGGTAGAGCAGAATTCCCTGAAAAAACGTTCCAAGCATTATAAAAATGCCCTGAAGCGCCACGGAAAACAGGAAGTTGAACAGATATGTAATCAGCGTGGAGAAAAGCTCAAACGCCCAGCTCAGCGAGTCCGCAATCGCGCTGGTAACGTTTGTAATCCAATCGCCAATACTTAACAGCAGCACCGGAGTCATTCTGTTCACCTCCTCTCAAATTCTCAAAAAAAATCTTGCGTTATCTGATGTTAAATTTCTTCCTTGTAATAATGAAGAACACAACTCCCGCGACAATCAGCGCACCGCCGAGAATTACGGCAACAATCGCCATTGCGTTCATCTGATAGATTATCTCAAAGGTCTGCGAGAAGCTGTTTCCCGCCTTGTCGTAAACGGTCACAAAATACTTGCCCGCGTCCGTCAGCTCGAGGCTTTTTCTGATGGGGTCACCGTCTTTGATTATCGTGTAGGTGTCGATATCGTCCGAAATAAGCTCGATGAAAACCGTCACACCCTGAGCTTTTCCCTCGTCATCAAGCCCGTTCACCTTAAACTCGGGCGGCGTGTTGTCAAGCGTGAAGCTCTCAGTCCACTTGTAAAGCCCGCAGGAAATATCGAAGGTGTACTCGCCCTCTTTTCCGAGGTCAACCGTGTTTCCGTTTGCACGGATTTCGTTCTTCCCGAACATCGCCTTTTCGATTTTACAGCCGTCCGGAACAGTGTACTGCGTGATTGCGCCGGCGTATAGTCCGATAATCGTAAACTCAAATTTCGCGGGATTTTCGTCGTCGCCGTCGTAGATAAGGAGCGTGTATTCGCCATCTTCGGTCAGCGCATTGCCAAAAGCATAGCTCGTCTGTTCCTCTCCGTCTTTCAGCAGATTGTACTCGATTTCGTCCGGGTACTCAAATTTAACTTCGTTCGTGGTTATCGTTCCCGCGGGGATATTGCAGTAGAATTCCGTGCCTCCATCGGTGACAACGCGGATTTTTTCACTTGTCGCGTACTGCGAGAGAAGGCTTGCTTTCTCGTTTTTCGGGAGCAAAACACCCTGCTCCTCGGTATCTTTATCATCGGGATTTGACGGATTTTCACCATCTCCGCCCGAGCTGTCGGAGCTGTCGGTTGAACCGGTTTCACCGCTCACGTCCGAGCTGTCGGAACTGTCCGAGCTCTCGTCCTCGGAATATTCCGAAAACTCCGAGTCCTCATCGTCCGAGCTTTCGTCATCGGGGTCGCTTTCATCGGAGGGTTCCGTTATCCAGAATCGGAACAGTCCGTAATAAACCTCGTTTTCGTTACCGCCAAGCAAATCTTTTCCCTCAACCATCAGCGTGAGCGAGTATTTTCCGGGTTCTTCAAGCGGCTCGCCGCGCTTGTATTCGGACTTTTTGCCGTCCTTTTCAAGCGTAACGGTTACGGTTTCGGGAAGGTCAAGCTCAACGGAATGTTCGATAACAGCGCCGTTTGAAACGTTGCTGTAAAACACGATTTGCTTTGCGATAATTTCCTCGTAAATACTGTGGGACTGGATTTTGTTCTCGACAATCTCCGAGTAGATATATTCAATTTTCTGCGAGCTTTCCTCGGACTGTGCGGGTTTTTCGCCCGAATCTGCAAACGAGGTAAGCGAAACCGTTCCAAAAACAGCGCAGGCAAGCGCCGCAGCCAGAATTTTCTTAAACATACCTTTTTCCTTTCGGAGATTAGTTTTCGTTTGTTCCGAGCACTTTTTCGTTTCGCTCGGTAAGGTCGTAGTAAACCTCGTCGGGGAAGAACGCGTTGCTGCGAACCTCCGACAAGTCCATCGTACCGAATTTGTACAAATCACACTTGTAGCTCGGAGTGAATTTCGTTTTCAGCGGGTAGTTACCGAAAGTAACGATAATCGCGTTACCCGTATCGGTTTTGTTGTTGATTTTCTGCAGCTCGGACGGGTAGATAAGCGGGCGCGTCTGAATGGACGTGCTGTAGCTTGCCTCGCCCTCTTTCGTTCCCATTGAGCGCGAAACGCTGGTTGTGGAAACGGTGCAGTTGCCGCAGAGCTCCGAGAACTCCTTGCAGGTTTCGATATCGTTTGAACCGATAAACATTTTCATACCGCAGTTGGATTTTACGATATCGCCGACAGTTTTTCCGTAAACATTGTCGAGCTGCGCGTAGGACTGCACGACCATATTGAACCAGATTTTTCTCGAACGTCCGACGGTAATCATCTTGTCGAACTTGTCGATTTTCGGCATATTACCAAACTCATCGAGAATAAAGTAAACGTTTCTCGGAAGCGACAAATCCTCGCGCGTGGACGCCTTTTTAATCAGCGCTTTGTAGATACAAAGGATAAACGCTGCGGCAAGGGTGTGGCGCGTGTCCTTTTCATCAGGGATTTTGAGGAACAGCGCGGTTGGCTCATCGGCAAAAATCGCGGGGTCGATATCCGTGTTTGACGTCAGCGAGCAGATACCTTCGTCGTTGAAGATGGACAGCTTGTCGAACGCGATGGACATATAGCTCGCGAGGGTGTTTTCCGCTGCGGAGAGCACCTGCTTGCTCAAAGTAACCGCTTTTGAGAGCACGTTTCTGCCGTAGAAATAGTTGCGGAGCGCCTCAAAGTTGTTGTCGGAATTTCCGAGCGCCTTGTTGACGTTGAAGAAGTTGAATTTCTCCTTCGTCATGCCGAGTTCGGGGTTTTCGCTGTCCTCCCGGACGG
>SFLN01000156.1 GCA_004554555.1 [Eubacterium] saphenum | reverse complement strand
TCAATTATAATGTTTATGGGGATATTCAGCAGGAGCGTAACGCCAATTCCGATAGCGCCCGCCGCAAATCCAACGATAAGCGTTTCCGCGTTGAACACGTTGGAGATATCGCGCTTTGACGCACCAATCGCGCGCAGGATACCGATTTCCTTGGTTCTTTCGAGAACCGAGATGTAGGTGATAATTCCAATCATAATCGACGAAACAACCAGTGAAATTGCCACAAACGCAATCAAGATGTACGAAATCGAGTCGATAATGGTCGAAACGGAAGAAATCATCAAACCGATGTAGTCTGTGTAGTTGATAACGTCCTCGGGCTTATCCTCGGCAGTTTTTTGGTCGTTGTAAGCCTTGATGAAGCGGGTTATTTTCTCCTTGCCGTCGAAATCCTTGGCGTAAATCGAGATTGACGACGGCTCGGCAAGGTCGGCAAGTCCGAGCTTTTCCAGGTTCCCGTCATAGGTTGCCTCGGTAGTTTCGGGCTCTTCCATAAGCTTCATCAGCTCTTTGATTTGGTCGGTAGTCAAAACGGACATCATTGCCCTGGAAATAGTTGCGGGAGTTGCCATACCGAAAATCGCGGTCTGCTGTTGCTCGGGAGGGAGCTGGGCAAGCTGCGCGAGCTGTTCCTGAGAAAGGGATTTGGTAACCATTTCGGCGAGCTTTTGCTGCTGTCCCTCGGACATCATCTGCATAACTCTCGCAAAAGCTTCTTCCTGGGACATCGGCTGCTTTTCTACGCCGTCAACGGTAAATTCAATTCCCGTGAACACGTCAACCTTGGGATTTTCAAGCTGCTTTTTAACAAGCTCGCTGTCGTTTGTGCGCTGAATCATAAACTCGGTGAGCGCGTGAGTGTAGCCGATACCGCCGCTGTTCGCGGAGCTTAACAGGCTGTCGCTGTCGGGTTTGATTACGCCGACAACCTTGATTTCGGGCGATTTTTCGAGAACGCTGTTCATATACTCGGCGTCGCCGCTCATATCGTCATAGCCGCCCTTGTCGTTTGCCTTGTACAAATCGGAGGTTGTGAGGAGGCGGAAGGACATTGACATAAGCTGGTCGTAGGTGAAGGTGAGGTCGCCGGTATCAAGCTCGATATTTTCGCCCGCCATAAACTTTGCCATCATATCGGAAAGTTCTTTCTGGTCGCGAAGACCGAGAGCGTAAAGTGCGACATCGGACAGCTCGTTGTGCTCGTTTACGATGAACACAACCTCGTTATAGCTCTCGGGAAGCCGTCCCGCAAGAACTTCGTACTGTTCCTCGGTAGTTTGGTTGTTGAGAAGCTCGTGCCAGAAATTTGTGGCATTCATATTTCCCGAGCCGCCGAGAATTGTTGAGTAAGTTCCGCCCATCTGTGAGATTGTGCCGGACATTTCCGAGCCGAGCATCGCTTCCATAACGGTCGAGGGATTAACTCTGATGATATTCTCGTTCAAATCCTTGCCGTAGATATAGAGCTTGGGGGAGTAGCTGTACTGAATTTCTGTTATGCTGTCGAGAATATTGTCGGGATTTGACTCAAGATATTGCTTAAAATCCTTGAGGTTGTTGGTCTGGATTTCCGAGAGCATACTCTTGACCATTTCCGTGGAAATATCGTTTGTATAGACAAGGTTAGGGTCGCGGTTTTCACGGTTTGATTCGTTTCTGCCCATCATCGATTCCATAAGGCTGGTGTAGTCCATTGTTTCCTGTTGAATGGAAATTGGGTAAGAAGCGAGAGTCGAGTGCTCAACGCTGTTTATGTACTGCTGAACGCCGTTTGACAGCGACAGGATAAGCGCGATACCGATGATACCGATACTTCCCGCAAAGGACGTGAGAAATGTTCTGCCCTTTTTGGTGAGGAGGTTGTTGCGGGAAAGCGCAAGAGCCGTTGCAAAGGACATCGAGGTTTTCTTGGAGCTTTTGGGCTTCTTTTCCTTGGGCGGCTCGTTTCCGTCAAAGGGCATGGAGTCGCTCTTGATTTTGCCGTCAACCAGCTTGACAATTCTCGTCGCGTACTGCTCTGCGAGGTCGGGGTTGTGGGTAACCATAATAACCAGCCTGTCCTCGGCGATTTCCTTAATCAAGTCCATAATCTGAACCGAGGTTTCGCTGTCGAGAGCGCCTGTCGGTTCATCGGCGAGCAGGATATCGGGGTCGTTGACGAGGGCGCGCGCGATGGCAACTCTCTGCATCTGACCGCCCGACATCTGATTGGGGCGCTTGTGAATCTGGTCGCCGAGACCAACCTTTTCGAGAGCTTCTTTGGCGCGTTTTCTGCGCTCAGACTTAGAAACACCCGAGAGCGTGAGCGCAAGCTCAACGTTGGAAAGCACCGACTGATGCGGGATAAGGTTGTAGCTCTGGAAGATGAATCCGACGGAGTGATTTCTGTATGTATCCCAGTCGCGGTTTTTGAACTTTTTGGTGGATTTGCCGTTGATGATGAGGTCGCCAGAGGTGTACGAGTCCAGACCGCCGATGATATTCAGCAGCGTGGTTTTTCCGCAGCCCGAGTGACCGAGAACAGCGACAAGCTCGCTCTCGCGGAAGCTGATAGACACGTCCTTGAGCGCGTGAACGGTTTCGCTGCCCGTGGCGTAGTCCTTTACGATATTTTTTATTTCGAGCATTTTATCTCCTTTCGTTTATAACCTTGCTTAAAGACCGAATAAATCTGCTCTGAAGCTCATACAAAAGCTCGGTTTCCTCATCGGAAAAATCCTTAAGAGCTTGGTCGATTAGCAAAAATGCCTCGTTTACGAAATTGTCCAACACTTTTTTACCCTTTTCATTTACCACAATGCGAACGTTTCGGCGGTCATTTTTGTCAAATTCCCGTTCAACCAAATCCTTTTCAAGAAGCCCGCCCAAAGTTCTCGAAATAGCGGAGGAAGAAACCTCAAGCCTTTCCGCAGCGTCGGCGACGGTTATGTGAATGCCGCTGTGAGTGCAGGGGAAATCTGCCGCTTGCGCCAAAAGCATAAACTCGGAGCGCGAAACGTTTTTTATGATTGAGCTGAACGCGTCCAGCCGAAT
>SFLN01000155.1 GCA_004554555.1 [Eubacterium] saphenum | reverse complement strand
CGCGTTTATGGACTGCTCGAGCCTTAAAAGCGCTGTGATAACCGGTTCTGTCGATAAAATAGAGTATTCTGTGTTTTACGGCTGCACCTCGCTTGAAAATGTTGAAATTTCCGACAACATTCGTGAAATCGGTGCCTATGCTTTTGCAAAATGTTCTTCGCTTGAAGAAATTGTTCTTCCGAAGAACCTTTCGGTGATTGAATACGACGCGTTCAGCGGGTGTACCTCGCTTAAAAGCATATCAATCCCCGAGGGCGTAATTAAAATCGGCAGCGACGCGTTTTGCAGCTGCACCTCGCTTGAAAAGGTCACAATCCCCGACAGCGTGACCGAAATCGGCTGCGATATTTTCTGCGGCTGCGAGAAATTGCAGGCTGAATATAAGGGCAAAACCTATTCCTTTGCCGAGCGCTTTGATTTGTACAAAGCGATTGACAGCAATTACGACGAGACTATTACAGCTCACAGATAAGTGTAAAACCCATTCTTACACCGAAAATCCCGCGATATCCGAAGCAAAAAACGGCGCTCCAAACGGAACGCCGCTCTTTTTTATCACGATTTCTTAACCTTGAGGAACACCTTTTTGCCCTTGCGGAGGATTATCTCGTTTGTCAAATCGATAACCGCGTTCGGGTCTTCGACTGTCTTTTCGTCAACCGAAATTCCCTTTCCCGCAACAAGATTTCTCGCCTCACGCTTTGACGGAGCAAGCTTTGTCGCAACGAGCAGGTCGAGGATACCGATTGTGCCGTCCGCCGCTTCAACAGTTGCTGTCGGCATATTCTCGGTGTTTCCCGAACCGCCGAAGAGTGATTTTGCACCGTCCAGCGCCTTTTTCGCTTCTTCCTCGCCGTGAACAAGCTTTGTAAGCTCAAAAGCGAGAATTTCCTTTGCCTTGTTGAGCTGCGAGCCTTCCCACTTTTCCATTTCGAGAATTTCTTCAATCGGCAGGAATGTGAGCATTTTCAGACACTTGATAACGTCCGCGTCGTTTACGTTTCTCCAGTACTGGAAGAACTCGTACGGCGAGGTCTTCTCCGCGTCAAGCCAAACCGCGCCCTTTTCGGTTTTGCCCATTTTCTTGCCCTCGGAGTTGAGGAGCAGGGTTATCGTCATCGCGTGCGCGTCCTTGCCGAGCTTTTTGCGGATAAGCTCCGTACCGCCCAGCATATTCGCCCACTGGTCATCGCCGCCGAACTGCATATTGCAGCCGTATTTCTGATAAAGCATATAGAAATCGTAGCTCTGCATTATCATATAGTTGAACTCAAGGAAGGTGAGTCCGCGCTCCATTCTCTGCTTGTAGCACTCGAAGGTGAGCATTTTGTTGACCGAGAAGCACGCGCCGACTTCTCTCAAAACGTCAATATAGTTGAGATTCATCAGCCAGTCTGCGTTGTTGACCATAAGCGCCTTTCCGTCGGAAAAGTCGATGAAGCGGCTCATCTGCTTTTTGAAGCACTCGATGTTGTGGTCGATATCCTCTTTAGTGAGCATTTTGCGCATATCGCTTTTTCCGGACGGGTCGCCAATCATACCCGTGCCGCCGCCCAAAAGCGCAATCGGCTTGTTGCCCGCCATCTGCAAGCGCTTCATCAGGCAAAGCGCCATAAAATGCCCGACGTGAAGCGAGTCTGCCGTGGGGTCAAAGCCGATATAAAACGTAGCCTTGCCCGCGTTAATCATCTTCCTGATTTCGTCTTCATCGGTTACCTGCGCGATAAGTCCGCGCTGGACGAGTTCGTCATAAAGTTCCATTTTGTTTCTCCTTATTAAGTTTTATTTTTTCTCTCACGCACAAAACAATCTGAACGATTGCGTTTATAGCAGCAGAGGGAATTGTGAAGAAAAGTATCCCAAAGGCAATGTTTCTCCCGAGATTTGGGAGATTTCCAAGACCTGTGTTATCGGACCAGTGAGGGTTGTTGATATCGGTGATAATGAACAGCGCGGCAATCACCGCAAGCGTTCCCGCGACATAGCACATAGTGAGAACAAACGGCGACATTTTCATCTTTTTTTCGGCAATATCGCGCGCCTCATTTCCGAGCACAACTGCAATAACAGAGATGAAGGAAGCCGCGGCAAGCAAGCCGCCGTATCCCGCGAAAATCCCCAGATATTCCGCAAAGTAAAACACCGTTTGAATTATCGCGCCCGCGAGGAAAAAACCGCCGATTTTTAGGACTTTCATAGTCTTCTCCTTTCGGCAAAAACGTTCATCAATAGGGAAGATAACTTGAATCATCGCCCATCGCGTTAAAGTGCCGGCGATATCTTCGCGGTATTCGTATATCCGAAAAATAACCGATTTCGGACAGCACCTTTGAAATTGCGCTCATTCCATCGTTATAAAACTGCGTTATCCGGCGGTTTCTGTCGGCAATTCCCGCATACTCCGGCGGGCAGACAAACGTCCATTCCGCGGTGTCATCATCAACCACAAACCGGAAATATTTATCGATATTTGTCTGTTTTATGTCAAAATGCGCAAGCAGAATATGATGTTCAAAACCATCGTCAAGGTGAGCCATAAGCACTTCTTCTCCGTCAAACGAAATTGCAATAATCAGCGGCTCTTTTGCCGAAATATATTCGTTAACCGTTTGTTCATCGGGAAATTTGCGAATGGTCATTTCTTTCTCCTTTCAGTAAAAATTCGCCCTCCTGCCTTAACGCAAGAGGGCGAAAAACCGCTGTACCACCTCAATTTACGGGATTTCTCCCGCCTTTTGACAGCTTTAACGGGCTTACCCGTGCGGAACTACTCAGCCTAGCCTTTTGCACCGCCGCTCGGGGAGGTAATTCACCCGCGAGTCCCGCCGCTTCGCACCAAACAACGGCTCTCTGAAAGGGATTGTTCGCAGATTACTTTATTCCCGTCAACGCTTTGAGTTATCGATATTAACAGCATTATAACATAGATTTTTGCTTTTGTCAAGTGATTTTTCAAGAATAAGCTCTTGTTATCCGAAGCGGAAGCTCTTGAGCGATTTTATTACCATCGGGAGAAGCTCATCGGCGTTGTCAGCCCAGAGGTCGCA
>SFLN01000034.1 GCA_004554555.1 [Eubacterium] saphenum | reverse complement strand
AAATATGTTGGATACGGAAAGAAGGAATTTTGGACATCTGCTTGCATATCATACTGCGCCTACACTGCAGGGGATAAAGTGCGCAAGTCTGGTTTCGCTGTCCCGCAAGGAATACAATGTTGATGAAAATTCCGGCTATTTCAACCGCAGAACCGCCGCAAAAGGTCTTAAAAGCCGTGTGCTGTGCGACAGCGGGGACAGAGTTTTACTGCTTATTTACAGTGAAATGCTGCTGAGAAAACGTCTGTCCGACAGCGAGGTGCGCAGGCTTTTGCACCGTTTCGGATACGCCGATGACCTATCGCTGGAGGAATGTCTTGACCGCCTTTCGCAGAGGATACAGGACAGCGGCGAGTTCCCGCACGAAATAGGACTTTTTCTCAATTATCCCGTGGAGGACGTTGTAGGATTTATCCGCAACAAGGGCGGGAATTACAAGCTTTGCGGCTGCTGGAAGGTGTACGGCAGCGAGGAATCGGCGCGCAGAACCTTTGCAAATTACGAAAAGTGCAGGAAATTCCTGTGCAACAAATTAAACGAGGGCGCTGATATCTATCAGGCTCTTAAAATATAATAAGGAGGATTTTGGTGAAAACAGCTGACAAATTCGGGCGCAGTTCTTGTACACGGTGAGGGATTTATCGTAAACAAAGCTCACGATGATGAACTTGAAAAGTGCCGAAAGCTTGGAAGAACGCTTGCTGAATTATAGTGATTTTTCACAAACAGTTAGCGGCTGCTAACCGCCGTTTTGTTAAGGCTTACAAATTTATAAAAACCGCTTGACAAATCAATGAAAACGGAGTATTATATATTTGGTTAGTGAAAGCTAACCGATTTATTTTGAGCATAAGTTAGTTTTGCCTAACTTTTATAGTTGGAAGAAGGAGGAGCAATGATGTCGCTTACTTTAGCAAATCTTGGTGAGGAAAACATTATCAGAAAGGTCGGCGGGAGCGCAGACACGCGGAAATTTCTCGAAAATCTCGGCTTCGTGGCGGGCGGCACGGTCACAGTCATAAGCGAGATATGCGGGAATGTTATCGTGAATGTCAAGGATTCGCGGGTTGCCGTTTCAAGGGAAATGGCGCAGAAAATTATGGTTTAGGAGGATTTTATGGCAACGTTAAGAGAAGCAAAAATCGGTTCAACCGTCACCGTGAAAAAGTTGCACGGCGAGGGTGCGGTGCGGCGCAGAATTATGGATATGGGCATCACAAAGGGCGTGGAAATCAGCGTTCGCAAGGTCGCGCCGCTTGGTGACCCGATTGAAGTCACGGTGCGCGGGTACGAGATTTCATTGAGAAAAGCGGACGCGGAAATGATTGAAACCGTTTAATTTTGTGCAGAAGTTAGTCAAATCTAACATCAAGAAAGGATTACAATTATGGGAATAAAAATCGCGCTTGCGGGAAATCCGAACGCAGGCAAAACCACGCTTTTTAACGCTTTGACCGGCTCTAATCAGTTTGTCGGAAACTGGCCCGGCGTTACCGTGGAGAAGAAAGAGGGCAGGCTGAAAGGGCACAAGGACGTCACGATAACCGACCTGCCGGGTATTTACTCGCTCTCGCCGTACACGCTGGAAGAAGTTGTCGCGAGAAATTATCTGATAGGCGAGCGCCCCGACGCTATTCTGAACATAATCGACGGCACAAATCTCGAGCGAAATCTTTACCTAACAACGCAGCTTGTTGAGCTTGGGATACCGGTTGTGTGCGCGGTAAATATGATGGACGTTGTGCGCAAGAACGGCGACAAAATCAATATCGAGCAGCTCTCCGAGAAGCTCGGCTGCAATGTTGTCGAAATTTCCGCACTGAAGGGCACGGGAGTTTCCGAGGCAGCCGAAGCTGCTGTTGAAGCCGCAAATTCCAAAGTTCCCGCAGTACCGCGGCACAAATTCTGCGGCTGCGTGGAGCACGCAATCGCGCACATTGAGGAAGCCGTTTTGCACGATTCTCCCGAGGAGCAGCAGCGTTGGTACGCGATAAAGCTGTTCGAGCGCGACGAGAAGGTATACGAAGCGCTGAACATTTCCGAGGAGAAAAAGCTGCACATCGAAGCCGACATCGCCGCCTGCGAGCAGGAAATGGACGACGACAGCGAGAGCATAATCACAAACGAGCGCTACGTCTACATAGCAGGCATCATCAAGGGCTGCCTCAAAAAGAAGCACAAGGGCTTGACGGTTTCGGACAAAATCGACAAGGTTGTCACAAACCGAATTTTGGCACTGCCGATTTTCGCTGTGATAATGTTTGTCGTGTATTTTGTGTCGGTCACAACGGTCGGAACTTGGGTTACCGACTGGACAAACGACGGGCTTTTCGGCAACGGTTTTCACCTGTTCAACATCGGCGCTGCGGAGTATGAGCAAGCGGTTTCGGATTACGTGGAGGAGCAGATTTTCACCGATGAAATTCTGGCTCTCGTGCAGTCCGCTGTTGACTCGGGAGCAGTCGGTGCGGAGGAAATTCTCGGCGCTGTTGAAGAAGCGGATTTCGGCTCGTTTGACGAAGCGCTTGGCTCATACGCAGACAGCCTTGCGGAAGCCGGATTTGACGTCGCGGCACTTCTCGAAGAGCCTTTTGAGGAACTTCCCGCGCCCGAGAATTACGGCGTGTGGGTGCCGGGCATTCCGGTGCTGCTCGGCAACGCGCTTGAAAGCGTGAACTGCGCCGAGTGGCTGCAAAGCCTCATTATTGACGGAATTGTCGCGGGTGTTGGCGCGGTGCTTGGCTTTGTGCCGCAGATGCTGGTGCTTTTCATCTTCCTCGCGTTCCTCGAAAGCTGCGGTTATATGGCGAGAATCGCCTTCGTTATGGACAGAATTTTCCGCAAATTCGGTTTGTCGGGCAAGTCGTTTATACCGATGTTAATCGGCACGGGCTGCGGCGTGCTGGGGATTATGGCTTCTCGTACAATCGAAAACGAGCGTGACCGCCGAATGACGATTATGACGACAACCTTCATTCCGTGCGGCGCAAAAATGCCGATTATCGCGCTTATCGCGGGTGCGCTGTTCGGCAACGCGTGGTGGGTGGCACCGAGCGCGTATTTCATCGGCGTTGCGGCGATTATTATCTCGGGAATTATCCTGAAAAAGACGAAAATGTTTGCCGGCGAACCCGCACCGTTTGTAATGGAACTTCCCGCGTATCACCTGCCGACAGTCGGCAACATTCTGCGTTCGATGTGGGAGCGCGGCTTGTCGTTTATCAAGAAAGCGGGAACTATCATTCTGCTGTCCTCGGTAATAATCTGGGCTGGCTCGGTGTTCGGAAATCTGCCCGACGGCGGCTTTGGGTTCAGCACGGAAATTGCGCTTGGCGACAGCGTTCTCGGCATCATCGGCGGAGCAATCTGCTGGATATTTGCGCCGCTTGGCTTTGGCGAGCCTACCGCCGCAATTGCGACAATAATGGGACTTGTCGCGAAGGAAGAGGTTGTCGGAGTGTTCGGTGTTCTCGACTTTATGGGAATGTCAGCGCTTGCGGGGTACTCGTTCCTTGTGTTCAACCTACTTTGTGCGCCGTGCTTTGCGGCAATCGGTGCAATCAAGCGCGAGATGAACAGCGCGAAGTGGACGCTTTTTGCAATCGGTTATCAGTGCGGCTTCGCGTATGCGATATCGCTGATGATTTATCAATTCGGGCTGCTGTTCACGGGTGCGGTGAACGTGGTTGGACTTATCTTCGCGGTACTTGTGCTTGCGTTTATGGTGTTTATGCTGGCAAGACCGTATAAAGAAAGTTCAAAGCTCACCGAAAAAGTAAAGATTTAGTCAATTAAGCCGCGCCCTTTGCGGAAAGCGGGCGCGGCGTTTTTTGAAAGGCGGAAATTATGTCAACTGTAATTATCTCACTCGTTTTAGCGGTTGTTCTGTTCTTTGTTGGCAGAAAAATTTACAAGGACAAACGCGCGGGGAAGTCTCTCTGCGGCGGGAAATGCTCGGGCTGTCCGAACTGCTGCGCTTGCCACAAGGATAACGCAAAATGAGTGAGCAAATTCAACTTACCTACGCGCAGAAAAAATACCTGTTTGCGATATACAAGCTAGGTCAGGACGTTGGAGAAGTGAAGTCCTCGGAAGTGGCTAAAATCGTAGGCGTAAGCAAGGCAAGCACCGCGATAATGACCGAAAGGCTTGTCGAAAGCGGCTTTATCGAAAAAGAGCCGTACGGGAGAATAAAACTAACCGAAATCGGCATCAAGGCGGCGAACCCGATATTCACAAACTGCGTGATTATCCGTGATTTCCTCGAAAACACCCTCGGTCTTGACGAAAACACCGCAGACGAGGACGCGGTGCAGATTTCCGTCCGCGCTTCGGAAAAGACCGTGAACAGGCTTTCCGAATACATTCTTGGGAGATGATGACTTGACTACGGCGATAATCATTGTGCTGCTTGTCGGGGCGTGCGTTGTTGCGGTAAGAAGCTATGCTAAAAAGCTGTCCCGCGGCTGCTGCGGAGCGGGCGGCGATAAGGAGTGGAAAGTCACCAAAACCGACGATTTAGCGGAGTACACGTTCCGCTATTCCGTGAAGATAGGCGGAATGTCCTGCAAAAACTGCGCCGCGCGTATCGCAAACGCGTTCAACCGGAAAGCCGGGTTTTTCGCGCGTGTTGACTTCAAAAGCGGCACTGCCGTGGTTTTCACGAAAGAGCTGCTGCCCGAAATTGTTATTCGTTAAACAGTTGTCGGGTTGGGGTATTCGGTGGAGGAGATGAAGCAAAATGAACTGTGAATGCGAGCTGGTTGACTGCATTTCCTCTGCACCGGACACTCTCGGCTGGTGAGCGATATGGCGTTTTTTCTGTGCGGATAGCTGGGCTGTCAGACTGTGAAACGCAGGAAATTCATAAATCAAAAAGCCCAAAACAACCGATTGAACGGTCATTTCGGGCTTTGCGTTTTTTATTCAATATTTTCAGCGTAGCCGATTTCTCTTCGGATAAGATTTTTCGGCTGCTTACCGTCAAGGAAACGGTTGATATTTTCCGCGCAGATTTCGGCGATTTTTCGCTCGATAACAGGGGAGTGGTTGAAGGATTTTCCCGAAATGTGCGGAGTTATGAAAACGTTCGGCAAGCTCCAAAGCGGCGAGCTTTTCGGGAGCGGTTCTTCGCGGAAAACATCGAGGATTGCGCCAAAAATCCGCTTTTCTTCAAGAGCCTCGGCAAGTGCTTTTTCGTCAACCAGCGAGCCGCGCCCGACGTTTACAAACAGCACGTTTTGCTTCATAAGGGAGATTTTTTTCTTATCGAAAAGTCCCGCAGTAAGCGGGGTATCGGGCAGACAGCAGACCACCAAATCCGCTTTGGGGAGCTGTTCTTCGAGCGTCTCAATCCCGTAAACCTCGTCGAAAAACTCGGTTCTACGGGGATTTTTTCGTATACCGACAACCCGCGCTCCGAAAGCACCGAGCTTTTTTGCCGTGAGAGAGCCGATGTTTCCGCAGCCCAAAATCAGCGCGTTCTCGCCGAAAATCGTGCGTTCCGAGCCCAAATCCAGCCAGCTTTTCTCGGCTTGCAGACTTTTGTAGCCGAAGAATTTCCGGTACACCGCAAGCACCGCTCCGAGAATATATTCCGAGATAACATCGCCGAACGCGCCCGTTACATTTGCGATAACAACGCCGTCCGAAACTGTTTTCTCGCGGCAGTATTTCTCCGCGCCCGCAAAACAAATCTGTAAGAACTTCAGCTTTGGAAAATCCGTGTTTTCGGGTAAATCGCCGACAAAAATCTCCGCTTCGGAAGCGTTTTCGCAAAGCTCACAGCCGCTTATCGAGTTCAGCAGGAACTCACGGTTTTCCGCCGAAAAAGGCGCTTCAATAAACAGCTTCATTGCGACTCCTCAAGCTTTGCGGCGGTTTTAATTTTCTTAGGCTTCTGCATGTGACGGACAACGAGGGAAATCGTGAAATTGACCGCGAAATACATCACGCAAGCCAGTCCGCAAAGCACGAAAACATCGGACACATTCTGCGTGGAGAAGCCCGTGTAGCGCGGTGAAATCTGGATAAGCTGGAACGTTCTTCCCATAAGTTCCGCAACGGCGATGTTCGCGATGTAAGAGGTGTCCTTGACCGTTGTGATAACCTGGCTCAGGAGCGTGGGAACGATGTTCTTGAACGTCTGCGGAATGATGATGAAAAGCAGCGTCTGCGGGAGATTGAAGCCCTGCGAATACGCCGCCTCAAACTGACCTTTGGAGATTGAGTTCAAACCGCCGCGAACGATTTCCGCGATAACGGACGAGGTGAAGAGTACAAGCGCGATTATCGCCTTGAACAGCACCGCCATTTCGGTTCTCGACAGCTCAAAAAGCTTTGTAAATTCGGTCGGGAACTCGATTGAAGGGAAGAACACAAGTCCGATGAAAATCCACAGCATAAGCGGAGTGTTGCGGAAAACCTCGATGTACGCGATTGAGATGAATTTGAAGATTTTCAGCGCGCCCTTGTTGCAGTAATTCCGCACAAGAGCGAGGATTGTGCCGATAATTATACCGAGAACAACCGCGAAAAATGCAATTCCGATTGTAAAGCCAAGACCTTTGAGAATGTACACGAGCACACTCCCGTTGGTTATCATTTTAAGACTGCCCGTCAACGCGTCCATTGCCTTCGCCTCCTTTGTTCTCGATAATCATATCCAGCTCTGCGTCCGAAATATCGTCCGGCTTTTTGCGAACCTTAACCGTTGCCACATCGCGCATTTTGAGCTTTTTCTCCCAGTGGGAAGCCAGCATTGACAGCGGGAAACAGATAATGAAGAAAATCACGCCGCCGATTATATAGCCTTGACCTGCGGCGGAACCCGTGCCTTCACCGACCGCGAAAGCGTTTGTGCGGGAAATCAGGTCAACCGCGCCGCCTGCGAGGAACATACAAGACGTGTTTTTGATGAGGTTGACAACCTGGTTCACCATCGGCGGGAGAATAATCTTAATCGTCTGCGGAAGAACTATGTAGAACATTGCCGCGATGTGGGTAAATCCCTGCGAATAAGCCGCTTCAAGCTGCCCCTTGGGAACAGCGGTAATTCCCGCGCGGATAACCTCGGAGATGTAAGCGCCGTGATAGATACCGAGCGCGATTATACCGCAGAGCAGTGCCGAAAATCCCTCAACTCCCGAGAACACAACCGCGTAAAACAAGAACAGCGCTTGCAGCATAAGCGGCGTATTCTGGATAAATTCAACGTAAATTCGCGCGATAACCCGAGGCAATCTCGAACGGCTTGTTGACATAAGCCCGAAAACAATGCCGAGAACCAGCGCAATTAGCAGTCCGAACAGCGCCATTAAAAGCGTGGAAAGCGTGCCGTCGATGAACGTCTGCCTATGCGTCCACACAAGCTCCCATTTGTCCGCGTCAAACATTTCCTCAACTCCCTTTGTAAATAAGTATCTGCGATTAAAAGTTTCGGCGGCAGCTTTTTCGACTGCCGCCGAATTATTTTAGGTCAACTCAAATCAGTCAAGACCAAACTGCTTAATCAGATTGTCGATAGTGCCGTCGCCCTTCCACTTAACGATGAGTTCTTCAATCTTAGCGGAGAGAGCAGAGCCCTTCTTGGTTGCTACGCCGTAGTTCTGCGGAGCGAAGGTATCGGTGATGTAGTCGCGGTCATCGGTCTTATAAGCTGCAAGAATGGACTTATCAACGCAGAAAGCGTCAATCGTGCCGGCAGCCATTGCGTTGGAAATAGCGGGGTAATCAGCAAACTGCTCAAACTTTGTGCCCTTCTCGCCAAACGAGGAGATGTCGAAATCCTTGGAGCTTTCGGGAACCTTATAATCGCCGAACAAGCCCTTTTCGCTCATTGCCTTAGCGAGGTTGTAAGCGGAGGTTGAACCGGTGGAAACGCCGATTTTCTTGCCTACAAGACCGCTTAAATCGGTGATACCGTCAGCCTTTTCAACGAGAACGGTTACCGCGTCGGTGAAGTAAGGAGTGGAGAAATCCCAGCTCTTCTTGCGCTCATCGGTGATTGTGAACGTAGCTAGAACGCAGTCCAAATCGCCCGAATCAAGCAGCTCTGTTCTTGTAGCAGCAGTTACTGCGGTGAACTCAACGCCGCTGTATCCAAGCTCGGCTGCGAGCTTCTTTGCAAGCTCGATTTCAAGTCCCTGATACTCGTTTGTAACGGTATCCTTGAAGCCAAAGCCGATAACGTCGCTCTTAACGCCGACCTTAAGCGGTTCGCTCTTCTGTCCCGCGCAGCCCGTGCAGCAAACTGCCATAATTCCTGCAAAAGCAGCCGCCAAAATACTCTTAAGTTTCATAATTTTTACCTCTCTTTTGTCTGTTTATTTCTTTATCAAATAAACCGTTTTACCGGATTATTTTGCTTAAGAAAGCCTTTGTACGCTCGTTTGTGGGGTTTGTGAAGAAGTGCTCGGGAGTGCCTTCCTCGAGGATATTTCCGCCGTCAACGAAGATTATTCTGTCGGCAACCTCTCTTGCAAAGCCCATTTCGTGAGTTACGACAACCATCGTGAAGTTTTTCTCGTGCGATAATTCAATCATAACATCAAGAACTTCCTGAACCATTTCGGGGTCAAGCGCGGAGGTTGGTTCATCGAAGAAAATCACGCGGTTTTGCATTGTGAGGGCACGCGCAATTGCAATTCGCTGCTGCTGACCGCCCGAAAGGGTAGTGGGGTAAACGTGCGCCTTTTCCTCAAGACCGACGCGCTTCAGATAAGTCATCGCGATTTCCTCAGCCTCTTTTTTCGGCACCTTTTTCAGCTTAATCGGCGCAAGCGTTAAGTTGTCGAGCACCGTCAAATGCGGGTACAGATTAAACTGCTGGAACACCATCGACGAGTGGATTTTGTTTATAAACGCGCGCCGCTTGTGGCTCATCAGGTGGTTGTGTATATAAACTTTTCCGGAAGTTGGCTCTTCGAGATAGTTCATACAGCGGATTAACGTTGATTTTCCCGAGCCCGACGGCCCGATGATAACCAGCTTTTCGCCCTCGGCAACGTGGAGATTAATGCCTTTGAGCACCTCCAAATCACCGAAGCTCTTGTGTACGTCTTCAAGTCTTATCATAAATTCACACTCTCGCTTTCTGTTTGTATTATAGCTCAATATTTGCAAGTTGTCAATACAAAACTTGCAAAAATTATTCAAAAGCCATCATTTCTGCATTTTTACCATAAATTTATGCAAGCGGTGTATTTTGTTTGTGCAATTTACTGTTTTTCGAGAAAACGGTGGGTTCAAAGCCGGATTTCAGCGCTTTTACAACGCTGTTTACGTTATCGTCAACTCGGATATCGCTCTCGGGGCGCGCTCCGACGGTGACAGAACGATCAGTTTGTACGTCATTTTGGAGATATTTCCGCATATTTTCACGGCAGGCATTTTTGTTGAAAATCTTTATGTAGCTGTAACCGGGGTAGTCGTAGGACGGGTAGCAAAGAATTTTCAGCTTATCGTCGTAGCCCTTTTCGCTAAGCTTCTCGCGGAATTTCTTGATTTTCTCGCTCTCGTCCAGCATCATCAGGTAAATTATCCCGTCATCGGCGTTCGGTTCGCGCTTTATATAGTTACGGTAAGGCGACTTGCGCAAATCCTCGTACAGCTTACGCTCGGCGGGATTTTCAAGTTCACCGTGATAGATAATCAGAATATCCCCGCAAAGCGCGTTGATAAAGCAGTTGAGGTTGTTCTCGGCGAAAAGCGCGCGCAGCTCGGCGACTGTTTCGTTGGAGATAACGTAGGCTTTGAGGTAGGTTTTTTCCTTGATATCGTAAAGCGCCGCGCCGTCCATTACAATCACGGGCAGCTTTATCCGCACGTCCTCAAGCGGCTTCATAAGCGACGCGGGAGTTCTCATCGTGGCGACCGTGAGCTTCAGCCCGTCGTCCAGCATTCGGTTTATTTCCACCTTTGAGAAAGGGGTGAGCTGCTCGCTGTACGGCGTGAGCATATCGTCAAGCTCCGCGATAAACAGCGTGTTCTTGTCTTTTTTGCGCGGCAGCTTAACCGCGTTCATCAAAATGCCGATAACGATGCCGATAATCGTGTCCAGAACACGATTCAGCACGAACAGATACGGGTTGCTGTCGGTGATGTGATTCACGGTAATGCTTAGAAAAACCACACACGAGAAATAAGCCGCGCTTTGCTTGTGGAGCAGCAGCGTGACGTAAATCACGGGGATTATCATAAGCGCGGTAAGCGCGTAGCCCGCGAGGGTGTTGTAGATGTTGAACGCGTAGATTTCAAGCAGTATTACAATCAGCCCGAAAACCGCGCCGACAAACGTTCCCGTTGACCGCTGAACAGCCATCGAGAGCGTTTTTCCCGTGTACGGCTGAACGCACTGCAAAACCGCAAGCATCGAGTAAAATGGGATACCTTGCTGCCTGCGCAGAATGTACACAAGATAACACAGGAAAACTCCCGCCGCAGATTTCAAAATTCTCGCTCCGATTGCCGGTAATTTTTTTGTCTTTTTCATAAAATCAACCTTCGTTAAAAAAATAAAGGTGTCCCAAACGGAACACCTTTGTTGAATATATTATATAACGTTTCTTGCAAAATGTCAAGTGCTTTGTGAAAAGCAATCAGTCTTTCTTGTTCTCCTTGAGCAGGTCGCGGATTTCGGTGAGCAGGACCTCTTCCTTTGAAGGCGCGGGAGGAGTGGGCTTTTCCTCTTCCTTCTTTTTCTTGCCAAGTCCCATAAGAGTATTCATTCCCTTGACCAAGAGGAACAGAATAAGCGCCATAATGATGAAGTTGATGACCGCGGACAGGAAAGCGCCGTAGTCGAATTTCACGCCGTTTATCTCGAAATAACCGCCTATGTACTTCAGCGCGCCGGTTTCGGGGTCCTTTTCAACGCCGCCCGTGATAAGCGCGATAAGCGGGTTGATAAAGCTGTTTGTGAGCGCGGAAACGATTGCCTGAAAAGCGCCGCCGATGATAACGCCGACAGCCATGCTCATAACGTTGCCCTTTAACGCGAACGTTTTGAATTCCTCAAAAAACTTTTTCATAAAAAACTTCCTTTCGATTTTTATTACAAGAATATTTTAGCATAAAACGCGAATTTTGTCAAGTAAAATCTTGCAAATTTTATAGCAGCCGCTTGAGATATTGCCCGGTGTAGCTCTCGGGACTTGCGGCGATTTCCTCGGGAGTGCCTTTTGCGATAACCGTGCCGCCGCCGTCGCCGCCCTCTTTTCCCATATCGATGATATAATCCGCGCATTTTATCACGTCAAGATTGTGCTCGATAACGAGAACCGTGTTTCCCGCGTCGGTGAGCCGCTGGAGGATATCGATGAGCTTTTTGACATCGGCGGAATGCAGACCGGTTGTCGGCTCGTCGAGAATATAAATTGTCTTGCCCGTGGAGCGCTTTGAAAGCTCGGTTGCCAGCTTAATTCTCTGCGCCTCGCCGCCCGAAAGGGTAGTGGAGCTTTGACCGATTTTGATATAGCCGAGCCCGACTTCCTCGAGCGTTTTCAGCTTGTTGTAAATTCTCGGAATGTTCTCGAAAAACTCCACGCCCTCGGAAACCGTCATTTCGAGAACATCGTAGATATTCTTGTCCTTGTACTTTACCTCAAGCGTTTCGCGGTTATAGCGGTGACCTTTGCAGACCTCGCAGGGAACGAAAATATCCGGCAAAAAGTGCATTTCAATGCGCACAATTCCGTCGCCCTCGCAAGCCTCGCAGCGACCGCCTTTAACGTTGAACGAGAAGCGTCCCGCCGAGTAACCGCGCGTTTTTGCGTCGTTGGTTTTGGCGAACAGGTCGCGGATATCTGTGAAAACACCCGTGTAGGTTGCGGGATTTGAACGCGGAGTTCTGCCGATAGGCGACTGGTCAATCATAATCACCTTGTCAAGATTTTCCAGTCCCTTCATATCCTTGAATTTACCCGCGCGAACGCGTCCGCGGTTGAGCTTGCCGAAGAGATTTTTGTAGATAATTTCGTTTACAAGCGAACTTTTGCCGCTTCCCGAAACACCCGTAACGCAGGTGAAAATGCCCAGCGGAACATTCACGTCAATATTTTTGAGGTTGTTCTCGGCGGCACCGGTAACTTCAAGCCACTTTCCCGTAAGCTCGCGGCGCTTTTTGGGAACGTCAATCTTCTTTTTGCCGCTGAGATACTGTCCCGTGACGGATTCCTTGCACTTCAAAATGCCCGCAACATCGCCGCTGTACACGACATTTCCGCCGTGAACTCCCGCCGCAGGTCCGATATCGACAATCCAGTCAGCCGCGCGCATTGTGTCCTCGTCGTGCTCGACAACAATCAGCGTGTTGCCCAAATCACGCAGCTTTTTCAGCGTAGCAATCAGCTTGTCATTATCTCGCTGATGCAGACCGATACTCGGCTCATCGAGAATATACAAAACACCCGTGAGCGCGCTTCCTATCTGCGTTGCCAGACGTATGCGCTGACTTTCGCCGCCGGAAAGAGTACCCGCAGAGCGCGACAGCGTGAGGTACTCCAGTCCAACCGAGCGCAAAAATCCAAGTCTTGATTTTATCTCCTTGAGAATTTGTCCCGCAATCATCATATCGCGCTTTGAAAGCTCAAGATTATCGACAAATTCAAGCGCCTTCACCACGGACATTTTGCAGAATTCCATTATATTAATACCGCCGACCGTGACGGAAAGCGCCATATCATTCAGCCTTTCGCCGTGGCACTTCGGACACTCTACATCGCTCATAAATTCCTCGAGCGCGTCGTGCGAATAAGAGCCGACATTTTCCTTATAGCGCCGTTCAAGGTTGTTGACAACGCCCTCAAAATCGGTGTAAAACTCGCCGCCGCCCTGCTTTTTGGAGCGCTTTACGAGAATTTTCTCGCCCTTTGTGCCGTACAAAAGCTCGTCGATTGCCTTTTCGGGCAGCTCGGACAGAGGCTGTTCGGGGGAGCAGCCGTTTCTCTCGCAAACCGCGTCAAAATACATCGCGGCAATTGTGCCCTCACCGTAAGACCAGCCGAAGCCCTTAATCGCGCCGTCCTTTATCGACAAATCCATATTCGGCATAATCAGCAGCGGGTCAATTCTGCGGTAAACGCCGAGTCCCGTACACTCGGGGCAGGCGCCGAACGGGTTGTTGAACGAGAACATTCTCGGCACAAGCTCGTCCACGGAAACGCCGTGCTCGGGGCAGGAGTAGCTCTGCGAAAAGTGCAGTTCCTCGCCGTCGATAACGTCGATGTAAATCAGCCCGCCCGTGAGGTTGCCGGCGGTTTCGATACTCTCGGCAAGGCGCGATTTCAAGCCGTCTTTTATCACAAGGCGGTCAACGATTATCTCAATCGAGTGCTTGATGTTCTTTTCGAGCGAGATTTTCTCGGACAAATCGTAGGTTATCCCGTCAACGCGAACACGCGCGAAACCCGCTTTTCTCGCGTTCTCGAACTCCTTTTTATGCTCGCCCTTTCGCCCTCTGACAACCGGCGCGAGAACCTGAAATTTTGTCTTTTCGGGCAGCTCGAGAACCTTGTCCACAATCTCGTCCACGGTCTGCTGGCGGATTTCTCTCCCGCAGACGGGGCAGTGAGGGATGCCTATTCTCGCGTACATAAGTCGCAGATAGTCGTAGATTTCGGTTACCGTTCCAACCGTGGAGCGCGGGTTTTTCGAGGTAGTTTTCTGGTCGATGGAAATAGCGGGTGAAAGTCCCTCGATGCTGTCAACATCGGGCTTTTCCATTTGACCGAGGAACATTCTCGCGTAGCTTGAAAGGCTCTCCATATAGCGCCGCTGACCGTCCGCAAAAATCGTGTCGAACGCAAGCGAGCTTTTTCCCGAGCCCGAAACGCCCGTGAGAACAACAAGCTTGTCGCGCGGGATTGTGACGTCGATATTGTTGAGATTGTGCTCGCGCGCGCCTTTTATAATAATTTTATCGTTAGCCATAGTCAACCTTTCTTTTGCAAAATCCAATTATTCGCCGCGGATTTCCTTGATTTTATCGCGCAGAAACGCAGCGTGCTCGAAGTCGAGGAGCTTTGCGGCTTTCTTCATTTCGGCGGTGTACTGAGCGATAAGCTGCTCACGTTCGCGTCGCGGAAGCTTCCTGTAATCGCTCTTTTTCATCTTCTTGGTTTCTTTCTTTGTGATTTCGAGAACATCGCGGATATCCTTGACAATAGTTTTCGGGACAATACCGTGTTCCTCGTTGTATTTCTGCTGAATTTCACGGCGGCGCTGAGTTTCGGTGATAGCCGTTTCCATTGATTTCGTGACAACATCTGCGTACATAATAACCGTGCCCTCTGCGTTACGCGCGGCACGTCCGATAGTCTGAACGAGCGAAGTTTCCGAGCGCAGGAAGCCTTCCTTATCCGCGTCGAGAATTGCCACAAGAGATACCTCGGGGATATCCAAGCCCTCGCGAAGCAGGTTTATTCCGACAAGCACGTCAAACTCTCCCTCGCGCAGGTCGCGGATAATCTCCATACGCTCCATCGTGTCTATATCGTGGTGCATATAGCGCACCTTTATTCCCGCTTTTTCGAGGAACTCGGTCAAGTCCTCAGCCATTTTCTTGGTGAGCGTGGTCACAAGCACGCGCTGATTTTTCGCGGTTCTCTGGTTTATCTCGGAAATCAAATCCTCGATTTGTCCCTCGGTTGGCTTGACGGTAATTTCCGGGTCAAGCAGTCCCGTAGGACGTATAATCTGTTCAACAATCTGAGTTGATTTCTCGCGTTCAAAGTCGCCGGGAGTTGCCGAAACGAAGACAATCTGGTTGAGTTTATCGTAAAATTCATCGAAATTCAGCGGTCGGTTGTCGTAAGCGCAGGGCAGTCTGAAGCCGTAGTCCACAAGATTTTTCTTTCGGGCAACATCACCGCCGTACATTCCGCGAACCTGCGGGAGCGTGACGTGGCTCTCGTCAATCATCAGCAGAAAATCCTCGGGGAAGTGGTCGAGCAGGGTTATCGGCGTGCTTCCGGGCGGTCTTCTCGCAAGAACTCGCGAGTAGTTTTCGACGCCCTTGCAGATGCCGATTTCGCGAAGCATCTCTATATCATAGCGCGTGCGCTGTTCAATTCTTTGCGCCTCAATCAGCTTGTTGTTGTCCTTGAAGAACTTCACGCGCTCCTCAAGCTCCTTTTCAAGCTCCGCGAGCGCCTCTTCTTTTTTTTCCTGCGCGATAATATAGTGTGAAGCAGGGAAGATTATCTCATAAGAAAGCGTTGCTTTGGTATTGCCCGTGACAACCTCGAACTGCGAAATTCTCTCGATTTCATCGCCGAAAAATTCAACACGGATAGCGGTTTCGTTGGTGCTTCCCGCGGGGAAAATCTCGAGCGTGTCGCCCTTTACGCGGAACTTGTTGCGGACAAAATTCAGCTCGTTGCGCTCGTACTGCATATCAACAAGCTTTCTTATTATCTCCTCGCGGGAGATTTCCATACCTTGACGAATGGAAAGCGTGTTTGCGCGGTAATCCTCGGGCGAGCCGAGCGAGTAAATACACGAAACGCTCGCGACTATAATAACATCTCTGCGCTCGGCAAGCGAAGCGGTCGCGGAGTGGCGCAGACGGTCGATTTCATCGTTAATGGAGCTGTCCTTTTCGATATAAGCGTCAGTTGAGGGAATGTACGCCTCGGGCTGATAGTAGTCGTAGTAGCTCACGAAAAACTCGACGGCGTTGTTCGGGAAAAACTCGCGGAACTCCGAGCAAAGCTGCGCGGCAAGCGTTTTGTTGTGCGCGAGAACGAGCGTCGGCTTGTTGACGTTTGCGATGATATTTGCCATCGTAAAGGTTTTACCGGAGCCTGTTACGCCGAGCAAGGTCTGTTCCTTGTCACCGCGCAGAACTCCCTCAGAAAGCGCGGCGATAGCTTCGGGCTGGTCGCCGGTGGGCTTGTATTCGGAGTGAAGCTCAAATTTATCCATAAAATCACCTCATTTTGCAAAACCGTTCACTTATATTATACAAGTGAACGGTCAATTTGTCAATATGAAAATTAAAATTATCCCCAGTATTCGCTGAAAATACCCGCCGAGCGCATTGAACCCACGCTGTCGCCGGAGATAACAATATGGTCGTTAAGCTCGATGTCAAGCTCTTTCAGAAGATTAACCAGCCGTCTTGTCGCGGAAACATCTGCGGAAGAGAAGTTTGCGGTGCTGCCGGGGTGATTGTGGACGAGAACGATATTGCTGCTTTTTCTTGCAATTGCCGCTCCAATAACGTTTTTCGCGTTAAAGCAAGACGAGTCGGGCGCACCTTCCGAGATTTTCTCAGAACCGATAAGAAAAAGCGACCTGTCGAGCAAAATGACGTAGGCTGACTCCTCAAGCGGGTTTACGAAGAGCGTTTTCGCGTATTCGGCGAGCTTTTCGGGGGAGTTCAGGCGTCTGCGTTTATCGAGCGATTCCTCGCGGTATTTTGAAACAAATTCTCCCAGAAAACAAATAAAAGCGGCGGCATTTTCGCCAATACCGCTGATTGTCATTAAATCATCTTTTGAAGCGCTCAGAACGTTGGACAGGGAACCGAATTTGTCGATGAGCTTGTGGCTGATTTCGTTGGTGTTGCAGCGTGAGAAAATCGAATAGAGGAGGA
>SFLN01000154.1 GCA_004554555.1 [Eubacterium] saphenum | reverse complement strand
TGCCCTGCCGTGCAAATTCGTGACCGAATACTGCGTTTCGCACTCGAGAACCTCGATATCATCACGATTTAAGATAATTCTCAGCACAAGCTCGCAGCAAGCCTTGTCCTGCAAAACAGCCGACATAAAGTTGTCGTCCATCAGGCACATCTCGTCAATTTCCGCTTTGTACTTTCTGCGCAGCTCAGAAAAACTCTCCATAAATTTCCTCCCGTGGTTTTCCAAATACATTATACCACACTTTTTTCAAATAGTCAAGAAAAATATGCAATTCTCCGAAAATTACACAAAACGCGTAAATTTGTGCTCACTGATTTCGAACCTTTTATAGCGTTTTTTAAACAAAAAGCCCGAACGCGCAAACGCTCGGGCTTGATTGATATTTAGTTACCATTGATTGCGTAGCCCAATTTGCCCTTGTAGGTGACGTTAACTTTATAACAATAGCTGAATACAGATACGCCAAAACTTGTAACGCCGTTCGGCAATTTAATGCAGCTTCGTGAGCCACTCAACAACAGACGGGTCATAATGCGAGAAGAACAGACTTTCGCCCTCGTCAAGCGCTTGAATTGCAACCATATCTTCATCGGTGAGGGCAAAATCGAACACGCTGAAATTCTCAAGCATACGCTCTTTACGAGTTGACTTCGGGATAACCACAACTCCGCTCTGAATAAGGAAACGCAGAGCTGTCTGCGCGGCAGTTTTCCCGTATTTTGAGCCGATTTCGTTCAGCACGGGATTTGCAAAAAAGTCCTTCTTACCCTCCGCAAACGGTCCCCAGCTTTCGTGCTGTACACCGTATTTTTTCATATATTCGTGAGCGGTTTTCTGCTGCTGAAAGACGTGGGTTTCAACTTGATTTACCGCGGGAACAACATCGACAAAATTGCACAAATCAACCAGCCTGTCGGGATAGAAATTCGACACGCCGATAGCGCGGATTTTTCCCGCTTTGTACGCCGCTTCCATCGCGCGATATGTACCGTAGTAATCGTTAAACGGCTGGTGAATTAGCATCAGGTCAACGTAATCCGTGACGAGCTTGCGCAGCGATTTGTCGATAGAAGCTGCCGCTTTCTCAAAGCCGCCGTTCGTTATCCAAATTTTTGTCGTGAGAAACAGCTCTCCGCGCGGCACACCGCTCTTCTTCACCGCGCTCCCCACGCCCTCCTCGTTGCCGTAAGCCTGCGCCGTGTCAATCGAGCGATACCCAACGTTTATCGCATCAAGCACGCAGCGTTCACACTCCTCCGCACTCACCTGATACACGCCGTAGCCGAGAATCGGCATTTTTACTCCGTTGTTAAGCGTTACAAATTCCATTTTTTCCTCCGTTTACTTCATAAGTCCGTTTTGCTCAAGATATTCCGTTATCGCACCGGTGTTGGACGGTCTTGTAAGTAATCCATCGTGCACAGTTGCGCCGCCTGCCGTTTTGCGCACAAAATCCATCGACTGCGCGAACTGCTCCGTGTCCATTGACGCGGACTGCGAAAACGGGTACACGTCAATTCCCGTCAAGTCGTAGCTTTCCAAAAATGTCCCGATAATCATCGGCGCGGTGTGCCACCAAATCGGGTAGCCGATTATGATGTTGTCGTACTCCGAAACAGATTGCGGGAGATTTTGGATTTCGGGGCGAGCGTTGCTGTCACGCTCCTGAAAAGCAACCTCGGTACACGCATTATAATTCTCCGGATACGGTTTCGCGGGAACTATCTCGAAAATATCTCCGCCGGTCAGCTCGGCGATTGTTTTCGCCATACCCTCGGTGTTCGACGACCAAGTGAAATACACCACAAGCGTTTTCTCGGAGGTTTCGCTGTCGGTGTTTTCGGGCGGCTCGGCGGTGTTGGAAGAAGCCGTTTCGTTGGTTGAAACAGTTGGTTTTTCAGCGGAAAAACTCGGCTCGCTGTCTTGTTTTGAAGTTCCCGTAAACACATTTTTCGTGCGGCTTGACGATAAATTTCCACACGCCGTAAGCCCGAAGAAAAGCGCCGCGCAAAGTATAATTGACGACAATTTTTTCATCGGTCATTCTCCTTTGCACTCTAACAAAATTTCGTAAATCTCATCGTGCGTGAGCCGTTTGCAGCAGCCCGCAGTGATGTTTGTGGAGTTCGCAATCGTGCGATAATCGGTGTTTTCGGGGATTCCCATTTCCTTGAACGACGTCGGCAGACCGATTTCACGGATAAACTCGGCAAGCGCTTCAACACCCGCCAAAGCCGCTTCCGAAGCGGTTTCACGGTCGGAAATTCCCCAAACATTCCGCGCAAAACGTGCAAATCGCGCCGCTCCGTTTTCGCAGATGTGACGGTACAAAATCGGGTGAATAACCGCAAGACCTTACCCGTGGTTACAGTCGGTGTACGCGCCGAGCTGATGCTCAATTTGATGCGCTTGAAAATCGGTCTGCTTGCCGATTTTGAGTATACCGTTCTCCGCCATCGAGGACGCCCACATCAGCTCGCTGCGCGCGTTGTAATCGCTCGGATTTTTGATAAGAGCGCGGATATTTGCGATTACGCTGCGCATAACCGCCTCGTTGATTTCATCGGAAAGATTGTTCTCATCGGGCTTTCCGAAATAGGTTTCCATCGCGTGACTGAGCGTGTCAAACGCGCCCGAAATCACCTGTTTCATCGGAACGCTCATCGTGTAATCGGGGTCAAGGAACGCGAAATCTGCCTGCGCCCCGAAAAGTGCGCCTTTTATCCGCTTTTCCTCGTGGGTTATAACCGCGCCCGTTCCCGATACCGTCACAACAGCTCCCATCGGGATAAAATCCGTGGGAAATTTCTTCTTGACGTTCTCCATTTCCCAGATATCCTCGCCTATTTTCGCCTGCGCGGAAACTATCTTGCAGCAGTCGATAACCGAACCGCCGCCGACTGCCAAAATAAACCCGATATTGTTCTCGCGGACAATTTTTGCGCCCTCCTGAACCTTTGTGTAAGTGGGATTTGGGGTTATGCCCGAGAACTCGAGAAACGGCTTCCCTGCGGCTTTCAGAACGCCCGTTATCTCGTCGTAAATTCCGTTTTTCTTTACCGAACCGCCGCCGTAAGCGAGCAGCACAGTGCCGCTGTAATTGCCCAAAAGTGAACCGAGATACTCCTTGACGCCGCCTTTCCCGAAGTACACTTTTGTGCGGTTTTCGTAGATAAA
>SFLN01000033.1 GCA_004554555.1 [Eubacterium] saphenum | reverse complement strand
CTGAAGTCTGTCAACAACCTGTCTTGAACCCTTTAAGTGGCAGGAACTGCCGATGCAGATAGTAACTTTCATTTCATAATCTCCTTTTTTAAATAGCATAAATTCGCCGCGCCGCCGAACATTGTGAACGGCGCGGCGAAAAGCCTTATTCTTATTCGTAATCTACTACGTCAACCCACGAGAGCAGGAACTCGCGCTCTTTTGCGTTGCCCTTGACGGACTGCGAAGCCGCGACAATCGGCATCCATTTCTGAACGTACTGTCTTGCGGTGTCGCTCTTCTTGCAGAACAAATCGAGGTACTTCTTAGCGCCGTCGATGTCGCCGTTGAGCCAGAACAGCAGGTAAGTTCTCGCAGCGTCTGCGGAAGCGTTGCCCTGAGTTGCGTGCGACCAGTCGAGAATGTAGGGGGTGTTGTCCTCGGCGATGATGATGTTAGACATCCAGAAGTCGCCGTGGCAGAGCTTGTTGTGCTTGGGCATACCCTCAAGGCGGGTGTGGAGGTCATAACGTGTTGTCGCGTCGATTTCAGCCTCAGCGATTTTGCGGTTCATCTTGTCCTTGAGCTTGTTGAGCATCGGGCAGGTCTTGGACTGAACCATAAGCTGCAAATCCACGAACTCTTCGAGATATCTTTCCTTCTCGGCGGGATTTTCTTTCATAAGCTGGGAGAGCGTTTTGCCCTTGATGAACTCGGAAACGATTGCCCACTTCCCGTCAACCGTGGTTACTTCAATGATTTTCGGGATATTCAGACCGGTTTCTTCAACTCTAGCCTGATTGAGAGCCTCGTTGAGGACGTCAGCCTTTGAGTAATCCTCGTTGAATAACTTTATGCACTTGTCGCCGTCGCGATAAATTGTTTTGGTGTTGCGAACCGCAATAACTTTATCAAGATTCATATAACTTCCTCCTTACTTGCTCTTCTTGCCGCGAGCTTTTGCAGTTGTCGCGGGAGTTTCGATTTCGGTGAAATGCTTGTCGCCGTAGTAAGCGTTGAGATACATCTGCTTGATTTCGCTCATCAGCGGGTAGCGCGGGTTAGCGCCGGTGCACTGGTCATCGAACGCCTGCTCGGTCATATCGTCGAGTCTTGCGAGGAAGTCCTTCTCATCGATACCGTATTCCTTGATGGAGTGCTTGATACCAATCTTGTCCTTGAGGTCGTTGATTGCCTTGATAAGACCTTCGAGCTTCTCTTCATCGTTCTTGCCCTGAATACCGAGGTAATCGGCAACTTCAGCGTAACGAGCAAGAGTGTGCGGGTGGTCGTACTGCGAGAATGTACCCATCTTTGTGGGAACCTCAGCCGCGTTGAAGCGGAGAACCTCTTCAATCATCAGCGCATTTGCAACGCCGTGAGGCAGGTGGTGGAACGCGCCGAGCTTGTGAGCCATCGAGTGGCATACGCCGAGGAATGCGTTTGCGAACGCCATACCTGCCATAGTTGCCGCGTTAGCCATCTTCTCGCGTGCTTCAACATCGGTCTGACCGTTTTCATAAGCGCGGGGGAGATACTCAAAGATAACCTTGAGTGCGCGCAGAGCAAGACCGTCTGTATAATCGGTAGCCATAATGGAAGCGTAAGCCTCGAGAGCGTGAGTAACCGCGTCGATACCCGAAGCAGCGGTCAAGCCCTTGGGAGCGCTCATGTGGAAATCGGTGTCGATAATCGCCATATTCGGGAGCAGCTCGTAGTCTGCGAGAGGATACTTGATGCCGCTCTTTTCATCGGTGATAACGGCAAACGGAGTAACCTCGGAGCCTGTACCCGCAGAAGTCGGGATTGCGATGAAATAAGCCTTTTCGCCCATTTTCGGGAAGGTGTAGATACGCTTTCTGATATCCATAAAGCGCATTGCCATATCCATAAAGTCAGCCTCGGGGTGCTCGTAGAGAACCCACATAATCTTGCCTGCGTCCATAGCCGAGCCGCCGCCGAGCGCGATAATGCAGTCGGGTGCGAACGCTCTCATCTGCTCTGCGCCCTTGATTGCGCAAGCGAGAGTGGGGTCGGGTTCAACGTCAAAGAACGCCGCGTGCTCGATACCGAGCTCGTTCAATTTATCGATAATCGGCTGAGCGTAGCCGTTTTTGTACAGGAAGCTGTCGGTAACGATGAATGCTTTCTTCTTGCCCATAACATTCTTGAGCTCCTCAAGAGCAACGGGCAGGCAGCCTTTCTTTAAGTAAACCTTCTGAGGCGCTCTGAACCACAACATATTCTCTCTCCTTTCGGCAACGGTTTTGATGTTCAGCAAATGCTTTACTCCGACGTTTTCCGAAACGGAGTTTCCGCCCCAAGAGCCGCAGCCCAGCGTGAGCGAAGGCTTGAGCTTGAAGTTGTACAAATCGCCGATACCGCCGTGAGAGGAAGGAGTGTTTACAAGGATACGGCAGGTCTTCATTCTCTCGGCAAACTCGTGGATTTTCTCATCGCCGGTTGAAACATCGAGGTAAATGGAAGAGGTGTGACCGTAGCCGCCGTCTGCGATGAGCTGTTCAGCCTTTGCGAAAGCGTCCTGCAAATCCTTTGCCTTGTACATTGCGAGAACGGGGGAGAGCTTTTCGTGAGCAAATTCCTCGGACAGCTCAACGCTCTCAACCTCGCCGATGATGATTTTTGTTCCCTCGGGAACGTCAACGCCTGCGAGTTTAGCGATTGTGTGAGCCTTCTGACCGACAATCTTCGCGTTAAGCGCACCGTTTATGATGATAGTCTTGCGAACCTTTTCGGTTTCCTCGGGAGTGAGGAAATAGCAGCCGCGCGCGATGAACTCTTTCTTAACCGCGTCGTAGATGTTCTTGTGAACGATAACCGACTGCTCGGAAGCGCAAATCATACCGTTATCGAAGGTCTTGGAGTGGATAATCGAGCTTACTGCGAGAAGGATATCTGCGGTTTCATCGATGATTGCGGGGGTGTTGCCGGCACCTACACCGAGAGCGGGCTTGCCGCTGGAGTAAGCCGCCTTAACCATTCCGGGGCCGCCTGTTGCGAGGATAATGTCCGCCTCTTTCATAACGAGGTTGGTCATCTCGAGCGAAGGCACGTCAATCCAAGCGATAATTCCCTCGGGAGCGCCTGCTGCGACAGCTGCCTCAAGAACAACCTTTGCTGCTTCAATTGTAGACTTTTTAGCGCGGGGGTGAGGGCTTATGATGATACCGTTGCGGGTTTTGAGGCAGATAAGGGTTTTGAAGATAGCGGTAGAAGTGGGGTTTGTGGTCGGGATAACCGCCGCAACAACGCCGATTGACTCGGCAACCTTCTTGATACCGTAAGCCTTGTCTTCCTCGATAACGCCGCAGGTTTTCGTATCCTTGTAGGCATTGTAGATGTACTCGGCAGCATAGTGGTTCTTGATAACCTTATCCTCAACCACGCCCATACCGGTTTCCTCGACAGCCATTTTAGCGAGCGGAATTCTCATTTTATCCGCGGCAACGGCTGCTGCCAGAAAGATTTTGTCAACCTGCTCCTGGGTGTACCCGGCAAACTTCTTCTGCGCTTCTCTTACGCGCGCCAATGCTTGCTCGAGCTTTTCCACGCTGTCAACGATGTCATAAGTTTTGTTCTTCACGTTACTTTACCTCCGTTTTATATTTGTTGATTTAGATGAGCCAATGATAATGCCAGATTTTCCTGCCTTAACGCCACGCCCTTAGGCACTTTAAGGTTAATCGGTGCGAAGCTCCAAACGGCGGTTATGCCGTTTTGAATCATCAAATCGCAAACCTCCTGCGCCGCCTCTTTCGGAACGGTGATGATACCGATTTTGATGCCGTTTTCCTGACAAAAATCGTTCATTTTATCGAGCGGATAAATCGGTTTTCCCGCCTCCGAGGTTCCCGCAGCGTCATCGCAGTCGAAAGCGGCGGCGATTTCCAAACCGTAGTCCGAGAAGCCCTCGTAGTCGAGCAGGGCACGTCCGAGCTTTCCTGCGCCGGCAAGAATTGCGCGGCAGTGGTTTTTCTGCCCAAGACAAACCTCAAGCCGTTCGATAAGCGCTTTGGTTTCGTAGCCGATTTTAGGGCGCCCTTTTCCGCTTGCGGCAGCCAAGTCCTTGCGCACCTGAACTTCACCCAACCCCAACTCCTCGGCAATTTTTGTCGCGGAGATGTTTTCGGTTTGAACGTCCTTCAGATACCTCAGATACACCGGCAGTCTGCCGAGAGCGGCTCTTGATACCTCGTTCATTTCGCCTCCTCCTTCACTGATTTGATTATAGCACATTTTACAATTTAATGCAATAGCTTTTTTGATATATCGTTATTATTTATATCGATATACCTGATATTTATCTGTAAAAACGCTGTTTTCAAGTTGCTTAGTTCACTGAAATATCAAATAAGAACAAAATGTTCATATAAATTTCGTGAAAATTGCCAGGTGATTTTTCGGATGAAATGGGTTATAATATATTCATAGGAAATAGTTGCGTGAACAAAGTTGGTGAAAGAAATGAGCGTGTACATTTGCATAGATTTGAAATCGTTTTATGCGTCGGTTGAGTGCGTGGAGCGCGGACTTGACCCGCTCAAGACGAACCTTGTTGTCGCGGACGAAAGCCGCACGGAAAAGACGATATGCCTTGCGGTATCGCCGCCGCTGAAGGCGTATGGAATTGCGGGAAGGGCGCGGCTTTTCGAGGTTGTGCAGAAGGTGCGCGAGGTGAACCAAACGCGCCGCAGATACACTCCGGGGAAGATGTTTTCGGGGAAATCCGTCTTTTACGAGGAGCTGAAGCAAAACCCGCAGCTTGCCGTGGATTATGTGATTGCGCCGCCGCGAATGGCTTATTATATAGAGTACAGCGCGAGAATTTACGAGATTTATCTGAAATACATCTCGGCGGAGGATATCCACGTTTATTCAATCGACGAGGTTTTCATAGACGCGACAAATTACCTCAAAACGTACCGTAAAACCGCGCGGGAGCTTGCGCTGATGATAATCCGCGACGTGTTCAAAACAACGGGAATTACGGCGACGGCGGGAGTTGGTGAAAATATGTATCTTGCAAAGGTCGCGATGGATATTGTGGCGAAGAAAATGCCTGCGGACAAAGACGGCGCGCGGATTGCCGAGCTTGACGAGAAGAGTTACCGAAAGCAGCTCTGGGAGCACGAGCCGATTACGGATTTCTGGAGAATAGGCGGCGGCTACGCGAAAAAGCTCGGCGAGAACGGAATGTTCACGATGGGCGACGTGGCGCGGTGTTCTTTGAGCAACCAAGCGCTGCTGTACAAGCTGTTCGGGGTGAACGCGGAGCTGCTGATTGACCACGCGTGGGGGTATGAGCCGTGCAAAATCGAGGACATCAAGCGTTACAGGCCGAGCGCAAACAGCATAAGCAGCGGGCAGGTTCTCACCGAGCCGTATCCTTATGAAAAGGCGCGGCTGATTGTCAAGGAAATGTCGGACGCGCTGGCGCTGGACTTGCTCGGGAAAGGTCTTGTCACAAGGCAGCTCACGATTACTGTCGGCTACGATAAGGAAAACTGCGGCGGGGATTATTCGGGGGAATTTTCGGTTGACCGTTACGGGAGAGCAGTTCCCGCGCACTCCCACGGTACTGTAAATCTCGAGCGCGAAACGTCCTCGTCAAGGCTGATAAGCAGCGCGCTCACGGGACTTTTCGAGAGGATTGCCGACAGAAAAATGTCGGTGCGCAGGATAACGATTTGCGCGTGCGGTGTTGTTTTCGAGCAAAAAAACCGCGAGGATTTTGAGCAGCTCAGCCTGTTCACGGATTACGAAAAAATCGAGCGAGAAGCCGAGGCTCTTGAACGCGAGAAAAGTGTTCAGAAAGCAGTAATTGCGGTCAAGGAGCGGTTCGGGAAGAATGCGGTTTTTCGCGGAATGAGCCTGGAGGAGGGCGCGACCGCACGGAGCAGAAATGCGCAGATAGGCGGTCACAAGGCGTAAAATGGGAAAGTACGATGATATGATAAATCTGCCGCGCCCCGAGCCGACGCGCTCGCGAATGGGCGGTTTGGAGCGCGCGGCGCAGTTCGCTCCGTTTGCGGCGCTTACGGGCTACGATGAGGCTGTGGGTGAAACCGCGCGGCTTGTTGATGAAAAAATCGAGCTGTCCGAAGATGAGCGGGAGTATCTCGACGAGCAGACGAAAAAAATCCGCGAAATCCCCGAGCGGGAAATCGCGGTGACGTATTTTATTGCCGACAAGCGCAAAAGCGGCGGCGCGTATTTGACAGCGCGCGGTTTTGTGAAGAAAATCGATGAAATCGAGCGGCTGCTTGTGCTGACGAGTGGCGAGAGAATACCGCTTGACGATATCTTTGACATTGATTTTTCAGACGAACAGCAGGCAGGCGCCCCTGACGATTAGCGCGGCAAGCCACGCAATCAAACATTGCTCAACGACAATTCCGATTGCCCATTTGCCGCCGAGTTCGCGTTTAACCGAGGAAATCGCCGCAACGCACGGCGTGTACAAAAGGCAGAACGTGAGCAGCGCCGCTGCATCGGGAACGGTGAGGAGCGCTTGCAGCTCGGCGGTGCTCCCGAACAGCACGGAAAGCGATGAAACCACGCTTTCCTTCGCCATAAATCCCGCGATAAGCGAGGTGCAAATTCTCCAGTCCGCGAAGCCCAGCGGTATGAAAATCGGCGCGATAAAGCCCGCGATTGCCGCAAGAATGCTGTCTTGGGAGTTGTCGGTGAGCTGAAAACCGAAGGTGAAATTCTGCAAAAACCAGATGATGATTGACGCGATGAAAATAACCGTAAACGCTCTCTGCAAAAAGTCCTTAGCCTTGTCCCAGAGCAGCATCGCGACGTTTTTCGCGCCGGGCAGACGGTAGTTTGGAAGCTCCATTACAAACGGCACGGCTTCGCCCTTGAACAGCGTTCCGCGCGAGAACAGCGCCACGATAATTCCCATCAGAATGCCGCCGAAATACAGCCCGACCATAACCAGTCCCGCGATATCGGGGAAGAAAAGCGACGTGAAAAAGCCGTAAATCGGGAGCTTCGCCGAGCAGCTCATAAACGGCGTGAGCAAAATCGTCATTTTGCGGTCGCGTTCCGAGGGGAGGGTGCGCGAAGCCATAATTCCCGGCACCGTGCAGCCGAAGCCAATCAGCATCGGCACAATGCTCCGTCCCGAAAGACCGATTTTTCTGAGCAGCTTGTCCATCACGAACGCAACTCTCGCCATATAGCCGCTGTCCTCGAGGAGCGACAGGAAAAAGAACAGCGTGACGATGACAGGCAGAAAGCTCAACACGCTGCCGATTCCCGTCAAAACGCCGTCTATCAGCAGCGAGTGCAGCACCTCGTTTACATTCAGCGCGGCAAGACCTTTGCCTGCTGCTTCGGTAAGCCAGTCGATGCCGCTTTCGAGAAGGTCTTGGAAGAATTTTCCGATAACGTTGAACGTGAGGAAAAACACCGCCGCCATAATCAGCACGAACATTGGAATTGCGGTGTATTTACCCGTGAGGATTTTGTCGATTTTCTTGCTGCGCTCGTGTTCACGGCTCTCGCGCGGCTTAACAACGGTTTCGCGGACGAGCTTGTTGATGAAACGAAAACGCATATCGGCGATTGCCGCGCTTCGGTCAAGACCGCGCTCTTCTTCCATCTGGCAGACGATGTGCTCGAGCATTTCTTTCTCGTTTTGAGTAAGATTTAGTGCTTCTTCAATCAGCTTGTCGCCCTCGACCAGCTTGCTTGCGGCAAAACGAAGCGGGATTCCTGCAGCCTTTGCGTGGTCCTCGATAAGCTCCATAATGCCGTGGAGCGCGCGGTGAACAGCGCCGCCGCAGTCGCTTTTATCGCAGAAATCAATCCTGCCGGGGCGCTCTTGATAATAAGCAACGTGAATGGCGTGGCTTACAAGCTCGTCGATACCCTCGTTTTTTGCCGCGGAAATGGGAACAACCGGTATCCCGAGCATATCCTCAAGCTCGTTTATATGTACGGAACCGCCGTTTTCACGCATTTCGTCCATCATATTCAGCGCAAGCACCATCGGCACGTCAAGCTCCATCAGCTGCATAGTGAGATAGAGATTTCGCTCGATGTTTGTCGCGTCGGCGATATTGATGATACCCTTGGGCTTTTGGTTGATGATGAACTCGCGCGTGACGATTTCCTCGCTTGTGTAGGGCGACATCGAGTAAATTCCGGGCAAATCGGTGACAAGGGTTTCGGGGTGATTTTTAATCGAGCCGTCCTTTCGGTCAACGGTGACGCCGGGGAAATTGCCGACGTGCTGATTTGAGCCGGTGAGCTGGTTGAACAGCGTGGTTTTGCCGCAGTTCTGGTTTCCCGCGAGCGCGAAGGTGAGCTGAGTGCCCTTCGGGAGCGGGTGTTCATCGGCTTTAACGTGGAATTTTCCGCCCTCGCCAAGACCGGGGTGTTCTTTTTTGCGCTTGGCTTCATTCGCGGGAATGGGAGCTTTTTCCTTTTGCTCGGCGGGCTCGACGAGAATTTTTTCCGCGTCCGCAAGCCGCAGAGTAAGCTCGTAGCCCTGCACGCAAAGCTCCATAGGGTCGCCCATCGGCGCGTATTTTACAACGGTGATTTCCGCGCCCGGGATAACGCCCATATCGAGAAAATGCTGCCGCAAAGAGCCTTCTCCGCCCGTTTCAACGATAACGGCAGTTTTCCCGATTTCCAGTTCTCTCAATGTCATCTTTAGCATCTCCGAATTTCTACACATAAAAGTTTGTCAAGACTAACTTGCAATACTAATTATATATCATTTAACATAGTTTGTCAAGACTAATTAAACAATAAAATACGGAAAAATTTCACAAAAATTATTGCAAATTCAGCTCGTTATTTATGGAAATGCAAGCATTTTTGAGCGTTTGGTAAGCGAAGCCGCGTTCGATTTCGCGCTTGACGTAGGTCATAATGGTAAAACCGCCGTTCCAGCAGAACACAGCACAAAAATCCTTGTTCGATATTTCATATTCAAAAAAGGCGTCAATTATGCGCAGCTTCGCATCGGAAAGCTCTGCCGCGGCTTTGGCAAAGGGGAAAACGGGGTCAAAGCTGTCGCGGGGGCAAATCCAGCGGTCGAAGGTGACCTCAAAAACGCCCGAATTATCGCTGCCGATATTGTACAAATCGCTCACCTCGGTGCTTCGTAAAATTGAATTGCATAGCTGCTATATATAAATTGTATAACTATTGTCGGAATTTGTCAAGCGATTTTTCCCATAAAACAGCGATTTACCGATGAAATGTTAATTTTTTAGCAAATTCCCGAAATTCACTTGACATTGCCGCAAAAAAAATATATAATAGAAGATGATTGAGATTAAGCGGGGAAAACCGCTGTAAAATAAATACATATATGGGAAGGATTGCTATGAGAAAATTTGACACCAAAATTCAATATCTGAAATATAAGGTGCTGCGCGAGGTTGCAAGACAGGCTTGGGCGGACACGCTTTTCAACAATTTGTTGAATATTCCGGCGATGATTGTGCCGGGAAACACGCCGACAATGCGCTGCTGCGTGTACAAGGAGAGAGCGATTTTAGCCGAGCGCGTGAAGCTGGCAATCGGCGGAAACCCGTTGAACCCGAACGTTATCGAGGTAATCGAGGTTGCGTGCGACGAGTGCCCTGTCGGCGGATTTGAGGTAACGAACGCCTGCCGCGGCTGTTTGGCGCACCGCTGCGAGGACGTGTGCAAATTCGGCGCGATTTCCTTCGACCACAACCACGTTGCTCACATCGACAAAACCAAGTGCAAGGAGTGCGGCTCGTGCGCGAAGGTTTGCCCGTACACCGCGATTGTAAGCCGCACGCGCCCCTGCCAGAACGCCTGCAAGGTGAAGGCAATTTCGATGAACGAGAACAAGGCGGCGGTTATCGACAACTCAAAGTGCATTTCGTGCGGCGCGTGCGTTTATCAGTGCCCGTTCGGCGCGATTATGGAGAAGTCGTTTATGCTGAATGTAATCGACCTCATCAGAAAGAGCCAGCAGGGCAGAAGCTACAAGCTGTATGCGGTGGTTGCGCCGTCCATTTCGAGCCAGTTCAACTACGCAAAGCTCGGACAGGTTATCACGGGCATCAAGCAGCTCGGCTTCCACACCGTAGTTGAAGCGGCTCTGGGAGCGGATATGGTAGCTCTCGCCGAGGGTAAGGAGCTTGCTGAAAAGGGCTTCCTGACCAGCTCCTGCTGTCCTGCGTTTGTGGAGTTTGTTCACAAGAACTTCCCCGATATGTCGGAGAACGTTTCCCATAATTTGTCACCGATGGCAGCAATTGCCAAGTACATAAAGCAGACCGATAAGGACGCGAAAATCGTGTTTATCGGGCCTTGCACCGCGAAAAAGGCTGAGGCGCAGAAGGAAGAGGTCAAGCCGTACATCGACTCGGTTTTGACGTTCGAGGAGCTGCAGGCGCTGTTTGACAGCCGCGATATCGATATCACAACGCTTGAAGAGGGCGTTTTGGACAACGCTTCGTACTACGGAAGAATTTTCGCGCGCTGCGGCGGACTTTCGGACGCGGTTGCCGAGAGCCTGAAGGAGCAGGGACTCACCGATTTCGAGCTGAAAGCGGTTTCGTGTGACGGTATCGAGGAGTGCAGAATTGCGCTGCTGAAGAAGAGCAAGGGCGTTCTCGACGCGAATTTCATCGAGGGAATGGCTTGCGTGGGCGGCTGTATCGGCGGCGCGGGCTGTCTGACGCACGGCGCAAAGGACAAGTCCGAGGTTGACAAATACGGCAAGGAAGCGATGGAAAAGACGATTACGGACGCGGTTTCGGTGCTGAAATGACGGACAAAATCGACGCTTTGACGGCGGAAATGATAAGCTATTTCTCGGGCGACGCGAAGCGGATACAGCATTTTCTCAAGGTTCACGCGTTTTCCGCGCTTATCGGCAGAGCGGAGCGGCTTGACGAGCACACGCTTTTTGTGCTGGAAGCGGCGGCGCTGGTTCACGATATCGGGATAAAGCCAGCTGAGCGGCTCTACGGGAGCTGCGGCGGCAAGCTCCAAGAACAGCTTGGACCGAACGAAGCGCGCCCGATTCTCGAAAAGCTGAGATTTTCCGAGGAGGACACCGCGAGAATTTGCTTTATGATTTCGCGCCACCACACCTACACGGATATCGATGGGATTGACCTGCAAATTCTGATTGAAGCGGATTTTCTGGTTAATCTTTACGAGGACAATTCCTCACCCGAAGCGGTTTTGTCGGCTTATCGCAATGTTTTCTCGACAAAAACGGGAAAAGAGCTTTGCCGCAAAATTTACGGAGAAGAAATTTTTGAATAATTGCAAAAACGGTCTTTACGAGAGACCGTTTTTCTCTTGACTTATTTTGTAAAATGTGGTAAAATTATGTGGGAAAAGAGGGAAAAGTATGTTTCTTGATGAAATCAAAATCGGCGAGAAAATCGAAATCGCACCGGCGGTTGTCGAGGAAGAGGAAATGCTCGCGTTTTCGCGGCGTTTTAACAACATTCCCGTTCACACCGACGCGGATTACGCGAAAACCACGAAATTCGGCAAGCCGCTTGCTTCGGGGGTTATGTCGTTTTTGGTTGTCTGGGCAAATTACATTCAACTGGATTTTGCCGGTGAACAGCTCATCGCGGGCAAATCCTCGAAAATCGACTGGTTCAAGCCGGTGTTCGCGGGCGATGTTTTGACGGGAACAGCCGAGGTTACCGCGATAACTCCGCGAAACGATTACAACGGGGTGCTTGAGGTGACGATTGATGTGTTCAATCAGAGCGGCGAGCTTGTGCTGAAAAACGTGACCGAGAGCATTGTGAAGCGAAAATAATTGAAAGGAATTACATGATGAACAGGGAATATCTTATGGGCAACGGCGCGATTGCGCTGGGCGCGCTCAAAGCGGGCGTTAAGGTCTGCGCGGGCTATCCCGGCACGCCGTCGTCCGAAATTATCGAAAACATTGTGAAATACAAGTCGCCCGATGTTTACGCGGAGTGGTCGGTGAACGAAAAGGCTGCGCTCGAGGTTGCGGCAGCGGCGGCTTATTCGGGCGCGAGAACGCTTGTCACGATGAAACAGGTAGGGCTGAATGTGGCTTCCGACCCGCTGATGTCGCTGGCTTATGTCGGCGTGAAGGGCGGAATGGTCGTGGTTGTCGCGGACGACCCGGGACCGATTTCCTCGCAGACCGAGCAGGACACGCGCGTTTTCGCGGAGTACGCTCGGATACCTGTGTTCGACCCGTCAAGCCCCGAGGAAGCGTTCGAGATGATTCAGCAAGCGTTCGACTGCTCGGAAAAATACCGTACGCCCGTGATTTTCCGCCCGACAACGCGCGTCTGCCATGCTTACGCTTCGGTTGAATTTGACGGCGCCGCGCCGCGCCCTTACGAGGGGTTTGTCAAGGATTCGAAGAAGTGGGTTATCTTCCCGCGGCTCTCGTTCATGAACCACGAGATGATTGAAAAGCGAAATCCCGAAATCGCCGAGGATTTCTCGGACAGCGGGCTGAATTTCGCTCACGGCTCGGGCAAAAAGGCGGTTTTCGCTTCGGGAGTAAGCTACGCTTATGCACAAGAGTACCTGCAAAACCGCGAGGATGTTGTGCTGGCGAAGATTTCCACGCCGCACCCGTTTCCCGAGAAATTCGCGCTTTCGGTGCTCGAAAATGTTGACGAAGCGCTTTGCTTTGAGGAACTCAGCCCGTATATTGAACAAAACCTGCTGAAAATCGCGGGAAAGCATCACCTGCCCGTCAAAATTTTCGGCAAAACCACCGGCAACGGCAGGCTGTCGGGAGAAAACTCTGCGGATATTGCCGAGGAAATAATTGGTGAATTTTTGGGTGAAAAGAAAGCGGAAAAGCGCGATTTTTCGGATATGCCGAAGCTGCCCGTAAGACCGCCGGTTTTGTGCGCGGGCTGTCCGCACCGAGCTTCATTTTACGCGGTGAAAACAGCGATGAGCGGGAAAAAGGCGATTTTCTGCGGCGATATCGGCTGCTACACGCTCGGAAACGCGATGCCGCTCGATATGACCGACACCTGCTTGTGTATGGGCGCGGGAATTACGATGGCGCAGGGCTTCGCGCGCGTTGAGAAGGACACGACTTGCTTTGCGTTTGTCGGCGACTCGACGTTTTTCGCGTCGGGAATGACTGGTGTTGTGAACGCCGTGTACAACCGCGCTAATATGATTTTGTGCGTTCTCGACAACTCCACGACAGCGATGACGGGACATCAGCCGCACCCCGGCACAGGCAAAAATCTGATGGACGATATCACTTCGCGCGTTGATTTAACGAAGGTGCTGGAGGGCATCGGCGTTGCGAAAATCGTCACCGTAAACCCGCTTGATTTGGACGAGGCGGTGAAAGCGGTCAAGGAGTGCGCGGCGCTTGACGGGGTGAAGGCTATTATTTTCAAGTCGCCGTGCATCGCGGTTGAAAAGTCGGCGAAGAAAATGACGGTTGACGAAAGCTGCGTTATGTGCGAAACGTGCATAAACGAAATCGGCTGTCCTGCGCTTTCGGCGGGCAGCGAGGGAATTTCGATTGACGCAACGCTTTGCACAGGCTGCGGACTTTGCGCGCAGATTTGCCCCGTGAGCGCGATAAAACCGGTCGGAGGTGACACGAATGGATAAGAGCATACTTTTGTGCGGCGTCGGCGGACAGGGCACGGTTCTCGCGTCAAAGCTGATTGCGGCGGCGTTTATGCAGGCGGGAGAGGTTGTCCACTCCGCCGAAACCATCGGAATGGCGCAGCGCGGCGGCTCGGTTACAAGTCACGTTCGTATCGGCGAGAGCGCGTTTTCGCCGCTTATTCCGAGCAAAACTGCGGACTTAATTCTCGCGTTTGAACCCGCCGAGGCTGTCCGAAATCTGCCGCTTTTGAAGGAAAACGGCGCGGTTATCGCAAACAGCGTTCCCGTAAAGCCCGTTAACGATATGAGCTACAACGGCGCGGAGGCTGTCGATTACCTCAAAAAGCGCGTGAAAAACGCGATTATCGTGGACGCGGAGGAGCTTTGCAGGGAGTTCGGCTCGTCGAAATTTTTCAATATTGCAATCCTCGGAGTTGCGTGCGGAGCGAAAAAGCTTGGTCTTTCACGGGAGCAAATTCTCGGTGAAATCGAAAAGCGCGTGCCGAAAAAATATCTTGAACAAAATATTGCGGCTTTCCAAAAGGGAGAGCAGATAGGAGAGAGCTATGCAGCTGAATGAAACGCAGATTGAACAGGTTGACAGGCAGATAAAGCGGCTGATTAAGTCGGGGAGCTATTACGGCGAGAAGTACAAGGCGCTCGGAATTGACGGGATAAAGTCGCAGGAGGATTTTTTGAAGCTGCCGTTCTCGGAGAAAAACGACCTCAGAAACGCCTACCCGCTCGGGATAATGGCTTGCGATGAGAGCGAAATCGTACGCATACACTCGTCTTCCGGAACAACGGGACAGCCTGTTATCATTCCGTACACCGCGAAAGATGTTGACGATTGGGCGATAATGTTCGCGCGCTGCTATGAAATGGCAGGAATTACCAAAAACGACAGAATTCAGATAACCCCCGGCTACGGCTTGTGGACTGCGGGAATTGGCTTTCAGGCGGGCTGCGAGCGGCTTGGCGCGATGGCAATCCCAATGGGCCCCGGCAACACCGAAAAGCAGCTCAAAATGATGATTGACCTCAAGTCAACCGTCATCGCGGCGACTTCCTCCTACGCGCTTATGCTGGGCGAGGAAGTCACGAAGCGCGGACTTTTAGACAAAATTTGTCTGAAAAAGGGAATAATCGGCTCGGAGCGCTGGAGTGACGCGATGAGAGCGCGTATTCACGAGGAGCTTGGAATTGAGCTGTACGACATCTACGGCTTGACCGAAATCTACGGTCCAGGCATCGGCATCAACTGCCAGAGTGACTCGGGAATTCACTACTGGGACGACTACATTTACATCGAAATAATTGACCCCGTGACCGGCGAGCCCGTGCCGGACGGCGAGGACGGCGAAATCGTCATCACAACGCTTGTTAAAGAGGGCGCGCCGCTCATTCGTTTCAGAACGCACGATTTGTCGAGAATTATCCCCGAAAAATGTCCGTGCGGGAGCAAGTTCCCGAGAATTGACATCATCAAGGGCAGAAGCGACGATATGTTTAAGGTTCGCGGCGTGAATATGTTCCCCGCGCAGGTTGAGGAGATTTTGAGCAAGGTTGAGGGCGCGTCGAGCGAGTACAGCGTGACGATTGCCCGCGACGATGACAACAACAAGGACGTTATGCTGCTGACGGTCGAGGGCGACGGAAATTACAGCTTCGACGAAATCACCAAGAAAATTCTAGATTTGTTCAAGTCGATGATTGGAATGACGCCGAAGGTAATTGTAGTGCCGATTGGCACGCTCCCGAGAAGCGAGAAAAAGACCAAGCGCGTGACGGATTTGAGAAACAACTGATATGGAAATTTTTGTAAGAAAATACAATTCGAGCGATATCAAGCAGGCAGTTTCGATTTGGAACGAGATTGTCGAAGATGGAGCAGCCTTTCCGCAGCTTGAAATTCTGGACGAAAAAACGGGCGAAGAGTTCTTCCAAAGCCAGTCATACACGGGAATCGCGGTTGATAAAAACGGCGAGGTTGTGGGGCTGTACATACTTCACCCGAACAACATCGGTCGCTGCGGACATTTGTGCAACGCGAGCTACGCCGTGAAAAAGGATTTGCGCGGTCGGCACATCGGCGAAATTCTCGTCCGTGACTGTATGAAAACCGCGAAAGAGCTTGGATTCAGGATTTTGCAGTTCAACGCGGTGGTAAAATCCAACAAGCCCGCGCTTGCGCTTTACAAGAAACTCGGATTTGTGCAGCTCGGCGTTATCCCGAACGGATTTTTGATGAAGGACGGGAGCTACGAGGACATAATCCCGCATTACATCGCGCTATAAAACAACCCGCCAAGCGAAAAACTTGGCGGGAAAATTTATGTTCTTTCCTTGATTGTGCCGTTTTTGTACGCCGCGAGAAGCTCGCGCAGGTCGTTTATCTGCGAGAGCAGCTCGATACCCTTGTCGGTGTCGGAGATATTGACGCGCTCTTTCATATTCTCGACAACGCGCACTGTGGGAGAGCTGTTGTACTGCCCCGTGACAAACGGCTTGTGCTCGGCGAGGGAGAGACTGTGGGAGTCGTAGATGAGCGTGTAGCCCGCAATTCCCGTTGTCGGCTGGTACGCTTTGGAAATTCCGCCGTCGATAACGAAGAGCTTTCCGCCCGCTTTTACGGGGCTTTCGCCGTCTTTGATTTTGACGGGAACGTGCCCGTTGATGATGTGACCGTGCTCGCTCAAACCGAAGTGCCGTAGGATAATTTCGCAGATTTTGACGTTTTCGCTGAGGCGGTAATACGGGTTGTGCGTTTCCTTGTGCAGCTCCTTGTCGTCAAGAAACGTTCTCTCGAAGAACGCCATTCTGTCCTTGCCGTAGAGCGGGGAATTTTCGCCGCACCAGAGATACCAGATAAAATCCTTGTCAAAATCTAGCGTTTTCTTGTCGTATTCGTAGTAAGCGTTGTTGACGATTTTGTCGATGATATCGAACAGCGCCTGCCCGCCGTACTTTCTCCCGAGAATATTCATCTCGGCGAACTCGCCGTTTTCTTTCATCGGGATACAGCCGTGGAACATCAGATTGCCGTTGAAAATCTTGTACATCGAGCCGTGCGAGAGAAGGAAGCGTATGTGCCTGTTGAGCTTTTCGCTGTGCTTGAAGGAGTTTGTGAGCACGTTCATAAGCTCCTTTTCGCCGTCGGACAGCTCAAGCGGGTTGTTTTTGTCAACGGTCGGGAAATTTCTGTCCTTCAGCGGGTAAACCTTGCCGTTTTCTTCGATTGTGAAATTATCGAAATCCACCTTCTTGAACAGGTTTCGCTCGGACATATTCCACTCTGGGTGCGCGTCGATGAGCTTGCCCTCGAGCTTTAGCTGAATAATTGTAATTGCCTTGTGCATTTTAGCGGCAAGACGGTTGTCAACTGCGTCGT
>SFLN01000032.1 GCA_004554555.1 [Eubacterium] saphenum | reverse complement strand
CCGTCTTTGCGGGCTTTTTGACAGACAATTTAAAATCAACAAACGAACTGCCGTGCTATTACACACGGCAGTTTTGATTATTTCTTATTCTTAGACTTTTTAGCAGCGCGTTTCTCGGAGCGATAAGGGACATTAGCGCCGGCATTCGGAGCGTCGGGCTTCATAACCTGTTCACGCTGAGGAGTGACATTGAGGCGAACGGGAATTGTGAGTGCGAGTCGAACCGTATCCTCGCGAATAGCGGCAATCATCTCGTCGAACATATTGAAGCCCTCGAAGCGGTATTCCTCGACGGGGTTTCTCTGAGCGTAGCCGCGCAGACCGATACCGTTTTTGAGCTCGTCCATAGCGTCGATGTGGTCCATCCAGTACTTGTCAACCGTTTTGAGCAGGCAAACGCGCTCGACCTCGCGCATACTTTCGGAGCCGAGTTCTTTTTCTCTCAAATCGTACATTAAACCGGCGCGCTTTTGGATAATGTTGATGATATCCTTCTGGCTGATATCGTTGAGCTCATCGATTGTGAAGCGCAAATCGGTTTCCATGAGGTACACGTTGAGATAATGCGCGCGAAGACCGTCGAGATTCCAGTTATCGGCGATATCGTCCGAGCAGTAGGTCTTGACGTTCTCCTCGATATCCTGTTTCATCATCTGAATGATATTGTCGTGGATATCCTCGCCGTCGAGAACTTTCCTTCTCTGCGAGTAAATGGTCTGGCGCATCTGCGACATAACGTCGTCGTAATCGAGGACGTGTTTACGCATAGCGAAGTTGTTGCCTTCAATCTTCATCTGCGCACTTTCGATAGCGCGTGAGAGGAAGCCTGCCGCGATGGGGGTATCCTCGTCGAAATTCATGGTTTCCATAAGGCGCTGAACCTTTTCACCGCCGAACAGTCTCATCAAATCGTCTTCCATTGAGATGAAGAAGGTGCTTTCGCCGGGGTCGCCCTGACGGCCGGCACGACCGCGGAGCTGGTTGTCGATACGTCTGGACTCGTGGCGCTCGGTGCCTATGATATACAGACCGCCCGCCGCGCGAACCTCTTCAGCCTCGGGCGCGATTTTTTCTTCAAAGCTCTTGTTGAGTTCCTGATACTTTTCTCTTGCCGCGATGATTTCCTCATCATCGGTTTCCGCGAAGCCGGTTGCTTCTTGGATAAGCTGGTCTGAATAGCCGAGCTTTCTCATTTCGGCAAGCGCGAGATACTCTGCGTTACCGCCGAGCTTGATATCGGTACCGCGTCCCGCCATATTCGTGGCGATAGTAACGGCGCCTTTCTTGCCTGCCTGCGCGACAATTTCCGCCTCACGCTCGTGGTTTTTCGCGTTGAGGACCTCGTGCTTGATACCGCGCGCCTTGAGGAGCTTTGAGAGCTGCTCGGACTTTTCGATGGTGACGGTGCCGACGAGCACGGGCTGACCTTTTTTGTGGCACTCTTCAACCTGGTCGCAGACCGCGTTGAGCTTGCCCTTGATATTCTTGTAGATTTTGTCGTGGTTATCGATACGGATAACGGGCTTATTTGTGGGAATTTCGATAACGTCGAGCGAGTAAATCTGTCTGAACTCGTCCTCCTCGGTCATCGCGGTACCGGTCATACCCGAGAGCTTTTTGTACAGTCTGAAGAAGTTCTGGAAAGTGATGGTAGCAAGGGTTTTGCTTTCCTGGTTAATCTTAACGCCTTCCTTAGCCTCGATAGCCTGATGAAGACCTTGGTTATAGCGTCTGCCGAACATCAGACGGCCGGTAAATTCATCGACGATAACAACCTCGTCATTGCCTTTTTCTCCGGGGCGAACAACATAGTCAACATCGCGTTTCATAATGCCGTTTGCGCGGATTGCTTGGTTGATGTGGTGAAGGAGGGTAATATTTTCGGGGTCCATAAGGTTCTCAACGCCGAAATATTTCTCAGCCTTAGCCACGCCGTTAGGCAGGAGGTTGCAGGTTTTTGCCTTTTCGTCAACGAGATAATCCCCGTCAAACTTGTCGTCATATTCTTCCTTTGTGTCAACCTCGGCGACAACGTTTTTAGTAAGGGTTTTGGCGAATTTATCAGCCTTTTCGTACAAATCCGAGGACTTGTCGCCGCGGCCCGAGATGATGAGGGGAGTTCTCGCCTCATCGATAAGGATTGAGTCAACCTCATCGACAATCGCGAAATTCGGGTCACGCTGAACGAGGTCCTTCTTGTAGATGCACATATTATCGCGCAGATAATCGAAACCGAGCTCGTTGTTGGTGGCGTAGGTTATATCGCAGGCGTAAGCGGCGCGGCGCTGGTCGTTGTCGAGCTCGTGGGTGATAAGACCGACGGTAAGCCCGAGGAAGCGGTGAACCTTTGACATCCACTCGCTGTCGCGCTTTGCGAGGTAATCGTTGACGGTGACGATATGGACGCCCTTGCCGGTGAGCGCGTTGAGGTACGCAGGGAGCGTCGCGACGAAGGTTTTACCCTCACCGGTTCTCATTTCGGCAATTCTTCCCTGATGGAGAACGATACCGCCGATAATCTGTACGGGGTAGTGTTTTATGCCGATAACTCTGCTTGACGCTTCTCTGCACACAGCGAAAGCGTCGGGGAGGATATCGTCGAGCGTTTCACCGTTAGCGAGTCTTTCCTTGAGGATAGGGGTCTGGGCTTTAAGCTCCTTGTCGCTCATTGCCTGGTATTTCGGCTCGAGGTCGAGAACGGCTTGTTTTATAGGCTCAATTCTTTTCAATTCTCTTGACGAATAGGTTCCGAAAATAGATTTGATAATTCCCATTATTTTTGCCTTTCTTTATTGATAATCGTACCCTTAATCAAATAATTACAAACATACACATATATTATACACTATCCGAGGCTTTTTGTCAACAGAATTTTCGCTATAATTTCGGGAATAATGCTAAAGAAGGCGATTTTGGACAAGATTCGACCTGAAAGGAGGTGAAAAAATGTACCCGTATCCCGACAAAACCGAGAAAAACGAAGAAAACGACGGAGAGCCGCTGATGAACGTATCGAGCGACCGCGACTGCACGGGGCTGATACCCGCGAATCCGCAGTCTGAGGAGGAATTTCGCAGTTACGAGGACGTTTACGACTTTTTGCCAAACGCAGTTCCCCCTCAGCCCAGAGAGCGCTCATAGAGCGGCTTCGCGGCACTTTCACACAAACCGTTAATTCCGCGAGAACGCTTGCAGAACCGTTTTGCGGTATTTTCGCGAACAACCGTCCCGCTGCTCCACACCTGCAAAAGTGCTCATAGAGCGGCTTAGCGGCACTTTCACACAAGCGTTAACCCGCGAGAGTGCTTGCAGAACCGTTTTGCGGTATTTTCGCGAACAACCGTCCCGCTGCTCCACACCTGCAAAATCACTCATAGAGCGGCTTCGCGGCACTTTTGCACAAGCACTAATCCCGCGAGAGCTCTTGCAGAGCCGCTTTGCGGGATTTTTCGCGAACAACCGTCCCGCTGCTCCACACCCGCGAAATCGCTCATAGAGCAGCTTCGCGGCACTTTCGCACAAGCGTTAACCCGCGAGAGCTCTTGCAGAGCCGCTTTGCAGGATTTCCGCGAATAACCGTCCCGCTGCTCCTCACCCACAAAAGTGCTCACAGAGCGGATTTGCGGCGCTTTCGCACAAGTACTAGCCCTGCGAGAACGCTTGCGAAGCCGCTTTGCGGGATTTTTCGAGAACAACCTTCCCGCTGCTCCCCACTCGCTAGAACGCTCGTAGAGCGGCTTCGCGGTACTTTCACAAAATCGTTTCACCGTCCGCCACACCCGCACCCTCGCGAGACCGCTTGCAGAGCGGTTTCACGAAAATCGACCTTTGTCAAACCGCATTGTTATCACGTTTTTAACGCTGGAATTGTTGAAAACCGTGTTGAAATCGTTTAAAACGTTGTTGTAAAGCGGATAATCAAAAGTTATCGGCAAATACTATTTTCGTCAAAAAGCACAAAAAATTCCCAAAGGAGTGACCGAATATGACAAGAAATACAAAACGCGTGCTATCTGCTGCCTTTGCCGCACAAACGGCTTTCTTATGCGGTTCGAGCTGCTTTGTTCTTCGGGAATACGATGGTAAAGTCGCACTTTTTCGGGAGAACGAGCCGCAGCCGATTGCGGTTTACAAAGTCCCGAGCGCGCTTTATGCCGCGGACGAGGAGCTTTTGCGCGAGGGGATACGCGTGAAATCCGAGGGTGAGATAACCCGACTTATTGAGGATTTGGATTTGGAGTAGTTTCACAACAAACGCCGATTTTTTCGGCGTTTTGTTTGTGTGAATTATAGAAATATTGTAAACAAATTGTTAATAAGAAACAATAAATTGTTATTTGTCCTTTATCTCCTTAAAATCGGCAGTTTGTCCCTTGTAAAAGGCGCGAAAAAATTGTATAATAATAAAGGTTGATAATTGCGGGATTTTCCGCATAGGAAGTGATTTTATTGAAGAAAGACCCGTCCAAACAGAGCTTTGGCGGCAAGCTTTTTCAAGGGCTGATAACCTTTTTGGTGTACATTTTTTTCCGTCCGAAGATAATTTACGCGGACAAAACGCTGAAAAAGCGGCTGAAAAAACAGCCCTGCGTTTTCGTGGCAAACCACACGCACCATTTCGACGGAGCGTTTTGCGGAGCGGTTTTGCGCAGATACAAGCCGTGGGTTTTGGTGACGAAAAAGTGGTTTGAAAAGAAGAAGGTCGGGAAGCTGATTTCGCTTTGCAGGTGCATTTCGATAAGCCTTGATGAAGCGGACGGCGAGTGGTTCAAGACCGCCGAGGAGATTATAAATCGCGGCGGCTCGCTTATGATTTTCCCCGAGGGCGCGCTCTCGAAGAGCGGGAAAATCGAGGAGTTCAAGCCCGGCGCGGCGCTTATCTCCGCGAAGCACGGCGTTCCGATTGTCCCGTGCACGATTTACGGCAAGTACAAATTCTTTATCGGAATGCGAATGAAGTTCTACATAGGCGAACCGATTGAGAGTAATTGCCCGCCCGATGTCCGCCACAGCAAATACGCGCGAGAGCTTATCTCAAAGGCGCGGACGGCTGTTGAGGAGAACCGTGAGCTGCTTGAAAAGCGGTACGGAAAAGTTGTAAAAAAAGGTAAAACCGATTGAGCCGAGCGACTGCGGAAAATCACGCGAGAGCTGATTACAAAGGCGCGAACAGCGGTTGAGGAGAACCACGAGCTGCTTGAAAAGCGGTACAAAAAATTGTAAAAAACGGCGAAAAAAGCCGATTAATATACGGAGGATTTTACTATGACCAACGAAGAAATTTGTGCAAAAATCAAGGCTATGCTGGTGGAGAATTTGAGAATTCCCGAGGACGAGCTGGAGAACGATTCCGAGCTTTTCGGTGACGATATCGGACTTGATTCCATCGATTCCATCGAGATTATCGCAGGTATCGACAGCCTTTTCGGCGTTCAGATGACCGGCGCGGCAAGAGAGAATTTCCAGAGCATCAACACCCTCGCAAAGTACGTTGAAGAGCACAAGTAAATGACGGTTTGTTTTCCTTTGCTTCGGCGGGGGAAAACAAATTTTTTTCACATCGTCAATTTAACTAAATTTTCGCGATTTAATTGAGCAAAGCAAAGTGCCGATTTTTTGCATTTTTTGCGATTTTTGATTGTTTTTGCGAATAAATCGCGCACGCTGTATTTCGTGAAACTTTGTTACACGGGGAAATTTTGGTTGTTTTGCACAATAATTATCAGCGTGAACTGTCACGAAATTTTGCATTGTTGAAAGTTATTGTGAAATTGCACAAAAATATCTTGATGTGAATTTTCACGAAAATTTTTGAAAAAGTACCGCAGATTTTGCGGAAGAATTTGCTCGGAAAACCGAGCTTGAATATAGGAAATGGAGGCTTTTTGATGAGCAATATTGATAACCGCCGCGTTGTCGTAACAGGTCTCGGACTTTGCTGCGCGCTCGGCGATAACGTTTCGGAGTGCTGGGACAGCGCGGTGAACGGCGTTACGGGAATTAAGAAGATTAGCTCCTTCAGCACCGACGACTGCTACGCAAATCTCGGCGCGGAGTCGCATCTCCCCTCGAAGGAGTTGTCCAACGAGGATTACGACCGCTCTTCGCTTTTGTGCATCAAGGCGGCGGGCGAGGCTCTCGCAGACGCGGGCTACGAAATTACCGAGGAAAATTCCGACAAAATTGGCGTTATTATCGGAAACTGCGTCGGCGGCGCAGCAAGCATTGACGTTTATTACACAGATGAGATGAAAAACGGCGGCGGCAAGTCGTCCGATATCCTCAAGATGACCGCTTCGGCGATTGCCAACAATGTGGCGAAGCACTTCGGGCTGAACGGCGTGACCGCGAACATCGTGAACGCGTGCGCGGCGGGTACAATCAGCCTTTCCTACGCGTGCGACTTAATCAGAGCGGGCAAGGCGGACGCTTTTGCCGCGGGCGGCTCGGACAGCTTCACTTCGCTTGCATTTGCGGGATTTCACGCGCTCCACGCGCTTGACGAGAACCCCTGCTCCCCGTTCAACAACAGCCACGGTATAACCCTCGGCGAAGGCGCGGGCGTGCTTATCGTGGAGAGCTACGAGCACGCAAAGGCGCGCGGCGCGAAGATTTACTGCGAAATTCTCGGCTCGGGCGTAAGCTCGGACGCGCACCACATCACCGCTCCCCGTCCCGACGGAGAGGGGCAGATGCTCGCGATTAACAGGGCAATCAAAAAATCCGGTCTTGAACCCGCAGATATCGATTATATCAACGCTCACGGCACCGGTACCGCGAAAAACGACGAGGCTGAGTTCCTCTCGCTTCACACGATTTTCGACGGAAACGACCACCTCTCCGTCAGCTCTACAAAGTCGATGACAGGTCACTGCCTCGGCGCGGCAGGCTCGATTGAGGCGGTTCTCACGGTCAAGGCGGTCTGCGAAAACACTGTTCCCCCGACCATCGGCTACACCGAGGAAAATCTCGAAACGCTCAAGGAAAAGGCGTGGAACATCGATTTCGTTCCCAACACAAAGCGCGAGAAAACCATCAATTACGCTGCTTCCAACTCCTTTGCGTTCGGCGGAAACAACGCTTCTATCGTGTTCGCGAAGGAGCCGCGCGTTATCCCCGACAACACAAACAAAGAGCGCGTTTTTGTCACGGGTATCGGTGAGATTGCGGGCAAAAACCGCGTTGAAATCACCTCCGATGACTACAAGGAGCACGGCATCAAAATGGCGTTCTGGAGAAAGCTCGACAGATTTTCGCAGCTTCAGCTTGTCGGCGGTATGAGAGCGCTTCGTGACGCGGGAATTACCATTGACGACAGCAACTCCGCGGATATCGGCATTATCATCGGTACTGCGGACGGACCGCTCACCGAAATCGTGAATTTCCAGAAGAATGTTATCGAGCACGGCACTGCAAGCGGCTCGGCGTTCTCTTTCCCGAACACCGTTTACAACGCGGCGGGCGGCTATTTCTCGATTTTCGCGGGAATTAAGGGCTACAATGTCACCAACGCAAACGGCAATCAGGCGGGACTTCAGAGCGTTTGCTATGCTGCAGACGTGCTCCGCAACGGCGATGAGAGCATTATGGTTGCGGCGGGAGTTGACGAGTGCACGGATGTAACCGAGTTCCTCTACGGCAGACTTGGGGTTCTCGACAAGGGCATAACTCTCGGCGAAGGCTCGGTTTCGCTTATTCTTGAAACGGAGAAGTCCGCAAACGCGCGCGGCGCGAAGAAATACGCGGAGCTTGTCGGCTGGGCAAATGCACACAAGTCGGTTGAATTCGGCAGCGTCAAAGGCTCGGAGAGCGCGCTCGAAAAGGTAATCCTCGACGCTTGTGAAAATGCGGGAATTAAGCCCGCGGACGTTGATTTAATCAGCGGTTTCGCTAACGGCGACAAGGAAACCGATGAGCTGCAAAATTCCGTTTTTGCAAAGCTGTTCGGTGAAAACAAGACGTATTTTGACGTTAAGGAAGAAATCGGCGAGGCGAGAGCTGCCGCTTCCGCAAAACAGGCGGCAAAGCTCGCGGAAATTCTCGCGGGGAACAATTCGTATAAGTACGCGCTGGCGGTTTCCGTCGGCTCGGGCGGTCAGTATTCTGCCGTTGTGTTGAAGAAAGCAGGTTGACGTGGAAGAAAATAAGGTTGCTCTGGTAACGGGCGCTTCTCGCGGTATCGGTCGCGCGTGCGCTCTCAAGCTTGCCGAAAACGGCTATGATGTTTGTGTGAACTACAACTCAAATTCGCAGAAAGCCGAGGAGGTTGTCGCGGAAATTGAGAAAATGGGCAGAAAAGCCATTGCCGTTCAGGCGGATACTTCGGATTTGAAGGCGGTTCAGAATATGTTCCGCGAGGTTACAAAGACGTTTCGCAGACTAGATGTTCTCGTTAACAACGCGGGCGTGGTCGATGACGCGTACCTGCTGATGATAAACGAGGACAGCCTCTCGAAGAGCCTTGACATCAACATCAAGGGCTATTTCCACTGCGCGCAGGCTGCCGCGCTCAAAATGATGAAAACGGGCGGAAAAATTGTCAACATTTCATCGGTAAGCTCGGTTCTCGCAGTTGAGGGACAGGGCGTTTACTCGGCGACAAAGGGCGCGGTGAACTCGATGACCGCAACTCTCGCAAAGGAGCTTGCTCCGAGAAAAATCACCGTAAATGCGGTAGCTCCCGGCTTCATCGAAACCGAGATGATAAACGCAATCCCCGAGGACAAGCGCGAGGGTTATCTCAAAGCCGTTCCGTCGGGACGCTTCGGTACAGCGGAAGAGGTTGCTTCGGTAGTTGCAGCGCTCTGCTCGGACGCTTTCGGCTATATGACGGGACAGGTTCTCGTGCTGGACGGCGGACTTAGTTTGTAATGGAGATTTTATGATGAATTTACTCGAAATAAACAAGCGCATTAAACAGCGCCCGCCGTTTCAGATGATTGAGCGGGTGACGGAGCTTGAACCGAACAAAAGCGCGGTCGGCATCAAAAACGTTTCGGTCAACGAGCCGTATTTTATCGGGCATTTCCCCGACGCGCCGATTATGCCGGGCGTTTTGCTCATCGAGAGCGCCGCGCAGCTTTGCAGTCTGGTTATCGCGCCCGAAAGTGCGGCTTCAGATGAAAACAAGCTCTACGTTCTCTTAAAGGTCAAGGATTTCAAATTCCTGAAGCCCGTTATCCCGGGAGATACCCTGCAGATTGCCGTAAACTGCGTTTTGGCAAGCGCCGCCGCTTATGAATTTGAAGCGAAAATTTCGGTTGACGGCGTTGTCAAGGCGAAGGGCAGTATGCTGTTTACATCGATGGAAAAAAGTGCCGTTTACGGCGAATAAATCGGAGAATTTTTATGAAAATAGATTTTGCGTCCTGTATTGTCACGGGCGGAAACTTTATGCGACAGCGCGTTGAGAGCGCGATGGAGAACTACGGCGCGGGTTCCGTGGATTATTTTCAGACGATTTTTTCAAAGCGCAAGGAGGCGTTTTGCGACAGCGCGTGCGGATTTTTGCTGCTCGACGGGCTGCTCCAGAAGAACAAAATCGACCGCGCGGAGCTTGTCATCACGGTTGACGAGAGAAACCGCCCGCACGTTTCTGCGGAAAATCTCGATTTCAGCATTTCCCACAGCGAGGGCTGCGCGCTTTGCGCATTGGCGATGGGAAACGGCACGGAGGACGTCACGATTGGCTGCGACGTGCAGCGCGAGCGGGACTATTCCCAAGAGAAAAAGCGGGAGCTTTCGCGCGCTTTTATGAACGAAAAGGAGCTTTCCGATTTCGAGCGCAGCGGCTTTGACGCAGACCACTTTTTCACCGCCTGGACGCACCGCGAGGCTTACGTTAAACGCGCAGGCTCGGATATTTTTGACGCTCTGAAAACCGCCGATTTGAGCGGGGAGTATTTCCTTGACGGCGTGATTTATGTTTGCGGGGAGAAGTACCGTTACAGTATCAACCGCCCGCAGCTGACCGAAGAAGAGCTTGCCGAAATTGAGGAGAACCAATGAAAATTCTTGTGATTAACGGCAGCCCAAAAGGTGAAAAATCCAACACAATGAACGTCACGCGCGCGTTTCTGAGCGGCTTTCCCGAAAGCACCGAGGTTGAGGTCGCGGAGCTTCAAAAGCTTGATATAAAGCCGTGTATGGGGTGCTATTCGTGCTGGGGGAAAACGGACGGGCGCTGCGTGATTAACGATGATATGGCGGAGCTTCGCGGGAAAATTCTCGCGGCGGATATTATTGTCGAGAGCTTTCCGCTGTACTTTTTCGGTATGCCGTCTAAGGTCAAGATGATGACCGACCGCTGCTTGCCGTTTATGCTGCCGTACCTCGGGAATGTTGTCGAGGAGCGGAATATCTGTTTCCACGAGCTGCGCGAGAAAAGTTTGCTCGAGAAGAAGCTCGTGGTGGTTTCGTCGTGCGGGTATGTTGACGCGAACGCGGTTTATCCCGCGCTTTTGAAGCAGTTTGACCTCATTTGCGGCGAGGGAAAATACACCGTGATTTTGTGCGGGCAGGGCGAGCTTTTCATCTCGGGTAACGCCAAGCGCCAGCGCGACGGCTATCTCGCCGACGTCAGGAAAGCCGGCGCGGAGTTTTCCGAGAAGCTCTGTTTGAGCGAGGAAACCAAAAAGCGCATTGCAAAGCCGATTTTGTCGCCTAAAGGTTTTGAAACAATTACCTCGGCGCACTGGGAAGAAAAACGCAAGCAAAAGTGAAAACGCGAAGCCGCCCTTTCGAGCGGCTTGTCTTATTTCTTGAAATCCTTGTCCTTGTCGTTTTCGCGTATCTCAACACGGCGAATTTTTCCGCTAATCGTCTTGGGAAGCTCCTTCACAAACTCCACAACTCTCGGGTACTTGTAAGGCGCCGTGTTCTTCTTAACGTGGTTCTGAATGTCAACCTTCAGCTCCTCGGTCGGCTCGTAGCCCTCCGACAGCACAATCGTTGCCTTTACAACCTCGCCTCGAATCGGGTGCGGAACTCCCGTCACCGCGCATTCCAGAACCGCCGGGTGAGTTGCGAGAACGCTCTCAATCTCAAACGGCCCTATGCGATAACCGCTCGACTTGATAACATCGTCGTTTCTCCCGACGTACCAGTAATACCCGTCCTCATCACGCGTCGCGGTGTCGCCCGTGTGGTACATTCCGTCGTGCCAAACCTTTTGGGTAGCCTCTTCGTTGTTGTAATACCCGCGGAAAAGCCCCGGCGTATGCTCGTAGTCACCCTTGACAACAATCTCTCCCACAACTCCCGGAGGCACGGAATTTCCGTCCTTGTCAACCAAATCGATGTCATAAAGCGGCGTAGGCTTGCCCATCGAGCCGGGCTTTGGCTTCATTCCGATGATATTTCCGATAAGGCAGGTGCTCTCGGTCTGACCGAAGCCCTCCATCAGCTCCAGCCCCGTGGCTTCCTTCCAACGATTGAAAACCTCGGCGGAAAGCGCTTCTCCTGCGATATTGCAGTATTTCAAGCTGGACAAATCGTATTTCTCCAGTCCCGCGTTGATGAAAAATCTGTACATTGTGGGCGGTGCGCAGAACGTGGTGATTTTGTATTTCTCCATAATCGCCAGCATATTTTCGGGGATAAACTTGTCGAAATCGTACACGAAAACGCACGTTCCCATAGCGAGCTGCCCGTAGAGCTTGCCCCAGGCGGATTTTGCCCAGCCCGAGTCGGAAACCGTGAGGTGGATACCGTTCGGGCAAACCTTCTGCCAGTGCTTTGCGGTCTGAATGTGCGCGAGAGCAAGCGTGTGGTCGTGGATTGCCATTTTCGGGTAACCCGTGGTGCCGCTCGTGAAATACAGCAGGAAAATCTCGTCCGCTTTTGTGGGCACTCTTTCCAGCGTATCGGGATATTTTTCAATCTCCTCGTCAAACGACAGCCAGCCCTCTTTTGTCCCGTTTACGATAAACTTGCACTTGAGGTCGCCCTCGGTCTTTTTGTCGGCAGCGTCAATAAAGTCGCACACCTCGCCGTCGTGAGTTGCGACAACGCCCTTGACGTCCGCAGCGTCCATACGGTAAACAAAATCCTTAACGGTAAGGAGATAGGTCGCGGGAATAGCGATTGCGCCTATTTTAATCAGCGCCATCATCGTGTACCAGAACTGATAGTGGCGCTTCATGACGAGAATAACGTGGTCGCCCTTTTTGATACCGTGCGCGAGGAACATATTTGCCGCCTTGTTTGACAGCCTCGACAGATCCCCGTAGGTGAATGTTTTTTCGTTCCCCTTGAGGTCAACCCACATTAACGCGCGGCGGTTGGGTTCCAACTCCGCGTATTTATCGATAATGTCATACCCGAAATTGAAGTTTTCGGGATACTTTATACCAAATTTTTTCAAGCTCCCGTCTTCGTTGTATTCTTCTGTAACGAAATTGAGATGATATGACTCAACATCCATTCTTTCAAAAATTCCCTTCCATAATTCGCAGTATTCCTCATTTGTGTATAATACCGCTATTATCCATTATAATACAATACACTATATTTGTCAAGGTTTGGAATATGAAAATTATGTGTATTTTTTAAGTGAAATATGTGTTTGGGGAACAAAGTGAGATTTATTTCCCCGAAAAATTTTGCGGGATAGGCTTGAAATTTTGGTTGAATTGTGGTAAAATAGTATGGTAATGAACGCTGTTCGTTATATAATCGCGGCGCGTGGGAACGTGCTGAGGAAAGTCCGGGCATCACAGAGCAGGGTAGCTGATAACGTCAGCCGAGGGCGACCTTAGGGCTAGTGCAACAGAGATATACCGCGGTGACTGCTTGCAGTCGCTGTAAGGGTGGAAAGGCGAGGTAAGAGCTCACCAGAGTGCAGGAGACTGCACTGCTATGTAAACCCTATCCGATGCAACGCCGATTGGTACGGGGGATAACGCGTCTGCTCGGCGCGCCTCGTTTAAGGCGGCTTGACTCTTTCGGTGACGAAAGAGCTAGATAGATGATTATACACGACAGAACCCGGCTTATCGATGAACAGCGTTTTTTACTTTATTTATAGCGGGCTGCTCCTTGCCTTTGGCGGGGGCTTTTTGCGTTTGGGGATTGTCCGGCAGCCTTGTTTTTTAGAACCCGGATTTTGGTGAATGTCTTGCTTCTCCCTGCAAAACCGCTTTGCTCGTTCACCGACTTTTTCGCGAACGGTACCGACTTTGTGGGAATTCCTGTTGGGCATTGCAAATAGAGTTGGGGTTTCTGCGAAACCTTGGCATTTTCGGCGGCGTCGAACCGCCGAAAATGCGCGTGTGCAGTCACGCCCGAAGATTGAGGAATTGGCGGGCGTGTTTTGCGTGACTGCACACGCGGTTTGTGCCGAGTTTTACTGTTGGAATTGCTTTGCGGAAGGCGCGGGCGATTTTTCGGGCATCGAACCCGAAAAATCGCGCGTTTTTGAAAAACTTCGTTTTCCAAAAACGCGGGCAAATTTTCCGACATCGAGTCGGAAAATTTGCTTGGGTTAGCCTCCTGCTTTTACCTCGGAACTCACTTTGATTTTTACGCGCTCTCGGCATTTTCGGCGGCATCGAACCGCCGAAAATGCGCGATTTTGAGAAACTCGTTCCTCGCTTCTCAAAATCGCGCTCGAACTTATTGGTTTTACCATCGAGGTGAGGTCGTTCTGGTTTCTTGCGATTTTTCGGGTGTCGAACCCGAAAAATTGGCAAGGGTTGCTGAACTGATGCAGAGTTTTTCTGTAATGATTAATTTGTTCAATTATTTTTTTATGATTTTATGGCTTCGCCTTCAGTATTGACGCTTCGCTCCAGTGCCTCCGGCGGCTTGAAACCTTTTTCTGAAGAAAAAGGTTTCAAGACTTCCAAAAAGACTTTTTTCGCTACGCGGTGCTCGGAACGCGCATTGCAAAAATTACGCAAATTGCCCCTCGCTTCTCGCAAGGGGCAATTCTTATTTATCGAATTTTCTTGGGAATTAATACATTCCGCCCATACCGCCCGCAGGAGCAGCTGCCGCAGGTGCCTCGGGCTCGGGCTTATCCGCAACCAGACTCTCGGTCGTCAGAACCATCTCCGCTACGGAAGAAGCATTCTGCAATGCAGAACGTGTTACCTTCGCAGGGTCAACAATTCCCTTCTTAATCATATCGCCGTAAGTCTCGCTGTAAGCGTCGTAGCCGAAGCCGACTGTCTTCTTCTTGATGATAGTGTCAATGATTACCGAGCCCTCAACGCCTGCGTTCAGAGCAATCTGGCGAATCGGCTCCTCGAGAGCCTTCAGAACGATAGCCGCACCGGTCTTTTCATCGCCCTCGAGAGTGTTCATAACCTCCTGAACAGCGGGCGTTGCATTCAGCAGAGCAACACCGCCGCCTGCAACAATACCCTCTTCAACAGCTGCCTTTGTAGCTGCCAGAGCGTCCTCGATGCGGAGCTTCTTCTCCTTCATCTCAACCTCGGTTGCTGCGCCGACCTTGATTACGCCAACGCCGCCAGCAAGCTTCGCAAGGCGCTCCTGGAGCTTCTCCTTGTCGAACTCGGAGGTTGTGTTCTCGATTGCGTTTCTGATTTCGTTGACTCTTGCCTTGATATCCGCAGACTTGCCTGCGCCGTCAACGATAATGGTGTTCTCCTTGAGAACCTTAACCTGCTTAGCAGTACCGAGCTGTTCAATCTTGGTTTCCTTGATGTCAAGACCAAGCTCCTCGGTGATAACCTCGCCGCCCGTGAGGATAGCGATATCCTTGAGCATTTCCTTGCGTCTGTCACCAAAGCCGGGCGCCTTTACAGCAACGCAGGTGAATACGCCGCGCAGCTTGTTGAGGATAAGGTTGGTGAGAGCGTCGCCGTCAACGTCCTCGGCGATAATCAGCAGCTTTCTGCCCGACTGTACAATCTGCTCGAGCAGCGGGAGAATATCTTGAATGGAAGAAATCTTCTTGTCGGTGATGAGGATATAGGGGTTGTCGAGGATTGCTTCCATCTTATCGGTATCGGTTACCATATAAGGCGAAATGTAGCCTCTGTCGAACTGCATACCCTCAACAACATCGCTGTAGGTTTCAGCGGTCTTGCTCTCCTCGAGGGTGATTACGCCGTCTGCGGAAACCTTTTCCATTGCGTCTGCAATCAGCTTTCCGATGAACTCATCGCCTGCTGAAACGGTAGCTACACGAGCGATATCAGCGGTGCCTGCAACCTTCTTGGAGTTTTTCTTGATTTCCTCAACAGCTGCGTCAACAGCCTTCTTCATACCCTTCTTGACAACCATCGGGTTTGCGCCTGCTGCGATGTTCTTCATACCCTCGCGAACGAGCGCCTGCGCAAGCAGCGTAGCAGTTGTTGTACCGTCGCCGGCAGCGTCGTTGGTCTTGGTTGCAACTTCCTTGACGAGAGCTGCGCCCATATTCTCGAAAGCGTCCTCAAGCTCGATTTCCTTTGCGATGGTTACGCCGTCGTTGGTGATGAGCGGAGCGCCGAACTTCTTCGACAGAACAACGTTTCTTCCCTTCGGGCCAAGTGTGATTTTAACGGTATCGGCAAGTGTGTCGATGCCCTTCTGAAGAGCCTTTCTGGCTTCTTCTCCGTAAATGATATCCTTAGACATAATTTCTTCTCCTCCAATGTAATCGGATTAATCCGTTTTTTACGATTTTGACTTAATTACTTCTTGGTTGTCTTTTTTGCAGCGGGCTTCTTTGCTGCGGAAGCTTCTTCAACAACTGCGAGAATATCGTCCTGCTTAACGATTGAGTACTCAACGCCGTCAACCTTAACCTCGGTTCCTGCGTACTTGCTGATGAGCACCTTTTCGCCAACCTTTACGAACATCTTCACTTCGTTTCCGTCAACCATTCCGCCAGGGCCTACCGCTACGATTTCCGCGATGGACGGCTTTTCCTGAGCAGCTGCCGTGAGGATAATTCCGCTCTTGGTCGTTTCCTCCGCCTCGACTGCCTTGATAACAACTCTGTCTGCCAAAGGTCTGATTGTCATAATTTATTTCCTCCTAATAAAATTTTCCTTTATTTCAACCCGTTTTCTCGGGCGTGTCGCTCTGATTTTTTGCTGCCGTTTAAGCGACTTAGCACTCAATCTCTCCGAGTGCTAATTATATTTTAACCCATATTTGAAAAAAATCAAGTGGTATTGAGAGATTTTTGACCATTTTTGTATAAATGCATAAATAAACATTTTTTCGATATTGCCTTCTTGGTTATTTTACCATAAATTTTGTGGATTATTTGCCCATTTTTTCTGTTAATACATATTGAAATATATGAAAAAATATGATATACTAAAAAAACAGAGATCAGAATTCTTCGTAAAGGAGAGGAATTGTATGAATACAATCAATCCGCAGGAGTGGAAGCAGGACCTGCCGGCATTCCGCGAGATGACAGAAAAATTCTATGCAGGCGAAGTGCCGATGGCGCAGTACAAGGGCTTTTCCGGACGATACGGCAGCTACGCGCAGAAGGGCGGAAAGGCGAACATGATCCGTCTGCGCATGTCTGCCGGACGAGTCACCAAAGAAAAGCTGGCGTTTGTTGCCAAAGCAATCCGCGAGCAGGATGTCAAGCTGGCGCATTTTACCACCTGCCAGACCATCCAGCTTCATAATCTGGTGCCGGAACAGGTATACACGATTATGGAGGAAGCATTGGATGCCGGTATTGTCACGATGGGCGGCGGGGGAGATTTTCCGCGCAACGTCATGTGCGCCCCGCTTTCCGGTGTGGAGCAGGGAGAGTATTTCGACGTTCTGCCCTACGCCGAGGCGGCTGCGGAGTATCTGATGACCTTCATCAACAAGGAAAAGATGCCGAGAAAGCTCAAGGTTGGTTTTTCGAACTCACCGAAGAATATGACGCATGCAACCTTCCGCGATTTGGGATTTGCCGCCCGTCCGGACGGTCTGTTTGATGTGTACAGCGCCGGCGGTCTCGGAAACAATCCGCGCTTTGGTGTCAAGGTCGCAGAGGCGGTCGAGCCGACGAAGATTTTGTACTATATCAAGGCGATGTGGCTGACGTTCCGCGCATACGGCAACTATGAGAACCGCGGCAAGGCGCGCACCCGCTATATGCAGGAGAGCCTCGGC
>SFLN01000153.1 GCA_004554555.1 [Eubacterium] saphenum | reverse complement strand
CTGGAACTCGATAATCTGCATTACGTTTACGTCTTCCTCAAAAGTCATTCCGTTCCTGAAATCTCCCGCTGTGATCATACTAGCGAACCTCCATATTCTTTCATTCCACGCTCAAACGAGCATTTTTGTAATTACACCGCGTTTTTACGGCGCAACTGTCCGGTAAAGCGCAAAATTCGCGCTTAAACAAAATGTTACGGCATTATTATACCACATTTTGCACTTCTTGTCAACCGAATTTTCTTCAACAGAAAAAATTTTTACAACTTTTTTGCTCAGATATGCACAAGTTCTCTTGTCGCCGCGGTAAAATTCGCGCAGCCGTCCTCGGTAAGCACGCAGGTGTCGGTGATTTTCACGCCGAACCGCTCGGGCAGCCTGATGTCGCAGCCAACCGCAAGCGTCATTCCTGCTTTGAGCATTCCGCCGCCGTTTTCACCGAGAAAGGGCGGCTCGGACACGTCGATTCCGATACCGTGAGCAAAGCTTCCGCGAGAGTATTTTTCAACATTCCACGCGTTCAGGGTTGCCCGCGCAACGCTGTCGGGAACATTCGAGCTAATCCCCGCGCGAAGCGTTTTCAGCCCGTCAAAAACCGCGCACGAAACCGCATTGTAAGCGTCCTCCTGCTTGGAGGAAATCGCGCCGACCGCAACGGTTCTCGCCATTTTCGCGCAGTACCCGCCGACTCTCGCGCCAAATTCCAGCAAAAGGAAATCCCCCTCGCGGATTTGCCGTGAGCTTGGACGCGCTTTTGCCGCCGAGTTTTCACCCGAAAGCGCCCTCGCGGAAAAAGCAGGCTCGTCCGCGCCGAATTCCACGAGAAAATAATTGAGATACGCGGCAATCTGGCGCTCGGTCATTCCCTTGCGAATCGTCGTCAAAAGCCGCTGATACGCCTTGTCGCAGACGTTTTGCGCCTTTTTCACGCACGCGATTTCGCTCTCGCTCTTTATCGCGCGCATTTTGAGAAGAGCCGCCGTAAGCTCGCCGTTTGTGATGAAATCGGCGTAGTGAAGCGTGTTTTTCAGCAGGTCAAGCTCCGCGACCGTCATCTTATCGTTCTCAATATACAGCCGTTTTATGCCGAATTTAACGAGAATGTCAAGAATTTGCTTTAAGCTCGAAAGCGAAAAAACCACGAACCCGTTTGCGCTCACCAAAACGCCTTTTCCCACGAACAAAAACCGCGCTTCCTTTGAAACGAGGGCGATTGCGCCGCTGATTTCCGAGCCGCAAAGATACCTTATCGACTCCTCCGACGTTACAAGCGCCGCCGAGCGCTCGTCCGGAAGAAAGCTCGCAAGCTGCTCCGCCGCGGTCATTTCTTCTCCTCGAACAGGTAATCAAGCGCCTGAATTGCCAGCATATAGCTGTATTTTCCGAAGCCCGCGATGCTTCCCGCGCAAGCCGGCGCGATTACGCTCTTTTTGCGGAACTCGTCGCGGCTTGAGATATTGCTCAGATGTACCTCTATAACGGGGATTTTTATCGCGGCAATCGCGTCGTGAATTGCATAGCTGTAATGCGTGTAAGCGCCCGCGTTCAGCACAATTCCATCGTATTCAAGCCGCGCGGCGTGAATGCTGTCGATAATGCTCCCCTCGCTGTTGCTCTGGAAGAACGAAATTTCGTGACCGAGATTTTGCGCCACCGCGTAAAGCTCATCGTTAATCGCTTTCAGCGACTCGTCGCCGTAGATATTCGGCTCGCGCTCGCCGAGGAGATTTAAGTTCGGACCGTTTATTACCAGAATTTTCATATTTTACCACCTTTTCACAAATTATCGTAAAACCGCTTCATCTCAGCCGCGTCTTCAGCCTGTGTTCCGTCGCTCTCGCAGATTATCGACGGTGACAGCCCGCGCGCCTTGATTTCCTCAAGAAGCGGCTTGTAATCGGGACCGAAATGCTCGTCCGCGAACGTGAGATGCTTTTTCTCGCCGCCAGCCGTGTACTCGATTTTGCTGAAATGAATGTGCATTTTCGACAATCTCTCGTGCCCCAGCGCGTTTTCGATTAAATCAAGCATTTTCGCGTAATCGCTGCGCTCCGTTATACCGCCGAGCGTGCGCGCGTTCAGATGTCCGAAATCAACCGTCGGCAAAAAACGCTCGTCCACCCCGCACAGCTCCAGAACCTCTTCGAGAGTGCCGAGCTGATTGATTTTTCCCATCGTTTCAGGGCAGATTATGATGTCCGACAGCCCGTTTTCATCAAGCGCTTCCTGCGCCTTTTTCAGCGTTTGCTTCGCGAGATAAACAGCCTCGGCTCTCGTCATCTTTGAACAAGAACCGCTGTGAACCACGATTTTCTGCGCTCCGACAGCCTTCGCCGCCTTTGCCGACTCCAAAATATAATTCACGCTGTTTTGGCGCTTTTCCTCTTCGGTTGACGAAAGCGAAATGAAATACGGCGCGTGGAGCGTCACATAAATTCCGCTTTCCCGCGCGATTTCGGGGAGCTTTTTCACCGTGCCCTCCGATATTCTCACGCCGCGCCCGCACTCGATTTCATAGCCGTTAAGCCCGAGTTCGCCGAGATAAGCCGGCAAATCCTCGGGAAATTTCCGCTTTCCCCAGCTGATTGAATTACCTCCGGGACCGAATGTAATCATCACTTCAACTCCAAATTACTGTAATCTCTCTTGAAAACCAAGCTCTCCAAGCGCCTTTTCAGCTTGAACGTCCAGGTGTTCTCCAGGTGAAACGGCTCTACAAGTACCGTCCGCACGCCCTTCAAATTTCCCGCCATAATGTCGGTGAAAATCTGGTCGCCGACGACAAGCGTTTCGGATTTTTTCGCGTTCATCGCTTTCATCGCGCGCGTTATCCCGAACGTCAGCGGTTTCGCGCCGTTTGCCGTGAACGGAAGCCCGAGCTTTGCCGCAAGCGGAGCAACGCGCTTGTTTGTGTTGTTGGACACAACTCGCATCTTTATCCCGAGCGCGCGCATCTCGTCAAGCCACTCGGGAACGCCGCTCTCCGCGCAGGGATTTCCGTGCATCGAAAGCGTGTTGTCCATATCGAGAACCAGCGCCGTTACGCCGTTTTTTTCGAGAAACTCCTTATTTATAGATAAAACGTTCTTCAAATGGAACGTCGGTTTAAACAGCATTAAATCACCCGTGACAGTATTAAAGCGGACATAATATGCCCGCTTCAACATTTGTTCTAATCAATACTTACGCTTGCGAGCAGCTTCGGACTTCTTCTTACGTTGTACCTAAGGCTTTTCGTAATGCTCTCTTTTACGAACTTCAGCAA
>SFLN01000152.1 GCA_004554555.1 [Eubacterium] saphenum | reverse complement strand
TATGACGAGATCTGCGATTTCACGGAGATGATCGAAACCCACGCCGCCGGCGAGGCTGCGCTGAACATAACGAAGGAGCAGCTCGACGAGCTGTACGACATGGCACACAAGCTCCAGGACACCTATGACGAGGCTTTCCAGAACCTCACCGTTAAGGTAGAGGCTGAGGGCACTACTGAGCCTACTGAGCCTGGCAAGGAAGATCCTACTGATCCCGGCAAGGAAGATCCTACCGATCCTTCTTCTCCCGAGACCGGTGTAGCTCTCGCAGTTGTTCCCGCAGTTCTTGCAGGCGCTGCAGTTGTAGTTGCTAAGAAGAGAAAGTAATTTCGCTTCCGAACACTAAGTTCTAAAACAAATCGCTCCGAGTAAAATCGGGGCGATTTTTTCTTGACAAAACGCGCGTGCTGTTGTAAAATATATTTATACGGTTGATTTGCGGAGGGTAAAATGAAATTTGTTGAGATTTTCACGGACGGTGCTTGCAGCGGGAACCCCGGCGCGGGCGGTTTTGGGGCAATTTTGCGCTGTGAGGGCAGGGAAAAGGAGCTGAGCGGCGGCGACGCTCACACAACAAACAATCGAATGGAGCTGCTCGGCGTGATAACCGCGCTTGAGGCGCTAAAATTTCCGTGCAAGGTTCGGATTACAACTGACAGCAAGTACGTTTCCGATGGGATTTCAAAGGGCTGGGCAAAAAGTTGGCGCAGCAGAGGCTGGAAGAAGAGCGACGGCAAACCCGCGCTGAATCCCGATTTGTGGGAGCGCTTGCTGAATTTGCTTGAAATCCACGATGCGGAGTTTTGCTGGATTAAGGGGCACGCCGGTCACCCCGAGAACGAGCGCTGCGATAGGCTTGCCGTTATGCAGCGGGATAAGTTTGCGGTGAAATAGGTGAATTATGCAACAAAATGTGAATTATCAGCGCAAGCTTGACGAGCTGCTCAAAACCATTTCAGAGCCTCCGCGTTTGCTTTTGCACTGCTGCTGTGCGCCTTGCTCGAGCTACGTCCTCGAGTACCTGTCGGAATTTTTCGATATAACCTGCTTTTTCTACAACCCGAACATCTCGCCGCAAGCGGAGTTCGACAAGCGCGCAATGGAGCTGGAGCGACTGATTTCCGCACAGCCGCATAAATATCCGGTGAGTTTAGTTGTCGAAAAATATAACTCTGAGGAATTTTTTGCCGCTGTTAAAGGTCTTGAGAAAATCAAGGAAGGCGGCGAGCGCTGCTTTAAATGCTACCGTTTGCGTTTGGAAGCGGCAGCAAAATATGCCAAGGAGTATAATTTCGACTATTTTTGCTCTACGTTATCAATCAGCCCGCTGAAAAATGCGCAAAAGTTGAACGAAATCGGTGAGGAGCTGTCGGAAATATACAAAATCCCGCACTTGCCGAACGATTTCAAGAAAAAGGGTGGCTACAAGCGCTCGGTTGAGCTGTCCGCGGAGTACGATTTGTACCGCCAAAACTACTGCGGCTGCGTATTTTCAAAGCAGGAACGCGGACTATAAAAGTATTTGCGAATACAAACTGGTATATTCGAGCAAAAATTAACAAAATGTTGCATCTATTGACAACTTTAATCGGTAAAAATTTGAAGATTTATTCGTTTATCGCGGAATGATTTTGGGTGAAACGTGCTGAACGTTGCTAAAAAATAGCAGAAAGAGGACTTTCGTAAGCCCTCTTTTGTATTACAAATAGTAATATTGAACAAAAAAATAACAAAATAGTTGGTGTTTCGACAGTAATTATCTCGATAATCTGCCCGGGGTGAGGTGTGCATCAGGTTCTGTTGCCGGATAACCGCAGTTTTGAATATACGCTGCGGTTCGCTCCCAATTCCCATAAAATAGCAAAAAGAGGACTTTCGAAAGCCCTCTTTTTTACAATTTGTTATAAATATCCAAAATATTACACAGGAACAGGCGTTTCGACAAGTATTTTCTCGATAATCTGCTCGGAGTTCAGGAACGTGCTCTGTCCCGTTGCCAGAATTATCCTATGCGAAAGCACCGCAGACGCGAGATATTTCACGTCGTCGGGTGTCGCGAACGAGCGGTTGTTCATAAACGCAAACGCTTGAACGGCTTTGTAAAGCGCAATCGACGCTCTCGGGGACGCGCCGAGCTTTATTTCCTGCATATTTCGCGTTGCCGACACAATCATCAGAATGTACGCCTTGACCTGCTCGGAAACCGTGATTTTGCTTATCATTCCGCGCAGCTGCGTGATTTCCTCCAGCGTCATCACGGGCGAAACTTCGATGTTATGCGGCATTTTGTCCAGCATCGCAAGCTCCGCGGCGCGGTCGGGATAGCCGAGCGAAAGCCTCATCAGAAAGCGGTCGAGCTGCGCCTCGGGCAGGTGATAGGTGCCGAAGGTTTCGATGGGATTTTGCGTTGCCAGCGTCATAAACGGCTCGGGCAGCGCGTGCGTTTTGCCGTCAACCGAGATTTGAAGCTCCTCCATCGCCTCCAGCAGCGCCGACTGCACCTTCGGCGACGTGCGGTTTATCTCGTCGGCAAGCAGGAAATTGCACATAACCGCGCCGCGCCGATACTCCTCCGCGCCGGTTTTTTGGTCGATAACCGTGTACCCGACAACGTCCGACGGCATAAGGTCGGGGGTGAACTGAATTCTCCCGAAGCTGCCCGACACCGATTTCGCGAGCGTTTGCGCAAGCAGCGTCTTTCCAACTCCCGGCACGTCCTCAATCAAAACGTGCCCGCCGCAGAGCATCGCGCACACAACCTTCTCAATTACCGGGCGCTTTCCGAGAATTACGTTCTCGATGTTATTAATCAGCTTTTCAATTTTTGGGTTCATTTGCAAAATTCCTTTCATTGTAAAAAAGTTTTGTGGAAAATTAGTTTAACGTCAGCTAACCCTTATCAATATTTTCCGTTTCTCTCCAGTGATTTTATACAAAAATAGCTTGTCAAAATGTACGCAATTGCAAAAATGAACGCGGGAAACGCATAAAAAAATATTGAAAGAAATCCGATAGGGTTGGTCGGGTTTATCATAACGCTTGTCGCAACGCTTGACGCAGCTATCGCCGCGAGAAAAGTTGGCGTAAACGAAGCGAGATAAAACAGCTTTTTGTTTACTCCGAGCTTTTTGCACGAAACCGCAATCTTGCTCGATAAAAATCCGAGCAAAACGGCAATCAAGAGGCTCAAAAAAAATCCGACGAGAATGAAATTCGGCAAATAGCCGAGCAAAATGAAAATCGCGGCGTTTGCGCAATATGCCAGCTTTATGAAAACGCTTCTGTAAAAAAAGGGCGCCCGCCGGGCGCC
>SFLN01000151.1 GCA_004554555.1 [Eubacterium] saphenum | reverse complement strand
TATCGCAATTCTGCTCAGACAAAGTGCGCTGAAATTTATTATTGTCGTCAACACAAGATAACGGAAAAACATCCACGCCACCGTGTCTTCCGTGTATTTCGGGCTGCCCGTTTTATAAAGCACTATGTTTGTTACAACCTCGATGAACAAAATGCTGAACGACAAAAACCACTGTGCGTTTCTCATCATCTTGTTGCATCGGCGCATATTTTCTTCCGACAAAATACTCGTTTTCATTGGGCGCTCCTTTCAGCATTGTCCTATGATAAATTATACGATATTTCTCTCGTTTTGTAAACACATTTTTCATTTTTTGTCGAACTGTTGCAGATAAACCTCAAAATATGTTGAAAATTGTACAAATTTATGGTAGAATAAGTATGTGTTTGCAGGCAATCGGCGCATCTTGTCTTGTCAAATCGAATTTCGCCGTTTTGCCGTTGCAATTTTGTGCGGGAGTTATTATAATGAAGGGAGCAGGGTAATGCGCGTTTTTGTGAAAAATGTTCCGAGCGCCGAGGACGAGCGCGTCGTTCTCGAATGCGTCGAGCTGAACAACGATTTCCGCGATATCCGCGAGTATGCGCTGATGAAAGGAAATATGCTCTCCGGCTACATAGACGGCGCCGCTTTTCAGCTCAATTTGTCCGATATCATCTACTTCGAGGCCGTCGGCGAGCTTGTTTTCGCGTACACCGAAAACGAGGTCTACGAGGTTAAAAGCAGGCTCTACGAAATCGAGAAAAACTACGCAGAGCAAATGTTTATGCGCTGCTCAAAGTCGATTATCGCGAATATCAGCAAAATTCAGTCCTTTCGCCCCGCGCCCGATACCCGTCTTATCGCCAAAATGAAAAACGGCGAGGAAATCGTTATCTCGAGAATGTACGCGAAGGCGCTTAAACAAAGGATTTTGGAGGGATAGTATGAAGGATTTTCTGCGGACTGCGGCGCGGTCGTTTTTGCTTTGCAACCTTTTTATCGCAATCGATATGGGTATCCTTGGGCTTGTCTTGTCGCCCGATGCGAAATTCGGATATGAGGTCCTTTTCGTGCCGCCGATTTACGCGTTTTTATGCACCCTCCCGTCGTTTTTTATGTACTCCAAAAAAGAACTCTCCCCAAAACGCGCGGTTGTCGGGAGAATTCTCCAAATCGTCACCATCGAGGTCATCGTTCTCGGCGCAATCAAGCTCCAACAGCCCGAAATGAGCTTGGCGCACGGGCTGATTATCGGCGCTTCTATCCTTGCCGTTTTCGCAGCGGTTTGGCTCGTCAATTTCCTCCGCGCGAGAAGCGATGCGATTGAGCTCAACGAAAAGCTCAAAAAGTTGAACAAGTGAACGTCTTGACAAAAGCGCTTATTTGTGTTACAATAAAAATAGCCTTTTCCCGATGGCACGGCTGTCGGGATTTTCTTTTCGGGGGTAACTATGAACGACGTTTCCAAAGCTGAAATTATTAGCTTCAACACCGACAACGACGCGGTTTGCGCCGCTTCGGCACGTATTTCCACTACCGAGGGCAACTCCGCGGAGATTTTCCTCAAGTCCCAAAATAACGAGAAAAACAGCGGTCTTATCCGAAAGGTTCTCGCGTCCGGTCACCGCTCCGTTATCGAACATGCGGTCTTTACTGTCGCGCTCACCAACGTTTCCGTTTATGTCGAGCAGTTTTTTATCGAGAGCAGACTTGCTTCCTTTACCGTCAAGTCGCGCCGCTACGTTGATTTCAGCAACACCGGCTACTTCATTCCGCAAAATCTCGGTACCGAAAGCGCCGCGCTGTACAAGGAGTATATGGACGAGGCTTTTTCGGCTTATGCAAGGCTCTTGGAGCTTGATGTACCGAAGGAGGACGCGCGGTTTTTGCTGCCCTACTCGTTCTTCAGCAACTTTTACTGCACTTTGAACGCCCGCGAGCTTATCGGTCTTATCAACTCCATCAGAAACGGCAGAGGTAAGCACTGCGAGGAGCTTCAAAATATCGCAGAGCAGCTTATAGAGCAGCTTCAGAGCATTTTCCCGTGTATCGCGGGGGAGTTTTATCCGAGAGAGAACGGCGCGTTTGCCGGCGAAAACGCTGTTTCCGAGAAGATGACCGTGCTTGATGAAAATGAAACGGGTAAGGTTGAACTCGTCAACGCGCCTAAAGAACCCGCAAAGCTGCTCCAAATCTCGCTTAAAGCAACAGGGGAGAGCGCGAAAACTCCCAAAGAGCTGCTTTCGGACAGACGTCCGCGCGCCCTTGAACAGCTGAACTACTCGTTTTTGATTAAGGACGTCACGCTTGCCGGTATCACGCATATCGTGCGCCACCGTATGCAGTCGGTTATCGTTCCGCCTATCGAAACCGCCGTGCCTCAGCGCAGAGTTGTGCTACCGAAAACCGTTGAGCAAAATCCCAAAGCGCGCGAAATCTACGAGCAAACGCTTGCTAAGTGCGACAGGCTGCTTGCCCAAGCGCTGAACAACGATGAGCTGCGCGCTAATATCCAATATTTCGCATTGAGCGGAAATTTGCTTGACGTTATGACCACAATGAACGCCCGTGAGCTGCTCCTGTTTATCAGGCTGCGTGCTTGCTCCAGAGCGCAATGGGAGGTTCGCGGAATCTCCGAGAGAATGCTTGCGTTCCTTCGACAGGATTTCCCGGAGCTGTTCGGGCTGTACGGACCGAGCTGCTACGTTCTCGGAAACTGTCCCGAGGGCAGAATGTGCTGCGGTCGGCAACAGGAAATGCTTGAAAAATTCGGCAAAATGTAAAAAACGAGCGCAAGTATCGGAACTTGCGCTCTTATTTTAACTGTTTTTGGACTGTGGTTTTTTCGTTGATTTTGAGGTTTTCGCAGGCTTTTTCTGTGCCTCGGGCGTTTCCTCGGCAGGAGCAATGTTTTTTTTCAGCTCGTCAAGCGCGTATTCCGCGTAGAAAATGCTTCCGCCCGCTATCGCCGCCGCATGCATTACCGAAAACGAAAGCATCGCTTCCTCCGTTTCACCGACGCGCTTTTCCGTGTTCTTTTCCAGAATGTTCATCGTGTTCAGGAACTCCTCCTCGTACTGCTCCGTGAACAGGTTCAGCACCTCCGCTTCACTGCGCGTTTTCAGCAGCGTTTCGATAAGCGTCCCAATGTCGTTTATCGGCAAAACCTGCTTCATCACGCAGATTATAATCAGTCGAAACAGGTGAGTGCGGGAGTATTTTTTCTTCACCGGCGCGGGAATTATGTTGTTCTTGACGTAATTGTTTATCATCGACGGCGTGAGCAGCGGCTCGTCCTTTGTCGAAAATTTCCCGAAATATTTGCTCATAAGCGTTATCACCTGG
>SFLN01000031.1 GCA_004554555.1 [Eubacterium] saphenum | reverse complement strand
GATTTGATTGACGCAGGCGTTTTCGAGAGAATTGTCGAGCCCGAGAGACAGATTATTTTCCGCGTTCCGTGGGTTGACGACAACGATAAGGTTCAGGTAAACCGCGGCTTCCGTATCCAGTTCAACAGCGCTATCGGTCCGTACAAGGGCGGTATCAGACTTCACCCGTCTGTTTATATCGGTATCATCAAGTTCCTCGGCTTCGAGCAGATTTTCAAGAACTCCCTCACCACGCTTCCTATGGGCGGCGCAAAGGGCGGTTCCGACTTCGACCCCAAGGGCAAGAGCGACGGAGAGGTTATGCGTTTCTGCCAGAGCTTTATGACTGAGCTTTACAGACACGTTGGCGCTGACTGCGACGTTCCCGCAGGCGATATCGGTACAGGCGCTCGTGAAATCGGCTATATGTTCGGTCAGTACAAGAGAATTCAGAACCAGTTTGAAGGCGTTCTCACCGGTAAGGGTCTCACCTACGGCGGCTCTCTTGCAAGAACTGAGGCTACCGGCTTCGGTCTTTGCTACTTCACCGATGAAATGCTCAAGGCTAACGGCAAGAGCTTCAACGGTCAGACCGTTATCATCTCCGGTTCGGGCAACGTTGCTATTTACGCTACCAAGAAGGCAACCGAGCTCGGCGGCAAGGTTGTAACCGTTTCCGACTCCAATGGCTACATTTACGACCCCGATGGAATTGACCTTGATGTTGTTAAGCAGATTAAGGAAGTTGAGCGCGGACGTATCAAGGAGTACGTTGACAGAACCGCTCACAAGAACGCTGAGTACCACGAGGGCAGCGTTTGGGGCGCAAAGATTAAGGCAGACATCGCTCTTCCGTGCGCAACTCAGAACGAAATCAACGGCGAATTCGCTAAGAACCTCGCAGAAAACGGCGTTTACGCAGTAGCAGAGGGTGCAAATATGCCTTCTACTCCCGAGGCTATCGAGGTTTACTTCGCAAATAATATGCTCTACGGTCCCGCTAAGGCTGCAAACGCAGGCGGTGTTGCTACTTCCGGTCTCGAGATGAGCCAGAACTCCATTCGTTACAGCTGGACGTTCGAGGAAGTTGACCAGAAGCTCCACGGCATTATGCAGTCCATCTTCAAGGCTTGCGACGACGCTTCCAAGGAGTACGGTATGCCCGGAAACTATATGGCAGGCGCAAACATTGCCGGCTTCCTCAAGGTTGCCGAGGCAATGAAGGCTCAGGGCTGCGTTTAATCCAACGCAATGTAATAAATCAAGCGGAGAATTTCGGTTCTCCGCTTTTTTACTGTTTTCGTTTAGATAACTAGAATTCTTTGGGGAAACCCCTTGAACCTTTGGCGACTTTAACGCAGTTGCGCTGCTTTTCATTTTTTGCGGCTTCGAGCCGCAAAAAATGTTGGGGGAAACCCCGAGGGGTTTCCCCCAAGCCCCTTTCCTCTGGGGGAAACTCTTGTTTCCCCCAGACCCCTTTGCGCTTTTTTTGCGTGTTTCGCGTCGCTTCGCTCCGCGATTTTGACGCTTCGCTCTAGTCCGCGGCTTTGCCGCGAGTGGCGGCGCTTCGCGCCGAGTGCCTCCGGCGGCTTGAAACCTTTTTCTGAAGAAAAAGGTTTCAAGACTTCCAAAAAGACTTTTTTCGCTTCGCGGTTCAATTTACACACAATGCAAGTAATTCAAAAAAAATGCGCCCCCTTTTCAGGAGGCGCGTTTGTTTTTATCAGTGTTATCAGTGGTGGAAAAGGCGAATTCCCGTGAACGCCATCGCGATGCCGTATTTATCGCAGACCTCGATAACGTTATCGTCGCGGATTGAACCGCCGGGCTGTGCGATATACTTAACGCCGCTCTTGTGAGCACGCTCGATATTGTCGCCGAACGGGAAAAACGCGTCCGAACCAAGCGCGGTGTCGGTCATCGTGTCAAGCCACTCGCGCTTCTTTTCCTTGGTGAACACCTCGGGCTTCACCTTGAAAATCTTCTGCCACTCGCCCTCAGCAAGCACGTCCATATAATCCTCGCCGATATACAAATCAATCGCGTTGTCGCGGTCTGCGCGGCGGATATCGTCCACAAACTGCAAATCCATAACCATCGGCGACTGACGGAGATACCAGTTGTCCGCCTTTGTTCCTGCAAGACGCGTGCAGTGAATGCGCGACTGCTGTCCCGCGCCGATACCGATTGCCTGTCCGCCCGACGCGTACGCAACCGAGTTGGACTGCGTGTATTTGAGCGTTATCAGAGCGATTGCAAGGTCGTCGAGAGCGCTCTGCGGGATTTCCTTGTTCTTAGTGGGACGGTTCGCGAAAAGCGCGTCGTTGATGACAAGCTCGTTTCTGCCCTGCTCAAAGGTTATTCCATAAACCTGCTTGCGCTCGATGGGAGCGGGCGTGTAGTTCGGGTCAATCTTGATGATATTGTAAGTGCCCTTGCGCTTGGACTTGAGGATTTCGAGAGCGTCCGCGTCATATCCGGGCGCGATAACGCCGTCAGATACCTCGCGCTGAATAATTCTCGCAGTCGAAGCGTCGCAGACGTCCGAAAGCGCGATGAAATCACCGAAGCTGGACATTCTGTCGGCACCGCGCGCTCTTGCATACGCGCAGGCAAGCGGAGAAAGCTCGCCCAAATCGTCAACCCAGTAAATCTTCGCAAGCGTTTCGGTGAGCGGTCTGCCGATTGCAGCACCCGCGGGAGAAACGTGCTTGAAAGAGGTTGCCGCGGGCATACCGGTTGCCGCTTTAAGCTCCTTGACAAGCTGCCAGCCGTTGAAAGCGTCCATAAAGTTGATATACCCCGGCTTGCCGTTCAGCACTTCAATCGGCAAATCCGCGCCGCCTTCCATAAAAATTCTCGACGGCTTCTGGTTGGGGTTGCAGCCGTATTTGAGTTCAAGTTCGTTCATAAATCTTCCTCCATCACTTGTTCTTGTTTACAATTCTGCTCTCGTACTTGCCGGTTTCGATATCGATATAACGTGTGAAAAGCGAAACCTTGTTGTCCTTGTTGAGGTTGTTCCAGACGAAGTCGGTGAATTCATCGATGCTCATATCGGGAATAACAACCTCCTTCGGTTCACCCTCAAAGCTCGGCAAACGTCCGTCCTTTTCATCGCCGGAATAGGTGTGGATAAAGCTTCCGGCACCGTCAAGCGGCTCGCTGTAAGCGAAGGTGTAGCGGCGGCAGGAATCGGGGTTTCCGTTTGCACTCTTGAGGATAGACATCGCGTAGTTCATTGAGCCGTTTTCAAGGTGTACGATACCCGAAATTCTGGGTGTGTAGTTCGGCTTGTCGTCCTCGAAAAAGCGACCGCGAAGCGACTGCTCAAAGCTCATCTGCTTGTCCATAAGCTCGTAAATTGTATCGGTCTGGTCGCCGTTGGTGACGATGGTCTTGTTGCCGAGAACGCGCACCGGTGCATAGATTATGAGGTGCGGGTCGGTCATTTTGCTCTCGTCGAAAGCCTGCGTGCGGATACCTTCGCCGTCCTCAACGAAAACACGGTTGCGGCTGTTCTCGCTTCTGCCCATAATAAAGTACGCGATAACAGCTTTTTTGCCGCTTCTGCCGATAACTATTCCCCTGCCGTGATAAGCCAGAGAATTCAACTCCTTGTCAAGTGTAATCATAAAAACCTCCTGAATTTATATATGAAATCTCCAATTATTGCCAAATCAAAGCTAAACAACAAAATTCCGGTCTTTTCTTGAGATTCTCCATAGGAAATTGTCGAAATATGATGACCAAAACAGCTCAGCCAAATCCGAATTTCGCCGCAATTTTCACAAATCGATATAAGCGTTTCCGTCTTTAACGGTAATCCTGTCCTCGCAGAACAGCGAAACCGCCTGCGGCAAAATCTTCCACTCGGCTTGCTCCATAACGCGTTTCTGGAGGATTTCGGGAGTGTCGCCGTTTTGCACCTCAACCGCTTTCTGAAGAATAATCGGTCCTCCGTCGCAGACCTCGGTGACGAAATGAACGGTTGCACCCGTGATTTTGACGCCCTTTTTCAGCGCTTCCTCGTGAACGTGCAGACCGTAAAATCCCTTGCCGCAGAAGCTTGGGATAAGCGCGGGGTGAACGTTCATCATCTTGTACGGGAACGCTTTCACAATCTGCTCGTCGAGAATTGTCATAAATCCCGCGTACACAACCAAATCCGCTTTTTCCTCAAGAAGCGCCTCGGTCATCGCTTTCGTATAAGCGGCAACATCGGGAAAATCCTTCCTCACGAGAACGCGCGTTTTGATGCCGTTTTGCTTAGCCCTTTCGAGAGCGTAAGCGTCTGCTTTCGAGGAAATAACGCAGGTGATTTTGCCGTTTTTGATGTCGCCGCGTTTTTCCGCGTCAATAAGAGCCTGCAAATTCGTGCCGCCGCCCGACACGAGAACCGCAATATTTTTCATAGCTGCTCCTTTTACAAATTAGTTTCTCTCAAACGAAAGCTGGAATTCAACGCCGGAATAAGCGCCGCGGTAACCGTTTTTGTCGCCGTTATCCATATCGGTGTACTCACTGAAGAGCGACAGTCCGAAGTAATCCCGGTGCCTGCCGACCTCTCTGTCCTCACAGCCCACCATAAACTCCTCCCACGGTTCACCGCCAATGGTTAGCGTCCCCGCGAAGAGGGTTTTCGGGTCGAAATCGGTTTTAATATCGCCGCGATTTACCTTCACGGAAAAGCAATAGACAACGCTGTTTCCCTTTGTGTAACAGTAAACTCCCAGATTATCCCAAATGAAATTTATATTCTCGCGGTATTTTCCGACAAACTTTCTCGTTTTACCGAAAATGTTCGTCAGCACCGATATATGACACGGGATATCGACCGCCTTGCTGTTTACAAACAGCTTGTCCTCGGTTATGTCGAGAACAAGTTCTTCCGCGTTAATTTTCGGCTTTTTCCCGCCGAACAGTTTTCCGAAAAAACCCATAATTGTCCTCTCACTCGCGGTAAAGCTGGATATCAACGCAGTTGAAATCTTCGCGCCCGCTGTCCGCAAGACTCTTTTGGAAATCGGATTTTTCGGAAATTATCTTGTAATTCCCGAGCCTGAACTCCGCTAGAAACATACCGTCCGTGCCGCTTTTCATCACCGAAAACCAGTCCTCGCCGTTTATCGTCGCCACACCGCCGAAAACTCCGCGCGGCGCATTTTTTGAGGTTGACGGCTTCAGCTGTATACTGAAGCAGTTCACGACAGTACCGTTATGCGTGTAAGCAAGCAGCCCGAGATTATCCCAAGCGTAATTGACGCGCTTTGTAATCATACCCTCGCCCTCGGTTTTTTCGAGAAACTCGCGGATTTCATCGTCTGTTTCAAACCCGATTGCGCGCGGTTTCCCGAGCAGCTTCGCCAGCGCGGAAAGATGCGTCGGTATATCCACAAGCGTGCCGTCAATCTCAACGCCGTTTTCGGTGAGATTGATGTTTTTTATCTCAGCAGCGGTCTGCTTCTTCCCGCTGAAAAGATTGCTCCAAAATCCCATAATTTTCCCTTTCACTCCGGCTTTTTTCTATGCTCTTGAACACTCCGCGGCAGAAATATGCGACGGCAAATCAAGGAGTAATCCCTCAACTTCAAGAACTTTTTCTTCTTGATAATCGGGGACTGCTCCTTATTTTTGCCGCTTCACTTTAAAAATTACGAAAATCAGTAGTTGAAAAGCACGCCGACCGTTCCCTCAACGGTTGAACCGATGACAAACGCGTCCTCGCCCGTTGAACGAAGAATTTCGACAGCCTTCTCAGCGTTCTCCCGGTCAACAACAATCGCCATACCGATACCCATATTAAAGGTATTGTACATATCGTGCTCGGTGATGTTGCCTTCCTTTTGGATAAGCTCGAAGATAGGCGGCACGGGGAAGCTTCCCTGCTTGATTTTCGCGGAAATACCGTCGGGGAGCATTCTCGGGATATTCTCGTAGAAGCCGCCGCCGGTGATGTGCGAAATGCCCTTTACGTTGACTTTTTCAATCAGGTTGAGCACGGATTTAACGTAAATTTTTGTCGGTGTGAGCAAGGTTTCGCCGAGCGATTTTCCAAGCTCGGGGATAAGCGCCTTGAGCTTCTGCTCGTTGAGGTTGAACACCTTGCGAACGAGAGAAAAGCCGTTTGAGTGAACGCCGCTCGAAGCGATACCGATGATAGCGTCGCCGGGCTTGATTTTGGAGCTGTCGATGATTTTCTTCTTATCGACAATACCGGTTGCGTAGCCCGCGATATCGTACTCGTCCTCAGCCATCATACCGGGGTGCTCTGCGGTTTCGCCGCCGATAAGCGCGCAGCCCGCCAAAACGCAGCCGTCCGCCACGCCTCTTACAATCTCGGCAACCTTTGTGGGAATGTTCTTGCCGATTGCGATGTAATCGAGGAACCAGAGCGGTTTCGCGCCGCAGCAGATTATGTCGTTAACGCACATAGCAACGCAGTCGATACCGATTGTGTCGTGCTTGTCCATAAGCATAGCAATTTTGAGCTTTGTGCCGACGCCGTCGGTGCCCGAAACCATAACCGGCTCGGAAATTCCGCTCAAATCGGGCTGAAACAGACCGCCGAAGCCGCCGATACCCGAAATGCAGCCGGGGATTTTGGTGCGCTCAACGTCGTCCTTCATAAGCCTTACGCTCTCGTAACCCGCCGTTACGTCAACGCCCGCCGCCTTGTAGCTTTCACTGTAACTGTTCATTTTTCTCTCCTTTTTAGTAGCTGCTGTATGATTGATAAAATTGTTTACTCTTCAAACTTGGTTTCAAACTTATCCTTGGGAATTTCATCGGGAACATCAATAGGATATTTTCCCGTGAAACAACCCTTGCAGAAGCCGCATTTCGCGTTTTCCGCAATCTCAACCACGCTCTCGGGACTCAAGAAACCGAGCGAGTCCGCGCCGATAATTTCAGCGATTTCCTCAACGGTGTGGTGATTTGCGATAAGATTTTTCTTGTTGTCGATATCGGTGCCGAAATAGCACTCGCTGATGAAAGGCGGCGAGGAAATTCGCATGTGGATTTCCTTTGCACCCGCGTTTCTCAGGAGTTTTACAACCTTTGCCGATGTCGTTCCGCGGACAATGCTGTCGTCCACGAGAACCACGCGCTTGTCCTTGACCGTTTCGCTAAGAACATTCAGCTTGATTTTAACGGAATTTTCGCGCTGTCCCTGAGTCGGCTGAATGAACGTTCTGCCGATGTAGCGGTTTTTGATAAAGCCGACGCCGTAAGGAATACCCGACTCCTGCGAATAGCCGAGCGCCGCGTCAAGACCGCTGTCGGGGCAGCCGATAACCACGTCCGCGTCCACGGGGTGCTGCTGCGCAAGAAAATGACCTGCGCGCAGTCTTGCCTTGTGAACCGAAGCGCCTTCGATAACCGAGTCGGGGCGCGCGAAGTACACGAACTCAAACACGCAAAGCGAACTTTTCCCGCCGCAGTGGGTTTTGATGCTGTCGATGCCGTTTTCATCGATAACGATGATTTCTCCCGGCTCAATGTCGCGGACAAATTTCGCGCCGATGCAGTCAAAAGCGCAGGTTTCGCTTGCGACAACCCAGCCCTCGCCGTCGGGAAGTTCACCGAGCGCGAGTGGTCTGAAACCATTGGGGTCGCGCGCGGCAATCAGCTTTTTCGGCGACATTATAACAAGCGAATACGCGCCTTTAATGCGGTGCATTGCGCGTTCAACCGCCTGTTGGATAGAGCCGCACTCCAGACGTTCCCGAGTAATCGCGTAGGAAATAACCTCGGTATCGCTTGTAGTGTGGAAAATAGCGCCGTGAAGCTCGAATTCCCTGCGCAAATCAAGCGCGTTTATGAGGTTTCCGTTGTGAGCGATTGCAAGCGAACCCTTGACATGCCGAACCGTGAGCGGCTGGCAGTTTTCGCCGTTCACGCCGCCGGTTGTGGAGTAGCGGACGTGACCGATTGCGATTTTTCCGTCCTCAAACTCGCTGAGATTTTTCTCGTTGAACACCTCGTTCACAAGTCCCACGCCCTTGCGAGTCTTGAAAACGCCGCGTTCGTTTACAACGATACCGCAGCTCTCCTGACCGCGGTGCTGCAAAGCGTACAGCCCAAAATATACCGAGGACGCAACGTTCGCGGGTTTATTCGAGTAAATCCCGAAAACGCCGCACTCCTCATGAATGTTTCCGGACAAAAAATCATATCCTTTCTTATCCCGCACACTTTTAAATATATCTATCTGTATTTAGTCCTGTTTGCCGTTCCAACAGTAGGTGCAGAGCTTACATTCGGGAAGTCCGACCGCTTTCTCCGTACCCTCGAGGAACTGAAATTCAAGCGAAGTGAGCTTCAAACGGCGGCAGATTTCATCTCTGAGGCGCTTGCCGCGTTCGGTTTTGGAGTCGGCGTATTCCCGTATGTATTTTACGCCCTCTTCGCCCTCGTATTCGTGAATAATTCTGCGCGCGATGAGGTCAAGCTCGGAGGTGCTGCGCGAGAAATTGAGGTACTTGCAGCCGTACATAATCGGCGGGCAAGCCGAGCGCATGTGAACCTCTTTTGCGCCGTTTTCGTAGAGGAACTCAACGGTTTCGCGCATCTGCGTTCCTCTGACAATGCTGTCGTCAACGAAAAGCAGCTTCTTCCCCTCGATAAGCTCGTGCACGGGAATAAGCTTCATCTTCGCGACTTTGTTTCTCATCGCCTGACTTTGCGGCATAAAGCTGCGCGGCCAGGTGGGAGTGTACTTTATAAAAGGTCTTGCAAACGGGATACCGCTGCGGTTTGCGTAACCGATTGCGTGAGGAATACCGGAATCCGGCACGCCGCAGACGTAATCAACATCGGGAAGCGTTCCGTTTTCGATATCGTATTCAGCCATAATCTCACCGTTTTTCGCACGCATAACCTCAACGTTCACACCCTCGTAAACCGAGTTCGGATAGCCGTAATAAGTCCACAAGAACGTGCAGATACGCAAGCTATCGGGATTTCCCTCGCCGATAACCTCAACACCGTCCGCGGTTATCTTGACGATTTCCGCAGGCTGAAGCTCGCGATAGGTCTTGTAGCCGAGCTTCTGGAACGCGAAGCTCTCGAACGAAACGCAGTAGCCATCGTCGCTTTTTCCGATGATTATCGGCAAGCGTCCGAACTTGTCGCGCGCCGCAATAATGCAGTTTTCCGTGAGAATAAGCAGCGACATTGTTCCGTCAATTCTGTCCTGCGCGTATCGAATACCCTCGGCAAAGCTGTCCTTTTGAGCAATCAGCGCGCCAATAAGTGCGGAGGAGTTCACCTTGCTGCTGCTCATAGTTTCAAAGCTTGCCATCTTGTTGTCGAAAAACTCATCGCAAAGCTCGTCCGCGTTATTGATGATACCGATGTTGCAGACGGCGATGCTGCCGAGCTTTGACCGCAGGAGAATGGGCTGCGGGTCGGTATCGCTTATGCAGCCGATGCCGATATTTCCCGACATACCCTCGATATCCTGTTCAAATTTTGTTCTGAACGGGGAATTTTCGATGCTGTGAATTCCCCTCTGGAAGCCCTTTTCGGGTGAATACACGGTCATACCGCCGCGTCTTGTACCCAAGTGCGAGTGATAGTCCGTTCCAAAAAAAACGTCCTCAACGCAGCTTCTCTTCAAAGCCGCTCCAAAAAAACCGCCCATTTATTTCTCCACACTCCGAATTTTTCTTTATTATGAGGGAACTTCTAAACAACCGGTTTGAAAAGCAAAAAAGCCCAGAGTGCGTCGAATACGAGGAAAGCCGACGACGCAAGGCTTTGTGCCTTGCTAGGAGGTTTGACGAAGTAGTCGGCGTGCTATGGGATTTTTTGCTCAAACAAGGTTTTTAGAGGTTACCTTTATTACTTTGTAGACATAATTCTCTTCATAATCTCGTTGTACGCGTCCTCAACGCCGCCCATATCGCGACGGAAACGGTCCTTGTCGAGCTTCTCGTGGGTTGTGGAATCCCAGAAACGGCAGGTATCGGGAGAAATCTCGTCCGCGAGAAGGATTTTGCCGTGGAAGCGACCGAACTCAATCTTGAAGTCGATGAGGTCGATGTTGAGCTTCTTGAAGAAGCCGAGCATAAACTCGTTCACCTTGAACGCGTACTTTGCAATTTCATCGATTTCCTCTTTGGTTGCAAGACCAAGACCGAGCGCATAGTAATCGTTGATGAAGGGGTCGCCGAGCTCGTCGTTCTTGTAGCTGAACTCGAGAGTCGGGCACTTGAGAGGAGTACCCTCTGCGATGCCGAGCTTCTTGGAGAAGCTGCCTGCGGCAACGTTTCTCACGATAACCTCAAGCGGTACAATTTCAACCTTTTTAACCAGCGTTTCTCTGTCGGAAAGCTCTTCAACAAGGTGAGTGGGAACCCCCTCTTTTTCAAGCAGGCTGAACATATAGTTGGTCATCTTGTTGTTGATGACGCCCTTGCCGACAATTGTGCCTTTCTTCTCGCCGTTGAAAGCGGTTGCGTCGTCCTTGTAGTCAACGATGACGTAGTCGGGGTTATCGGTTGCGAAAACCTTCTTAGCCTTTCCCTCGTAAAGCTGTTCCTTTTTTGTGCAGTTCATAAAAATTCTCCTTTTCTTTGATTAACGTTCACGGCAAATGCCGAGTAAAGTCATAAGTTTAGTCCTCGGACTGAAGCTGTTCCTGGAGCTTTCTGTCCTTCTCGTTGATTTTCTCAATCATCTTGCGTTTTTCAACGCTGAGCTGAGCTTCAAGCGCCTCATTGCTGAGAGCGAGCATCTGAACGGCAAGAATAGCTGCGTTTTCCGCGCCGTCCACGGCAACCGTTGCCACGGGGATTCCCGAGGGCATCTGAACCGTAGCCAAAAGCGCGTCCATTCCGTCGAAATTCTTGCCCGAGCAAGGAATACCGATAACGGGAAGCGTCGTGTGAGCGGCAACAACACCCGCAAGGTGCGCCGCCATACCCGCCGCGCAGATTATCACGCCGATGCCGTTTCCTCTCGCCTTTTCGGCATACTCGCAAACGGCTCTGGGGGTTCTGTGCGCGGACATAATCCTGCACTCGTACTCCAGCCCGAAGCTCTTGATTTTATCGAGAGCCTTTTTTACAACAGGCAAATCGCTGTCGCTGCCCATAATTACCGCAACTTTTTTTGCTGCCATATCAAAACTTCCTTTCAAAAATTAGTGTCAAATAAAAATAGCTGTATAATGCAATACAGCTAAAAATCGGTTTTTTGTGCAACTATTCCGTAAAAATAACTCAATAATTCACACGAAAAACACATTTTCCAAAACATCGCTCTGTTCTCCTGTCAAAATTTGGTATTTTTACACTAAAAGCAACAAATAAACCCTCATTATTATTTTACTATAAATCTCCCGAAATTGCAAGGGGTTTTTAAAATTTTTTCAAAAAACGGCGAAATCAGAGTATTCTTGAGTTGTTTATGACCACGCCGAAGGTTATGCCGAGGGAGTGGGCGGCGGTGCGGCAGACGCTCATTCGGGAGAGGAAAATCTCGAAATACTCCATAACGGAGCTGATTTTGAGGTCGATTTTGAGACTGAGGATAAGCTCCTTGTTGTCCTCGGCAAACATCAGCTCGGAGCTTTCCACGGCGTAGTTCACGCGGTCGTGTATATCTGCGGCAAGATTTTCGCTGCTCGGGACAAACGGCTGCCCGTTTTCACCGCGAACGCGCGTTCTGCGGACGTCGGACTTGTCCGCGATAATCAGAGCCGCAGCAATCGGCGTGACGGGATAAGCGCTGCCTTCATCGTGGTTGCCGATAGCCGAAACCACGCGCGAAATCTCCTCGGCGGGCATTCCGAGTTTATCCAGCAGTCGAAACGCCATAACAGCGCCTGTCTGCGCGTGACCGACGCGGTTCACGACGTTGCCGATATCGTGAAGATACGCGGCAATCTGCGCAAGCTCGCAGGTTCTCGCGTCATAGCCGAGCGTGTTCAAAATCATAAACGCGTTTGTCGCCGCGCGTTCAACGTGCGCTTTTGAGTGCTCGGTGTAGCCGATAGCCGAAAGCGCCGCGTCCGCGAACTTGATATACGTCTGAACATCGCTGTTTATTTTAATATAGTCGTAGGTAATGTTGCTCATAAAATCTCCTTAACGCAGAAAGTTAATCATCCAAATTATTGTTCCACAAGCGGACGGAATAAACACCGCCGCGCCGATAATTATTGTCGCGAGAGCGTTTCCGTCGATAACAAAGCCAAAAATCCTGCTTTTCAGCACGCGCTTCCTCTTCCCTTCAACGTAGAGCTTCTTTTTCATCATCATTTCACCCGGGAAGATATTCCGGAACTCTTGTTCACCGATACGGTAAACCGCAGCGGGAAAGCGTTTTGTGTCATCGAGGCGCAGAAACTCGGCTTTGACGGGCTTTGAGGTGACGAGAAGGAAAAGCATCGCGGTGAAGAACAGCGCCGTGAGCACAACCGCGCCCGCCAAAATCCACATCAGCAGCATCGCCACATCGCCAAACCCGAACCCCAGACAAAGCATCAGCAAGGCAACCAGTCCAAAGCCTATTACATATTCCACAAAATCACCCTCTGTTATTTTAGCATATTTCCTATATTTTGTCAACCGTTATCGCAAAAATCGAAGATTTTGTATTTAATTTATTGACTAAATACAGAAAGTGTGGTATAATGGATATAATTATAATTATAAATTTTCGGAAGGGAGGAATTTTCCTGAAAAAGCTGATTTTACTGCCGATAGCGGCGGCGCTTTTGTGCGGGTGCGGCGCGGGTTATCAGACAAGCACGACAAGCTCGGAGTTTTCGGCGAATATTATCGATGACTCATCGGAAAGCGTGCTGCCGTTTGACGACTACTTCCCCGAGATACAGCCCGACACGCCCGTTTTGACCTATCTCGGACGGCGCGATTTAAAGGGCTCGGACGCGCTTTCGCTTTATAAAAAGACTTTTGCCGCGGATTATTCGGAGTCGGAAACGCTGATACGCGAGTACTGCTCGGAATATCGTCTTGCGGACGCGCTTTCGGAGAAAATCTCCTCCGACCGTTCACCCGACTTAACGGACAAGCTCCCGAACAGCTATCCTTACCTGATGTCGAAGAATTATTACGAGGATTTGACGCAATATCTCGACAGAAGCGCGCCGCAATGGGAAGAATACGCGCCGTACATTGATTATTACAGCTACAACGGAAACCACTTCTTCTACCCCGAAACCGTGACCGCCGCGCCGCGTTTTCTCGTGTACTGCAAGGAGCGCTTTTCAACACTCGGGATAACCGACCCCGAACAGCTTTACTACGACAACAAGTGGACGAGAACCGAATTTGTAAACGCCGCGAGAACGTTCTGCGGAGCGATGGGCGGCGTGGGAGTTTACGGCGATTACATCACGGACGGCTTTATCTCGGCAGCCGGCGAAACCGTGTTCTCGAAATCCGATAACGGGCAGCTCGTCTGCAACCTTAACGGCGCGAAAATCACCGAGGTTTTCGATTTTCTGAAAGACGAGTTGTCCGCAAAAATGAGCACGGAAAGCTTCACGGGCTACGACAAGATTATAAACGGGCGCGCGGCATTTTTGCTGGTTGACGACAAGGGCTACGAGGAGCTTCTGGAAATAGACTCGTGGAAAACCTACGGCGCTGTTCCTATTCCAAGAAGTGATGAAAGCGAGATTTATTACACTGCGGCAAGCTGCGATGGTTTCCTTGTACCGAAGGGCGCGAAAAACGTCAAGGGTGCGGCTTGCTTTATAAACTGCGGAAGAATTGCCGCTCGGCAAAATGAAGCGCAGGCGGCGGAAAGCACGCTCGGGAAAATGCGCGAAAACGGTCTGACGGCAGTTCCCGAGGAGAATTACTGCTTCGACGCCGACACAAACGCCGCTATTTCCGCTTATCTGAACTCGGCTCTTTCGCGCGGTGAAGAAACGTCTGCCGATGCTTTGGCGATTGAAACGGCGATTGCGGAGATTAACTCGCTGAACTGAAAAAATTTGCACTTCAAACTATAATTCTGACAAAGAAGGTAAAAAATCGTGGATATTCAAAAGCAAGTTGAGTGGCTCAGACCCGACAGGATTTTAAAGCTGTACGACGGCGAAAAAACTATGCTCGGAATGAACAGGCTGCTGATAATCGGCGCGGGTAAAAACGGAATCGACTGCCTTTTGAGAGCAAAGCACACCGCCGAAAACCGCTTTGACGCGAAAACCGACAATATCCGTTATCTCGCGTTTGGCTTGGAGGAATATCTTGAAAACGCGGAGTTCTGCGGCTCGGCGCTCTCCGAGAGCGAGAAAATCGCGATAAATCCCGAGGAAGCGATTTACCGCTACCTCGACAAACCCGACCTTCTCCCGCCGCAGGCGCTGGAATGGTTTGATATGGGCTTGAAGAACTACAATCCCGCTGTGCCGAAATACGGCCTGCAAAAGCGGCAGTGCGGGAGAATTGCGCTGTTTCACTACATAGGCACGCTTCTGAACCGTCTTGACGAGCTGATAAACCACTTCTCCAAGAGCGAAAATCCGCTTGAAATCACGGTTGTCGGCAATATGGGCGACCCGTTTTTCGGGGGAACCGTCGTTGACCTAGGGTACATTCTCACGGCGCTGTTCAAAACCACGAACTTTCCCGTGAAAATCAACTCGCTGATGTTTGTCGGCGACACCGCGCAGCTTTTCGAGAAAGACGCGCGCGACCTCGCGAATTACTACGCGAACACGATTATCACAAAAGGAGAGCTTGACGCATTCCAGAGCCGCAAATCCAAGTTCTCGCAAAAGTACACTGGCGCTTTTGAGGTAACCTCGGACAAGCCCCCGTTTAATGCCTGCTATGTTGCGTCGGCGGAAAAAACCTACGAAAAAACGCTTGCGGTTGCCGCGGAGAAAATACTCTCGGCGGGCGAGTTTATCTACAAAAAGGACGACGACGCGGACAAGGTTGTGTCCTACAATATGCTCGGACAAAGCAGCTCCCACTCGTTCAGATATCTGGCTTACGACGTCACGGGAATGGAAATTCCGCTCGGGAAAATCGTTTCTTATCTGTCGGTAAAGCTGTTTGCAAGCCTTTGCAGCTACCTTAAACAAAACTCCGTCGGTCAGATGCAGCTCGGTATCTGCACCAGCAAAATCACGCCCGACGCAATGCTTCTCGCTTCCCGCGCGGGGACAATCCCGAAGCTTGAGTTTGATGAAAAATACAATTCGCTTATGTCGCTGAAATCGCTGAAAAAAGGCTCGGAGGCAAGCAAAAATTACGTCACGGAAAAGGTTGAGGAATACGCGCGTCTGGTTAAAGAGGGCGCGGCAATTGTGCTACCCGAGGCGGTTGAGAGCATTATCGCGGACTGCGATGACGCGCTCAATCACTTTGAAAAAGGTCCGTTTTGCGCAACCGAAATTATCCGGAAATGCCTGTCGGAGCTGAAAACGCTGATTAACCGCACAAAAGCCGAAAAAGAGGACGTAGACGAGCAGGTTGTGCGCGAGGAACGCCTTGTGCAAAGCGATTACCGCAAGCTCAAGGGCACGCCCTCGCTGATGGCGGGAAACGCGGTTCGGCTGTATATATCGTCATTGTCGGAGTACGCGAATTATCTGAAACAGCAGAAAACCGTTGATACAATGCTGGAATTTTACACATCTGCGTATGAACGGCTGAACGAGTATTCCGAGAAAACGCTTGCGGAAAAGGTGAAAATCTTCTCGCTTGACGCGTCCGAGTTTCTCGCGAATTTTGAAAGCGAGGAAGAAAGCTGCATAAAAGAAGCGTTTGAGGTGAACACGCCGAAGGTGCTTGAAAAGCTCGACAAGCTGGTTGAGGAAATTCCCGAAACCACGCGAACGCTCGCCTTTAAGAAGATGAAAATGCTCGACGACGGTGAGGACGGCGCGCAGTTTGCAGCGGAAATTGTAAACCTTGCGGCAAGGTGCTTCGGCGGATTTTTGCTGATGGGGTACAACGATTTCTGCGAGTATTTCGGCGCGGACAGCTCGGTTAAGGACGCGCTTCAAAGCTGCTTCGACAGCGTGAACGTGAAAACACCGACGCTCGACGAGCAGCCGCTCACCAGAATACTCTGCCCGAAAAACATAAAGCAGGGCGACGTCGCGCAGCTCAAAGCCTCGCGGCAGGGGATAAATTATATTTGGAACGTTTCACCGCTGTTCAACGCTGCGGTTGTGGTTCAGATAAAAGGCGGCGTGAAATTCGACGGATTTAAGGACTACAATCAGTGGGAAAATATGCGTTACGCCTACGTCAACGACTCTCTTAAAAAACACGGAATTCACATCTTCAAGAACATTTAACTAAAATTCAAACGGGGTAATATGAAAACAAAAAAGCAATCGGGGATAGTACTGGTTTACGACAGATATTACGGCAAAAAACCGTCGGCGCTTGTCCAGACGCTGAAAAAGACGCTCTACTGCACCGCGCTTTGCGTGTGTGCCGCGCTTTTTCTGATTATCGAATACAATATGCCCGTGAATTTATGGGCGGCTGCGGGAATTTGCGCGCTTTTCGGCGTTATTTTCAGCACGGTTTTCAGCTTGGTGAAAAAGAAAATTGCGATACCGATATTTGTGTTTTTCAGCGGGATAATTATCTTCTTCAACCGCGAAAGCCTTTGGGAACGCATTTCCTACTTCACCGACCTGATTATTATGCGAATGAACGGCATCGTGTTCTACACCGAGAAGTTCACGTTCCACACAGATGCGCAGCTTTTGGGAACTTACCCGCCCTGCGCAGACGGAGTGCTGCTGGGAGTATGCGCGTTCGCGTGCATTTTCACGATGATAACGGCGGCGACAATGTTCCGAAAACCCGTGATTTACCCATCGTTTATCCTGTTTATTCTGCTGAGCGCGCCCGTGGCGGTTGCGGGAAATTTCGAGTTCAATTTCTGGGTAATTCCGGCGCTTGCGCTGTACATCAGCGCGATTTCGCTGTCAAAAACCTATTCCGAGGGCGTGGCAATCAAGAAGGGATTTTTCGGGAGCTTTCGCTCGGACACCCGCAAGGAAGAACGCGAATTCCGCAATAAAGCGGCAAAGACAACCTTTGTGAAACGCGCGCGAATGAACGGGATTTTCTACTCGAAGTATCTCGCCTCGGCTTGCTGGGCGGCAGCGCTTTTCACGGCGGCTGCGCTTATCGCAAACAGCTTTGCTCCCGTCAAGGAAGGCTTTGATTACAGCGAGTTCTACAACTTTTTGAACAACCTCGGTCAAAGCTCCGGCATAACCTCGCCGTTTGAAAACGGACCGGTTTCCGAGTATTTTTCATCATACGGAACGGGCGCAAATTCATCGCTCAACATAATCTCCCCCGGCAAAAGCAACCAGGAAATTCTTCGCGTAAGCAGTCCCGAGAGCGAGGTCTATCTTCGCGGCGATATCGGCATCGATTTCACGGGAACGTCCTGGACTTCGCCGATTAAACACGAGCCCGAGCTGTGGCAGGAAAGCAGGCTCTCGAAGCTTTACCGTCCCGCGGAAATGCGCATTCTGCAAACAATGGCGCAAACGCAGTCTGCCTCTAAAGACGATGCTGAAATCGCCGATTTTAATGGAATAAACGAAAGCGAAATAACCGTAGATTATCTATGTCCCACGGACGTTGTTTTTCTGCCGTCATATACATCGGAGTTCGCCTTCTTCGAGAACGAAATGTTTGATGTTTACGGCGACTATTCGGTTCG
>SFLN01000030.1 GCA_004554555.1 [Eubacterium] saphenum | reverse complement strand
ACTGAACCATATCCAGCCTTCTTTCATATCACCAAAATTTCCTAAAACTTTATGGTTTTGTCAATCCTTTTATGTGGAAGATAATACTCACTTGTATTATAACACTTATTTCCAATTTTTGCAATGATTTTTTCTATTATATCACATATTCACGCAAATGTAAAGAGAATTTGGTTTTATCCGCTGTTTCGTATGAAGAAATTTGCGCTTGCTGTTTGGAAAAATCTTCTTGACACGGCAAACTTTTTGTGCTATAATGAATACTCTCATTCCAAAATCGTCGAAAAATGCCCGAAAGTTTGGCGAAACCGCGCGTTTTTTTGAAACTTATCGGCAAATCTCACATCTTATCGGCAAAACGCTTGAAAAAGCGCCGAAACTTTTGTATAATGAAAACCGGTTAAGGAAACCTCTCGTCCGCTGCCGTTTTTTTGCTTGTGAAAGCGAGGTAATTTATGTCAAACATTATCGAAATCAAAAACATTACAAAGGAATTTAAGGTTCTGAACCGCCGCGAGGGCTTGAAGGGCAGTCTTAAAGACCTGTTTTCGCGCGATTACAAACTCGTCCGCGCTGTCGATAACATCAGTATGAATATCGAACAGGGCGAGATTGTCGGATATCTCGGTCCCAACGGCGCGGGTAAATCCACAACAATCAAGATGATGACCGGTATTCTCGAACCGACGTCGGGCGAAATCATTGTCAACGGCTGCGTTCCGTACAAGAACAGAACCAACAACGCGCAGAATATCGGCGTTGTTTTCGGGCAGAGAACACAGCTTTGGTGGGCGCTCCCGCTGGTCGAGTCGTTCAAAATCCTCAAGGATATCTACGGCGTTTCCGACAAGGATTACAACGATATGATTGAGCTTTATCAATCACTTGTCGATATCGAGCCGCTTCTGCACAAGCCTGTCCGTCAGATGTCCCTCGGGCAGCGCACTTTGAGCGATATTCTCGCTGCGTTTCTACATAACCCGAAAATCGTCTTTCTCGATGAGCCGACAATCGGTCTTGACGTGTCGATGAAGTCAAAAATCCGCACCCTCATCCACGCGCTCAACAAGGAGAAAAACACAACCGTTATCCTCACCACGCACGATATGGGCGATGTGGACGCGCTTTGCCGCAGAATTGTCATCATCGATAAGGGAAAAATGCTCTACGACAACGATATCGAGCACCTCAAGGGCTTCTTCGGCTATTACAGAACACTCAAAATCCGCGTAGGCGGCGACCTCAAGCAAACCGCCGAGAAAATCCGCGCCGAGCTGCCCGAATTCAGCGTTTCCGCGGACGACGAGTGGATTTCCGTGCTGGTTGACGAGGCGAAGTCTAAGGTTATGGACGTGCTTTCGCTGCTCCAGAAATCCTACAAAATCCGCGATATGCAGCTCGAAGAAATCTCCACCGAAGAGGTTATCAAAAAAATCTACGAGGAGGGAGTTAAGTGAAGCTGAAAAAGTATTTCACACTAACGCGCGCGGGTATCATCGAGAGCCTGCAATTCCGCTTGAGCGCGCTTGTTGTTGTCGCGGGAAATCTGCTGTATCTCGTTGTAATTTATCATCTTTGGCAGGCAATCTTCGCGTCCGTGGGAACGGAAGTCGTGAACGGAATGACGTTCTCCGATACGCTGATTTATCTCGTTCTCGCAACCGCGCTGTTCAATTTTATGGAAATGTACGTTGTCTGGGAAATGGGACGCGGCATTCAGACAGGCGAAATCACAATCCAGCTCCTCAAGCCGATGAAATACCGCAGCTATATGTTCTGGTCGTACTCGGGAACCGCCGTCACGCAGTTTTTCTTCACGTTTTTGCCGACCTTTATCGTTGTGGCAATCGTCACAAACGGCGCAATTCCGCTCGGTCTGAATTTGCTGTATTTTGTAATATCCGTGGCAATGGCGGTTTCCATCAATTACAGCATCGACTTCTTCACCGGCACAATCTGCCTGTACACCGAATCAATTTGGGGTATAAACATAATGAAGCAGGTCATCGTACTGCTGCTGTCGGGCGCGACAATCCCCCTCGCCTTCTTCCCCGAGCCGCTTAAAACTATCGTCGGTTATCTGCCGTTTCAGTCGATTTACAACGCGCCGCTGTCCGTTCTCCTTGACGGAAACCCCGAGCCCGCAAAGCTCCTCACAACGCTCGGTATTCAGCTTTTCTGGTGCGTTGTGATGAACCTCGTGAGCAGACTTTTCTGGAAGCTCTCGCTCAAGCAGATAACCGTGAACGGAGGCTGATTTATGAAAAGAAAAAGTCTTGGTTTTTATTTCAGAATTTACCGCAAAATTCTCGCGCAGGACCTCAAAAGCAAAATGAGCTATCGCGCGGATTTTATCATCTCGACAATCGGTATGATTTGCACGAACATTGCGGGGTTTGTGAGCTTTTGGATTTTGTTCCAAAATTTCCCGTCAATAGACGGCTGGGGCTATTATGAAATGCTGTTTCTTTACGGCTTTTCGCTGGTTTCGCTCACGCCCGTGCAGTGCTTTTTCGACAACAACTGGGCGCTGCGAAATCAAGTGTACTCGGGTGATTTCATCAAGTACTGCTTCCGCCCGATAAACCTGTTTTTCTACTTTCAATCCGAGGTTTTCGACATCAAAGGTCTCGGGCAATTCGCGTTCGGTCTGGGCACGCTCATCTACTCGTGGAACAAGCTGGGACTTGGGTTTTCGCCGCTTATGCTGCTGAAAATGATTGTCTTTCTGATAACGGCGTCGCTGATTATGATTGCCCTGCAAAACGCCGCCGCAGCAACCTGCTTCTGGATACAGAACTCGTTTTATGTACTGGATTTGGTGACAAAATTCAAGGACTATGCGCGCTATCCCATCACAATTTTCAGCCCCGTTTTCCGCTTTATCTTCACGTTCGTAATCCCCATCGCCTTTATCGCGTACTATCCGAGCCTTGTGGTACTGCGGCCCGATGAAGTTCCGATTTTGTCGTGGCTTTCGCCGGTTGTGGCGCTTGTGTTCTTCTTTTTGAGCTACAAATTCTGGATGCACGGCGCGATGAAGTACAACGGTACCGGCGCATAATCAAAAAATTAAAAATCCGCACTTGCTTTAGTTTTGGGCAGGCGCGGATTTTTTTGCATATTTTTCGGAAAACATTTGACAAGAGCGATAAGAAATGCTATAATGTAATTAAACAGTATGTGTAGTAAGATACAAAAGGAGAAAAATCAATGTCGGGATTCAGGCAGAACGTGGTGCGGTGGTTTATGACGACAAAGAAAACTCCACCCGTGCCCGTGGTGAGCGGACGAAACACCGCCGATAATTTGTACGAGGACGTTTTGCGGGAAAACTGCAAGTCCGTGTTTATCATCACAAGCAAAACCGTGAGAAACAAGGGTATGCTCGAAAAGCTTATCGAAAATCTCACCAAAAACGGGATAAAAAGCGTGTTCTTTTCGGATATCGTCCCCGACCCCACCATCGAAAACGTTGAGCGCGGGCTTGCGGTGTATAGGGAGAACCAGTGCGGGGGCGTGATTGCCGTGGGCGGCGGCTCGGTTCTGGACTGCGCGAAGGTCATTGCGCTGCGGGCGGCAAATCCGCGCGTTTCCGTGAAGATGATGAGCCTTTACGTTGTCCCGTGCAAAAAATCCGCGCCGATTTTCGCCGTTCCCACAACCTCGGGTACCGGCTCGGAAATCACCTTTTTCTCCGTTATCACGGACGCGAAAAAGCACAAAAAACTGCCGCTGCTTTCGGACAGATATTTGCCCGAGAAGATTGTTTTCGACAGCGCGCTGCTTGAAAACGTGCCGCAAAAGCCGACCGTTTACGCGGGGCTGGACGCGCTCACCCACTGCATTGAAGCGTTCATCAGCACCAACGCGAAAACCTTTGCCGAGGATTTAAAATCCGCGCCCGAGGTTTGTCGGGATATTTTCGCGCAGCTTCCCGTTGCTGCCAAAGAACCGCTGAACGAAGAAGCGCGCTTGAAAATGGCTGAGGCGGCTTATAAAGCAGGGCTGAATTTCCGGCGAACGGGAGTCGGCTTAGTTCACGCGATTTCTCATCGGCTCGGCGAAACCTATCACATTCCGCACGGGCTTGCGTGTGCCGCGGTGCTGCCGCATGTTCTCGAAAAATCGCTTCCCGATGTGCAAAAACGTTTGAAAAAACTCGCGGTGAAAAGCGGCACGGCGAAAAGCGCGGAGGAGTTTATCGAGATAATCCGCGCGCTTGAAAAATCGCTCGGAATACCCGAAAAATTCACCGAAATCAACGAGCGAGATTTTCCCGTTATGATACGGCGGATTTTGTCCGAAGCGGCAACGCAAGGCTGCCCGAAACGGCTTTGCGCAAAGGAAATTGAAGCTATTCTCAAGAGCTTGAAATCCGATTAACGAAAGGATTGTAAATATGGAAAAAATGACTTTGAAGGACTATGTTGATTTCATCGCGCAGTACGAGGACAAGATTGCTTATCGGTTTCTCACCTACGGAAATGTCACCGAGAAAACCTACCGCAAGCTCGCCGACGACAGCAGGAGAATTGCTTCGCATTTTGCGAAAAACGGCGTTTTTGGGCAGCATATCGCTATTCTCGGCTCGGCAAGCTACGACTGGATTACCGCGTATCTCGGCATTACGATTAGCGGAAATGTCGCCGTGCCGCTCGACAAAATGCTCCCGACCGAGGAAATCCAAAACCTTATTCGCATGGGCGATGTCGATAAACTCTTCGTTTCGCCCGAGTTTGACGAGAAAATCGACGAGTACGCGAAAAGCTCCGAAAAGCTCACCGAAATCATTCCGTTCGACAGCAAGAAATTCAAGGAAATCAGAAAAACCGAGTTTGCCGAGCTGCCCGAAATTGACGAAAATTCGCTTGCCGAGCTGATTTTCACCTCGGGTACAACCGGCACCGGCAAGGGAGTTATGCTCTCGCATAAAAATCTCACAAGCAACGTGCAGAACATTATCCCGTGCGGGTTTAACAAGCAAAATCCCGCTATCGTTATGTCGGTTCTGCCCATTCACCACACCTTTGAGCTTACCGTAAACAACCTCGGCGTGCTGTACGCGGGCGCGACAATCTGCATAAACGACAGCCTCGAAAATATCATCAAAAATATGCAGCTCTTCAAGCCAACGCTGATGCTTGTTGTGCCGATGATGGCGGATTTGTTCGCGAAGAAAATCCGCGACGCGCTCAACGACCCCGTGCAGAGCAAAAAGTTTAAGGCGGGACTTGGTTTGTGCAAGGGCTTGAAGAAAGTCGGCATAAACGCCGAGCATCAGATTTTCGCGCAGATACATAAAAAATTCGGCGGGCGTATGAAAAGGCTGCTTGTCGGCGGAGCGCCGCTGCGTGATGAAACAGCTGAGATTTTGCAGCAGGTTGGTCTGGAGGTTTATCAGGGCTACGGAATGACCGAGGTTGCGCCTGTTATCAGCACAAATTCCCCCGATTTCGGAAACAAAATCGGCTCCGTCGGAAAGCTCATTCCGAACACCGAAGCGCGTATCAAGGACGGCGAAATTCAGATAAAAAGCCCGTCGGTTATGCTCGGCTACTACAAAAATCCCGAAGCAACCGCCGAGGCTTTCGACGAGGGCTGGCTCAAAACGGGCGACCTCGGTTATATCGATGATGATGGATTTATCTTCATCACGGGCCGCAAGAAAAACCTCATTATCCTCGATAACGGCAAGAACATCTACCCCGAGGAACTTGAAGAACATCTCAACGCAATCGAGTGCATAAAAGAGTCGATGGTTTATCAGCACAAGGGCAAAATCTGCGCGATGGTTCAGCTCGTTTCGTCCACCGAAAAGGAAACCGCAAAGGAAGCAATCCGCGATTTGAACGCGAAAATGCCGACCTATAAGAAAATCAGCGGGATTACTTTCAGAACAAAGGATTTCCCCAAAACCACCACGCTCAAAATCAAGCGCAACGAGGTTATGAAGGAAATTATCGCGGGCGAGCAGAAAAAGCACGAGTACAAGCCGCCGCGCAATGAAGAGGAAAAGCAGATTTGCGATGTGTTCGAGAGGGTTCTCGGGAAGACGGGAATCGGCATTACCGACGACTTTTTCGAGTGCGGCGGCGACAGCCTTTGCACGCTCGAAGCCGCAGCGGAGCTTGGTATTCAGGCGCAGGATATCTATGATTACCCGACTCCAGCGAAGCTCGCCGACAGCTTCTCCCGCACCGCAAAATACGACGCGGACAGAGTTCCGAACATCAACGAGCTGATTGAGGAAACTGCTTCCGAGAACGTTTCCGAACGTCCGAAGCAGGTGCTTTTGACAGGAGCTACGGGTTATCTCGGCGCGCATATTCTCAGAGAACTTCTCGCGAATAAAATCGATGTCGTGTGCCTTGTAAGAAGTCCGCAAAAGCTCACCGCGATGCTGAAATACTACTTCCCCGCCGAGAGCGCGGTTATGAAATTCAAGGTTGTCACGGGCAATATTGAAGCGGAAAATCTCGGTCTTGAAAAAGCGGTCTACGACAAGCTCTGCGCGACAATCGATACCGTTATCCACACTGCAGCAAATGTCCATCACACGGGACGCTACGAGGAGTTTGAACGGTCAAACGTTGTCGGAACGCAGAATGTCATAGCGTTCTGCAAGAAAAGCGGCGCGTTCCTTCACCACACGTCAACCGCAAGCGTGAGCGGCGCAGGTACCGTTAAACAGGAAAACCCGAACTGCGTGTTCACCGAAAAGGTGCTCGATATCGGGCAGCACTACACCGAAAACGTCTATATCCGCTCGAAGTACAGAGCCGAGGAAAAGGTTATCCTTGCGCGGAAAAACGGGCTTCGCGCAAATATTTACCGCATCGGAAATCTGACTTGGCGCGACAAGGACGGAGTTTTCCAGCGCAACTCCGACGACAACGGCTTCCTCAGCCGCTGCCGCGGAATTATGAAGGTCGGCGCGTATTACAGCGAGCTTGACGTGTTCCCGATTGATTTCACGGCGGTTGATTTGTGCGCGGAAGCGTATGTAAAACTCGTCCTCAGCGGCGATGAAAACCAAATCTATCACATGGTCAACCCGAATATGATTTACATCAGAAATATCAGCAAAAAACTCCGCTGCGCGCTTGTTCCGAAGCAGATTTTCGAGAAGCGTATGATGGAGAAAAGAGCCGACAAGGACGTTGCCGTTTTATCGTTCTACAACGCGATTGCGTCGGTTTCCGAGAACATCGAGCTGAGCTGCGATATCACCGTAAACAAGCTCAAGGAGCTTGGATTTAAGTGGCCGAAAATCAAGCTCGGGTATCTGAAATATATGCTCAAAATCTAACCGAAAAAACCAGCTGCGCCGATGATTTCGGTCATAAAAATTACCCCCGAAAATCCGCATAACCACGGGATTTTCGGGGATTTTTATTTGTTTGAATACGTTATCTTCAGCGTTGGAAAATCAGGCTTTTTTATTCTCCGCTGTCACCTCAATTTCGGGAGTTTCATTCAAAAACAAACCCTTATGCTAAGTACATTGTCCGAATAATCCGCCGAGATTGTTCCGCCCATTTTTTCGGCGAGAGTCCGCGCGATTGAAAGCCCAAGTCCCGTGCCGGTGCGCGCGGTTTCAACCGTGTAAAAGCGGTCAAAAAGCCGCTGCACGTCAATTCCGTCAAGCGCCGAAGCCGTGTTCTCAAAACAAATCACGCCGTCCTCGTCAAGCGAAATTCGCAAATCACCGTCGCTGTATTTGAGCGCGTTGCTCATTATATTCCCGAAAATTCTGGATAAATCCGCGCGGTTCAGCTTTCGCACAATTTGTTTCTCCGTGATATGGACAGTCGGCTCTATGCCTTTTTCGCATAAAGCCGCGTAAAATCCCATAATGCTGTCCTCGAGGACGCTGTTTAAAACGACCTCCTCCGTTTGATAATCCTCGCTTTCCGAGATAATCACCGAGTACTTGAAAAGCTCCTCGGTGAGCGCGGTCATTGCCGCCGTTCTCTCGCGGACTGTCGCGAGGTATTTCCGCGACTTTTCGGACAGCTCCTCGCGCTCCAGCAAGTCAAGATAACCGCAAATCGCCGTGAGCGGCGTGCGCAAATCGTGGGAGATGCCCGTTATCGCGGTTTTCAGCTCCAAATCGCCCCGCGTATAACGCAGCTGATTTTCCCGAAGCGCGGCAAGCTGCTTGTTCAAATCGGCGGCAAGCGCACGCATATCCTTGTCGCGCGAGGAAATGTCGATGAGAGTATTTGTGTCGGCGTTCATCTTTTCGGGCAGCTTTTCGCGGATTTCACGAGCGGCTTTCTTCATCAGAATAATCCTGACAAGCAAAACAATCGCGGCTATCCCGAAAACAACCGCCGGCACAACCCAAATACTCTCCAAAATCTTCACCTACTTTATATTCTTTTTGCGGAAAACAAGCGTGCCGACTGCCGTTGTCAGCACAAAAACACACAGCGCCGACGGTGCGATTTCTATGGGATAGGTCAATTCCATACCGTAAGTTTCGCCCGCGAGCTCGTATTCCTTTGAAGTAATCAAGCGGAAAAAGCCGTTTCTGATTTGGTCGTGCTGTCCGAACGGCAAAACGTCCTGCGTTATCGTCAAAATCTCTTTTTCAACAATATAGGCTGCCGAAGCAACAGCGCCTTCAACTTTTCTTTCAATTTCAAACAGCTTTCCCGGGATAGAATTGCTGATAAAGAAAAACGCAAATACCATCACCAGCGCAGCTATCGTTCCCGCAAGTTTTTTGGGAATAAGCATTGTCAGGGCGGTGAAAAACGCGCACATCTCGAGCAGCGAAGCCAGCTGAAGCAGTTCATAGAAAAAGATTTCATCAAATTTCAGCAGATTTTCTCCCCCGCACAAAAGTCCCGTTAAAAGCACCGCGGCGACAAACAAAGCGTGAATTATCACAATACCGATACAGCAGGTAAAAAGGTCTGCGAAATAAACCGTAATGCGCTTTTGCCCGACAATAATTTTGTTTCGCAGTATACCGCCGTGCTCCGCTCCTACAAAAACTCCAACCAGAATTGCCGTGATTATCAGCAGGATAACGCCGCTCATATTGAAAAGCCAAACCTCGGGACGAAAGACGTAATCGGGGTTGTTTGTGGGATTTTTGATATGCGTGAACACCTCAACAAGCCCGAGTATAAAAGCCGCTCCCGCGCAAATCCAGAACAATTTCCCCTTGAACAGCCGCGCGAAATTCGCGTTTAAAAGTCGCGTCATCTGCGCTCACCGCCTATCAGTTTCATAAAGTAGCTTTCAAGGCTTTCGTCGTGCTCGTGTATCGAGAGCAGCTCGCAGGCGTTTTCCGAGAGCGTCTGAGTGAGCTTTGTGATGCTGATTTGCGCGTAGATATCCGCTTCCTTGTCCGAAATTATCGCGTACTCAAAGCCCTGCTCCTCCAACACCTTTGACAGCGCTTTCACGTCGGAAACCTCAACGCGCACGCATTTTCTGCACTGCGCTTCAAGCTCCTCGGCGCTCATTTCGCGGACAATTCTCCCGTGGTCGATAAAGCCGTAATGCGTGGCAAGCCGCGCCAGTTCATCGAGAATGTGGCTTGAAATCAGCACGGTTATCTGCCGCTCGCGGTTGAGCTTTAGGATAAGCTCGCGTATCTCCACAATTCCCTGCGGGTCAAGCCCGTTTATCGGCTCATCGAGCACCAGAAAATCCGGATTTCCGCAAAGCGCAACGGCAATTCCAAGACGCTGCCGCATACCGAGCGAGAAATTCCCCGCCTTCTTTTTGCCCGTTTCGGACAAGCCGACAAGCTGCAAAAGCTCGTCTATTCCGTCAAACGACGGCAAGCCCAAAACGCGGTACTGCTGCTTCAGATTATCCCGTGCGGACAGCTCCGTGTAAATCGCGGGCGTTTCGACAACCGCTCCCATTCGCCTGCGGGATTTTGTTATCGAGCCGCTTTTGCGGTCAATTCCGTACAGCGAATAAGAGCCTTTGTTCGGCTCCTGCAGACCGCAGATAACGCGGATAAGCGTGGTTTTTCCCGAGCCGTTTCTCCCGACGAAGCCGTAAATCGAGCCTTTCGGAACGCTCATCGTAAGCCCGTCAAGCGCGGTGAATTTGCGGTATTTTTTGGTGAGATTTTCCGTTTTCAGAACGTATTCCATTTCAGCACTTCCTTTCTGAAAACATAATAACACAAAACGGTCAAGAAAGCGGCAAAGAAAAAGTCAAAATTTCGTCAAGATTTCATCTTAAATCCAATCCCGTAAACCGCTTCAATATAGTCCCTGCCGTTCACCGCCTGCAGCTTGTGACGGATATTGCTGATGTGCTGTTTAAGGGAACGCTCGGTGCAGTCGGGTGTGTCGAGGCTGATTTTATCGAGAATTGCGCTTCTGCTCACGGGAATTTTCGGGTTCAGCATCAGCAGCTTGAGAATTGCACATTCCGTTCTTGTAAGCCGAACCTCGCTGTCCGATATCTTTACCGTAAGCGTGTCCGTGAACAGCGTGATATCGTCAAATGAAAGCGTTTCCGGAGCGGTGCTTTGCTCGTTTTTGCGAAGCTGAACGGTAACGCGCGCAAGCAATTCTTCAAGGTCAAACGGCTTTGTGATATAATCGGCAGCGCCGCCGAGCAGCAGCCCGACTTTGTCCGCGGTATCGGCTTTCGCGCTCACCACAATTGCGGGAATATCCAGAATTTGCAAGAGCAGCTCCTCGCCCGAAATCCCCGGCAGCATTAGGTCAAGCAGTATCAAATCGGGCTTTTCTTTTGTGAGAAAAAGCTGCGCCTCCGTTCCCGAATACGCTCTGCAAACCGCATAGCCCTCTCCCGAAAGCGCTTCTTCAAGCAGGTTTCCTATATGCAAATCATCGTCTACTACAAGAATTTTTTTCATATTGATTTCCTCTGCAAAATTTTTAGCTTGCTTTTATTATAGCATACAAGAATTAATATTTCAACTGCTGCTTTCAATTCAGCCGATGATTAACCGAAACAGCCCCCGAGAACAATCCCGAGAGCTGTTGTCAATTCATTACTTTATCTTTACCCACATTGCCGGAAAAACGAACTGCGGTTCGGTCGGAGAAGCGGATAATCGCTCATAGCCCGTTTCGGTCTTTTTCCGTCCGAGAAGCCCGTCGCGCCCCCAGGAGCAAACCTCGGAAACGCCTTTGGGAATTTTGTCCTGCGCGTAAAATGTACCGTACGTTCTGTTAGGTGACAAAATCACTTCGCGAAGTCCCGCCGCCTCGTCATAGCTCAGCAGGAAAATCTTGTCGGTCACGCCGCCGTTGGTTGTGCTGACGATAAGCGACTTTTCCGAGGCGGTGAAAACGCTGTTGTAGAACTCACCGTTCAGCCACGCGCGCAGTGAGCTTCCCGACCACGAGCTGCTCCCGTTCACGTCAAACGGCAGATAATCCAGCGCGTTTTCCGATACAACAAGCGCCATATTTCCGCTTGTTTTCAGCACTTTCCAACTAACAGCAGAAGGCTTATCGCTTTGATGAAAAAATTCTCCCAAAAAGAAACTTTGCGACCAGTCGGCGCCGCTCAAAATCTCGCTTCGCAGGGACGCGATATAGGGCTGCGCGGGCGGATAATCGCCAATCCTGTATGTGAGAATTTCGTATGCCTTGAGCTTATCCCGCGCGTTTATCCTCTCAATCGCGAAGTCAAGCCACGCCGCGTCAAGCAGCTCGGCGCTGTCCTTGTAATCGCCGAGATTTGACAACAGGTTGATTGCTTCACTCGAATTGTCGTTTTCAATCAGCGATTTCGCCTGCTGATACTGAGCTTCTTTCGCTCTGTCCGCGCTGTCGGAAAAGTCGCCGAGCGCGCTGAAAATCTCGGCTGCGGCGCTGTACTCCTGCTTCTCAAACAGCTTTTCGGCGCGGGAATATTTGATTTTGCAAATCTGCTCCTTGCTGTCCGAATATTTGCCAAGCTCGCCGAAAATCTTCTCCGCAGCTTTGTCATCGCCGCTGTCCAAAAGCGACAGCGCAAGCCGATATCGGCAGCTGTTTTTCCGCTCGATTGCGTCCGAAAATGTATCAAGCGCTTCAAACGCGTCTGCGGCTGCTTTCAGCTCGCCCTGTTTTTCCAAAGCGTCCGCAAGAGCGTAGTCGCAGTCGTTTACGCGCAGCTGCGAATTATTGTGGCTGCCGAGCCGCTCGAAAATGCTCCGTGCTTTCTCGAAATCACCCTCGGAAAAAAGCTGCTCCGCCTGCATATATCTGCACTCTTTCACCCAAGCGGCGCTCCTATCGTAATTTCCAAGCGCTGCGAAAACCGCCTCCGCCTCGGCGTATTTCCCCTCGTCAAACAGCGCTTTTCCACGCTCAAAGCTCTGCGCTTTTTCGTCCGTGTATACATTTGCCGCGCCGATATTGTCAGAGGATTTTCCGCTGAAATTGCAGATAAGCACCGCGCCAAGCGCCGCCGCGCACACTCCTCCGACAAGCAGACCTGTCCTCAGCGGCGTGAAAAAGCGCTTCTTTATCGGCTTTACGCTCACCGACAAAACCTCGTCCGATATATCCAAACCCGCGCCCTGTTTTTGAGTTTTGAACAACTCGGCTTTTTGGTTTGCTTTGGAAAACATCTCCGCGCTGTCCTTGTAGTCACCGAGCTGCGCGAAACCGTTTGCGGCAGACAAGCAGGTTTCAGCGTCGGACGCGTTGTTCAAGACTGCCGTGTAATAGTTATACTGCGCGCAAACCGCGTGCTTTTTCAGCCGCAGCCGAAGCGTCTCGCCGCCCGTCTTCATAGCCGCGCGATAGTTTTCCGACTGCATTATGTCCGCGAAAATTCCGTCAAGCTCGTCCTCGCTTTTCAGCCGATACTCAATGAGAAGCCGCACCAGCGCTGCGTCCGCGGGCTGCGTCTGCTCCAGCCGCTTGCAGATATTTTCGGCATTCTCCCACTCGCCGTCTTCAAGATAAATATACGCTCTGCGTGCAAGCGGGCTGTTCTCGGACGGAATTTCATCGGAAACCTTGCCCGAAAGCAGCGATTTTATGCTGAAAATAAGGTCTTGCTCGAAGCCGAGAATTGACGTGTCAATCGCTTGAAATCGGGAAAGCTCCTCGGGCAAGGTCTTTGCTGTCGCGCCGTAAAGCAGCGGTATAACAGCTTTTCCGCTCATATCGCCCGACACAAATCTGCTCCACGCGTTTCTGACACGGATATCCTCAAAGCTGTCCTCGTTCACGCCGACAATAAGCATCACCCTCGCGGAATTCAGCGCGCCGAAAATGTACGGCTCCCACTCGCTGCCCGCTTTGTCCTCCAGCGTAACGCGCGGATAAAACACGCGGATTTTCTCATCGGAAAGCCTGCGGTAAAGCTCGGAAGCGTGTTTAACCTCCTCCGCTGCGCAGCCGTTTTGGTCGTTCTCGCGGCAGCAAAGATAAACCTCGTATTTTTCCGTTGCCGCAAGCTCGGCTATTTCGCGCCGTTTTTCATCTATACGCTCGGCGGTCTTTTCCAAGAACTCGCGCTGCTTTTTACCCGCAAAGCGAAGCGCCTGCCGATAGTCGTTGTCCGTGAGGAACGAATGAGCCTGCGTTCTGTTAAGCGCAATCCCGCCGTCCGCGAAAAATCCCACTCCAAAGCGGCAGAGCGCCAGCGCCCAGTACAAATCCGCGTCCGTGGGCGAAAGCTGTATCATTTTCTCGAAAAGATGGATTGCCTTGTCGTATCGGAACTCGCTGCGAAGCTGCTCGGCTCTTTTGAAAAGCTCGGCTTTTTCCGTGCTGTCCAGAAGCGGCACGCTCTGAAGTCTGCCGCAGCTCGCGCACTCGCAAACCCGGCTGTCCGAAAGCTCAAGCGCCGCTCCGCAAAATCTGCAAATAAAAGCTGCCATCACAATTCACCCAATTCTATCCACATTGCTGGACGAACCCCGTTTCGCTCCGTGTACAGTTCCCTGTTCCAGAAATTACCCACGTTGTTGAGAATACACACGCGCATCTCATCGCCGATATCCCTCAGCCAATACGGGTCACCGAACATACTTGCATAGCTCGCTCCGGCGGGAAGAGTCGGCTCAATCGCCTCTCTCAGCTTTTTCTCGCCCCACTGCGTGTAATCCGTCCGCAGAGTTTCATCGGACAAGCACCCGAAAGCCTCTTCTTGGTTTAGAATAAACACCTTGTCCGTGGTTTGGGTATCGGCGAGAAGCGTTTCGGAGATTGCTTTCTTGTCGGTTTCGGTGAACGCGCCGTTGTAGAACGTGCCGTTGAGCCAGCTCCGAACGCTGCTGTCCTTCCACGTCAGCGCGCCGTAGGGCATAAAGTCAACCAGATATTTCGTGGTGACAAGCGCCCTCCCGCCCTCTCTTTTGAGGACAACCCACTCCAGCGGCTGATACTCGCCCTTTTTCCCCTGAACCCAGCCGCCGAGCGTTATCACATCGCCTTGCTTTACGTCACGCCGCTTTGCGTCAAGCGTTTTCGCAATCTGCTCGGCGGCGTCGGAATAATCGCCGAGCGCAGTGAACTGAGCAACCGCGTCATCGTAATAGCCCGTTTCGCGAAGCTGCTCGGCAAAGCTGTATTTCACCTGCTTTACAAGCTCCGCGGCGTCCTTATACCCGTCGAGATTTTCGTATAATTCAAGCGCTTGTCTGTACTTTTTCTTTTCCGCAAGGTCTTGCGCATACTGATATTTTGCTTCGACAACAAGCGCAGCCGAGTTTGAATAACCGTTTGCGTATCCAAACGACTTTATCGCATCCTCAAACTGCTTATCGGCAAGCAGCTTTTTTCCTTGCAGATAATAGGTTTCCTTGATTTTTTGCGCGGAATTTGAATAACCCGAAATCTGCAAAAAATCATTCAATGCTTCCTCATACTGTCCGTTTTGTAAATATAAATTTGCTCGAAGATATGTCGTTTCCTTAACCTTAGCTTCGCTGTCGCGATAGCTTCCGAGATTTCCGAAAATGTCCAGCGCAGACGTGTAATCCTTTTTCTCGCTCAGTCGGCAAGCCTCTTTATACAGACATTCGTCTGCACGCTCGGGGCTGTCCGAAAACTCGCCCAGCGCGGCAAACATCTGCGCCGCCTGCGCAAAGCTGCCGCCAATCTCGGTCTGCTCGGCGGCACCGTATTTTGAACGGAGCAGATATTCCTTGCTTTTGCTGTAATCTCCGAGCGCCTCAAACGCGCTTTCAGCCTCGGCGAAGCTGCCGTTTTCGTACAGCTGAACCGCCTTATTATACTGCGCAAGAGTGAGCTTTTCCGCAGCGTCGGAGTAATCGCCAAGCTCGGTGTATTCGGAAATTGCCCGGTCGAAGCTGCCGTTTGCGAGATAATCCTCGGCAGCCTTGTAGCGATTTGAGAGAGAAACGCTGCCCGAGATATTCACCGCCGCGATTATCCCCGCCGCAGCGCAAACCGCGCCCGCTCCCGAAATCAGCGTGATTTTTTTGGCTCTTTTTCGGCGAACCTTTTTTGACTGCGCAGCCGCTTCTTTTTGAGCAGCCGCCTGCGCTTCCTTATCGTCAATTTCGGAAATTATCGAATTGCACCGCTTTGCAAGCTCGTCGCTGTCCTTATACCCGACAAGCCGCTCCAGCAGCGCTAGCGCTTGCACGCAAACCGATTTGCTCGCCTTATTTTCGAGCAGCTTTGCTGCTTGCTTGTACAAGCTCTCGTTTTCCTCCGCAGCCTTTTTCTCGGAAATCTCGGCTGCTCTTTTACGGGCAAAAGCCGCTTTGTCCATACTGTCCGCATAGTCCACGATAGTGTCAAACCGCTTTGCAATAGCAAGAAACTGCGACTCGTTGTAGGCGTTTTCAAGCTCTCGCGAAAACGTTTCATAACGGCACAACGCAAGCTCGTCTTCAAGCCAAATTTGCAGATTTTCATCACCGAAACGCATAGCCTTCGCGAAGTTTCCCGACAACGAAAAATCCTCTCGGCACTTGTGAAGTCTGTCTTGCGACGGAATATGGTATTCCGCGAGAAGCTTTATTAAATAGGCGCGCGCGTTTTCCGGCTCTGCGTCAAGAACGGTTTCACAAAGCTCGTCTGCTCTCGCAAAGTCGCCGTCCTCCAGAAACAGCTCCGCTCTGCGAAGCAAGCCCGAGGTATCGGCGGGCAGGTCGGAGCTTTTCGTTTCGGAGGTTTTGGCGGGAGCTTTTGCAAGAATTTTTCTGATACCGCGGATAAGCTCCTCCTCAAAATCGGGCACCGCCATATCGAAGGCTTGAAGGTGGTTGAATTCAACGGGAAGGTGCTCCTTCAGCATTCCCTTGTAAAGCGGAATGAGCATACCCTCGCCGTTTTCCCCCACGCGCGCGAGATATCGGCTCCACTCGTTTTTAACCCAAACCGCATTTATATTATCGGGAGTTGTCCCGACAACAAGCATAAGCTTTGCGGAATTCAGCGCGGCAAAAATGTACGGCTCATACTCCGTACCGGCTTTGCTCTCGAGAGTAACGCGCGAAAAGAACACCCGCCAGCCCTCAGCCGAAAGCGCTCTGTAAAGCTTTGCGGCAAGCACGGAGTCCTCGGTGCGTCTGCCGTCCTTGTCGGTTTCCTTGTAGCAGATGAAGATATCGTAGGGCTTTTCATCAAGCGAAACCGCGAGGATTTTCCCCCTCAGCTCATCAAGCTTTTGTGCTTCCAATATGTAAATGCGCCGCTGGTCACCGTTTGAAGAGAGTTTGACTGACTTTCGATAATCCTCGTCATCGATAACGGGTGTATACTGTATTCTGTTGATTGTTGGAATTCTCTTGTGCGAGAGCGGCTCCTCGACGTACTCCACCCCGTAGTGGCAAAGCACCATTGCCCAATACACATCGGGCTCGTCGGGACAAAGCACGGCAATCTGCTTATAGACCGACATTGCGCGGTCGTATTCACCCGAGCGGCGCATACCGTCGGCACGTTCCCAAAGCAGCGCTTTCTCGTCGAAATCGAGAATGGGAACAGTCTGCAGAACACCGCAGTATTCACATTTGCACACCGAAACGCCCGACTTTATCTCAAGCCGCGCCCCACAGCACCGACACAATAATACTGACATGTTTTCAACCCCTTTTTAGAATTTAGTTTAAAGTGTTTTGTTATAGAAATGCATGGCATTCAAGGCTTGGTTTACGGATATAAAATTATAAAAGAAAAATTTCTCAAAAAATTTTCAAAAAACGCTTGACTTTTCCGGATTCTCGTGTTATACTATAAATATCGAATATATAGCTGATATTCAGGAGGATTACAGCATGGATGAATTATCCCTTTTGAAAAAATTAGCGCTTAACCCCAATTTATCAAAGAGCGAAATGAATGTCGTATTTTTCACGTTTTACGAGAAAAAGAATTCAGCGGAAATCGCCCGATATCTAAACTGGGCAGCCCCAAATGTGGCTCGCCTGTTGCTGACAATGACTACCAAAACGTTGCTGACACGAGAGCTGAGCAGCGACAAAAAGAGCTATTTGTACCTTGCAAATAAATCCAGCCCCTTGTTGAATTTGGAAGAAAAGCATTAGTGCTTTTTTTTATAAAGCTGACTATCATGTATATATTATATATGTGATACATTGAAAAGGAGGTGAAAAAAATGCGGAGTTCCATCACAGTTAAAAAGCTTCCGGATTACTGCACTAGCGGTGCTTTCATACCGCTGGAGGATGTAATAAAGCTTGGGTTCTTGATTGAAAAAGCGGGAGCTTCAAAGGAAGTCATGAAGGCATTCGAAGAAGCAGAACTGCACAGCATCGAATTAGTCGA
>SFLN01000150.1 GCA_004554555.1 [Eubacterium] saphenum | reverse complement strand
AGCAGCTGCTTTTCAACCTCTTCCTCGATATGCGAATTAACGCAGTCGTTTTCGGTGCCGAGAACGTCCGACAGGAGCAGCTCGTTTCCGTCCCAGTCAACGTTCAGCGGTTCATCGATAGAAACATCGTAGCGGTACTGGCTGTACTTGCGCAGAAACATCAGAATTTCGTTCTCAATGCAGCGTGATGCGTAGGTTGCGAGCTTGATATTCTTGTCCTTGCTGAACGTGCTGACGGCTTTTATCAGACCGACCGTGCCGATTGAAACCAAGTCCTCGAGCCAAATTCCCGTGTTCTCAAACTTTTTGGCAATATAAACCACCAGCCGCAGATTATGTACAATAAGCGTGTCCCGCGCCTTATCGAAATCCGTGTCCATCAGCCTGAACGCAGCCTCTTCCTCTTCTTTGGTGAGCGGCGCAGGGAGCTGCTCCTGACCGCTGAGATAGTGGATGTAGTTTTCCGCGCGCTGCTTTAAAAGGCGCTTTGCTGCGGCTTTCAGTTGCTTTAACAATCGCTTTAACATTGCAATTCTCCTTTTCGTTTTATGATATTGGAATAATTTTCGGATTGAAAATGCAGTCAACATCGTCGCCGAGGTGCTCCTTGCTCACGCCGACCAGCGCGTCTGCCTGCTTTCCGTCAACGACAACATTCTGCGCCTTGAACACCGGTATAACCGTGCTGCTTGAAACGGTTCGGCAGGGAATAAGTCGGATTTTCTCGATATTCTGCGGCTGTCCCGAGAGGTACTCGATAATTTCATCGGGGAGCACCGCCGCCGACTTCTCAAAATCACAGACAATAACAGGCTTTCCCGTGAACACGTCGCGCACCTCGCAGCCCGTGTCGCAAAGCCCGCGCAGCGAGATTTCGGTGTTGTTTTGGGTAATTCTGACCGTGCAAATTCGCCGCTTATGCTTGTCTGAGAGCCGCTTTATCAGCTTCATCAGAAAGTACGCTCCCACTGTGAACGAAACGAGCGCCGCTATCGGAATGTTGAAGAAGCAGACGCCGTTGTTAAGGAGCATTCCCGAGGGTGAAAAAAACGTCCAGATTGCCGTCAGAATGCCGCCGAACAGAAATCCCGCCAGCAGAAAGAACAGCTCGCAAATCAGAAAATCCTTGAAATTTTGTCTGCCGTAAACGATGAGCACCATCGCCGCGCCGAGCAGGATTTTATACGGATAAGTTATGTAAAAGGGAAGCGCGGGCGCGAGTATTATCAGCGAGCCGAGCGCCCCCAAAAGCGCTGCCCAGACGAGCTTTTTTCTATCGACGCCGCGCCGCAGAAAAAGGGCCGATGAACGCAGCAGGAAGTAGTTTATATACAGATTGAGAATTATCAGAACATCGATATAGACAACCAAGCTTCTCACCTCGAAAAACTGATTCGCAAGGATTAGCTTGCACTATAATTATACAACTTATAGTGTACAATTTATGTCGGTTTCGGTTGTCGAAAGTGAAAATTTTCGGGCAAAAAAAATCCGCAGCGCCCGAAAGAAACCGTGTTCAATCGAAAGCGCCGCGGAGGCTATATTTAATTAATTTCTGCTGAATTCGGCAAGCTCCAGACCTTCGTTTTTGTCGAGCGCCCACTTGATGTTCCACTCCGAGGTGAAAATCAGCAGGTAGTTGCCGCGAACATCCTGAATCAGCTTTGTATCGGACGTTAGAACCAGCTTTTTCAGCTCGTCCAGACCGCCGTCAAGGTGCTTTTGGCTGGTAATCCAGCGGATATATTCGTAGGACAAGTCCTCGCGGATAATGTCAACGTTGTACTCGTTTTTCAGACGGTATTCGAGAACGTCAAACTGCAGCACGCCGACAACTCCCACGATAACCTCCTCAAAACCGCTCTGCGGCTCGGAGAAAATCTGAATTGCACCTTCCTGGGCAATCTGCGTTGTGCCTTTGATGAACTGCTTGCGCTTGAGGGTATCCTTTTGGCGAATACGCGAGAAATGCTCGGGCGCAAACGTCGGTATTCCCTCGAAAACAACCTTTTTCGACGGCGCACAAATCGTGTCGCCGATTGAGAAAACGCCCGGGTCAAACACGCCCATAATATCGCCCGCATACGCTTCCTCGATAACCTCGCGCTCATTTGCCATAATCTGCTGCGGCTGCGAAAGGCGCATTGTGCGGTTGTTCTGAACGTGCAGAACCTCCATTTCCTTGTTGAACTTGCCGCTGACAATTCTCATAAAGGCAATTCTGTCGCGGTGAGCCTTATTCATATTCGCTTGGATTTTGAAGATAAACGCGGAGAAATTCTCGTCAAACGGGTCAACCACGCCGCTTTCCGTATTCCTCGGGAGCGGGGGCGGCGTCATTTTGAGGAAGTTCTCGAGGAACGGTTCAACGCCGAAATTCGTGAGCGCCGAGCCAAAAAACACGGGCGAGAGCTTTCCGTTGTTGACAAGCTCGCTGTCAAACTCCTCGGAAGCGCCGTCAAGCAGCTCCACGTCGTCCTTGAGCGTGTTGTAGTTGGACTGCCCGATAACATTTGCGAGATTTTCATCGTTGAGGTCAACCTCGGTTGCGGCAACCTCTTTGGTTCCGTAATTCATACCATCGTTCATCTCAAACGAGATAATTCTGCGGTTTTCGCGGTCATAAACGCCCTTGAAATCCTTTCCCGAGCCGATAGGCCAGTTTACGGGATAAGTCTTGATACCAAGCTCGTTTTCGATTTCCTCAAGCAGGTCAAAGGGATTGCGCGACTCTCTGTCCATTTTGTTGATGAACGTGAAAATCGGTATATTTCGCATAACGCAGACCTTGAAGAGCTTTCTGGTCTGGTTTTCAACGCCCTTTGCCGCGTCGATAACCATTACCGCGGAGTCTGCCGCCATAAGTGTTCTGTAAGTATCCTCGGAGAAGTCCTGGTGTCCGGGGGTATCGAGAATGTTTATGCAGTAGCCGTTGTAGTTGAACTGCATAACGGAAGATGTTACGGAGATACCGCGCTGCTTTTCGATTTCCATCCAGTCTGAAACCGCGTGACGGGTATTTTTCTTGCCCTTAACCGCGCCCGCCATTGCGATAGCGCCTCCGTAAAGGAGAAATTTCTCGGTGAGCGTGGTTTTGCCGGCGTCGGGGTGGGAGATAATCGCAAAAGTGCGGCGGCGTTCAATTTCGTGTTTAAGGTCGGACATTTTTATATTTCCTTTTTTTAATTAATATTGTCAATTTCGCTTGTTTCGTCAACGTCATAGACATTGCTTTTGACGTCCTGCTTTGTCGGCGCTTCGATACCTCTCTTTTTGAGCGTGAGCATAAAGCCCATACCGACGATTATGGGGAGATAGAAGGTGAGAATTCTCCAAAGCATTGTGGAAACACCTATGTATT
>SFLN01000149.1 GCA_004554555.1 [Eubacterium] saphenum | reverse complement strand
CTGTCGCACAACACTCTGAGAGGCGCAGCGGGCGGCGCTGTTGAGATGGCTGAGCTGCTTGCGGCAAAGGGTTATCTTGACTAATCATTTTCATCTTCGGGTGAAAATTCGCCCTTAGAAGAAAATCGGGGCGGAAAAGGGTCCAAGTATGACTGGCAAAAGCCCGTCATCTGGTCACGCTGGAAAGAAAGGTGATTATATGAGCAATACTATCTTCACGGGCTGCGCTACGGCGATAGCTACACCGATGAATTCGGACGGAAGTATAAATTATGATGAATTTGGCAGGCTTATCGACTGGCAGATTGACAACAAAATTGACGCTCTCGTAATCTGCGGAACAACGGGCGAAAGCGCGACAATGACCGACGAGGAGCATATCGAGGTTATCCGTTACGGTATAAAGCGCGTTGCGGGGCGGGTTCCCGTAATCGCGGGCGCGGGTTCAAATGATACCGCTTATGCTGTTGAGCTGTCAAAGGAAGCCGAAAAAGCGGGCGCGGACGCTCTGCTTCAGGTTACACCTTATTATAATAAGGCGTCGCAGCGCGGTCTTGTAAAGCATTTTACGGCAATCGCAGACGCGGTGAATATTCCGATAATGCTGTACAACGTGCCGACAAGAACGGGCTGCAATATCACGGTTGATACATACATTGAGCTTGCAAAGCACCCGAATATCACGGCTGTCAAAGAAGCTAGCGGCAAGATGGAAACAGTTATGGGAATTGCCGCGAACACCGACCTTGACGTTTATTCCGGCAACGACGACGAGGCGCTTTGCTGTCTGGCGCTTGGCGGAAAGGGACTTATTTCGGTAACGTCAAACGTTGCTCCGCTGATGAAGCACAACGAGATTTCGCTTTATCTTGATGGCAAAAGGGAAGAAGCGCTCGAAATCGCGAAGAAGCTCTTTGCGCTTGACAAGGCTATGTTTATGGACGTAAACCCCATTCCTGTTAAGGAAGCGCTTAATCTTGCAGGATTTAAGGCTGGCGAGTGCAGACTGCCGCTTTGCTCGATGAGCGATGAGATGAAGGCAAAGCTGAAGTCCGAGATGGAAAAAGTTGGACTTTTGAACATTGTCTGATTTAAAAAGGAGCGTAAAATGACAAGGATTGCAATTTCCGGCGCGAACGGAAGAATGGGGCGAGTTATCGCGGCTCTGGCAAAGGAACGCGCCGATTGTGAAATAGTATCGGGAATTGACAAAATCACGGAACAGTACGATGATTTTCCGATTGTCGGAAAGGTTTTCGATTTGCCCGAAAAGCCCGATGTGATTATCGATTTTTCGCACCCGTCAACGCTTGACGATTTGCTCTCGTACTGCAAGATGAACAGCGTTCCGCTCGTGATTGCCACAACGGGTTATACCGATGAAGAGCGCTCAAAGATAACGGCGGCGGCTTCTCAGACACCGATTTTCTTCACGTTCAATATGTCGCTGGGAATAAATCTGCTGGCAGAGCTTGCGCGTAAGGCGGCGCAGATTTTGGGTTCGCAGTTTGATGTGGAGATTGTTGAAAAGCACCACAATCAGAAGAAAGACGCGCCCTCGGGAACAGCGATTATGCTTGCCGAGGCGATAAACGAGGAGCTTGGCAACAGCAAGCGTTATATCTACGACCGCCATTCCGTTCGGCAGCCGCGCGGCAAGGACGAAATCGGAATGCATTCTGTGCGCGGCGGCACGATTGTCGGCGAGCACGACATTATTTTCGCGGGACACGACGAGGTTATAACCCTGTCACATTCCGCGCAGTCGAGAGAGGTTTTTGCTGCGGGCGCGGTAAACGCGGCGGTGTTCCTTGCGGGAAAACCCGCGGGACTTTACGCGATGAGCGACTTGATTAAGGAGGGCTGAAAATGAAGCTTGATGTAACCGAAAATGTTTCTGCGGTATCTTTCAACAACGTTCCGCTTGACAGGACAATTATGGAGGACACGCTGAAAATTGTTGCAAACGCGGGGATTAACGTCGATATGATATCGATGACCGCGCCGACGTCCGAGATTTTCAGCTTTGGCTTTACGGTAAAGGACGACGATATTCCGAAGCTGCTGGGAATTGTAAAAGAGCTGCGCGAGAAGGACTGCATTGCGCCGATGATAAACAGCGGCAACCGCAAAATTGTCATCAAAACCGGCACAATGACCAACACAATCGGATTTGCGGCAAAGGTTTTCGAGATTTTGAACCGCCTTTCCGCGATGATTTTGATGATAACAACGGGCGAGGACGAAATCTCCGTTCTTATCAGAAATGCGGACGCGGACGCTGTCTGCGCGGCATTTGAAAAGGAGCTTCAATGATTTTAACAGCAAATTTGGTTTCGGAGGACGCCGTGTCAACGAGCAGCTCGATTGAGGAGGCGTTCCCGAACCTTTCGGGAAATCCCGAGGAAACGCTCACGGCATTGGGCAAGTTCTTCAATAATATCTGGGAAGCGTTTTTGAGGGCAATCCCGTCGATACTTCTGGCAATCGCGATTTTGATTGTCGGGTTAATTCTGACGAAAATCTGCGTAAAGCTGATGTCAAAAGGGCTTTCAAAGACGAAGCTCGACTTGACGGTAGTGAAATTCACGACGCAGGTCACGAAAATTCTGCTTTACGTTTTGCTTTTGACGGTGGTTCTGAGTATGGTCGGAATACCGGCAACCTCGATTATCACGGTAATCGGCACGGCGGGCGTTGCAATCGGACTTGCCCTGCAAAACTCCCTGTCAAATGTTGCGGGCGGATTTTTGCTGATGATAACGAAGCCGTTCAAAATCGGCGACTACATAATTTCAAACGGCGTTGAGGGCACGGTTTCGCAGATTTCGATACTTCACACGCGTTTGGATTCCGTGACAAATCAAGCGATTTTCATACCGAACGGACTTGCGATAAACGCAGTTGTTGTCAACAATTCGCAGAATGACGAGCGCCGTGTTGACGTGGACTTTTCGATATCCTACAAGGACGATTTCGAGACGGCTCGTCAAATCATCACGGACATCATCAAGGCGCACGACAAGGTGGACAAGCAGAAAGAGATTTTCGTTCGTATGAGCGAGCACGGCGAGAGCGCGATTATCATCACATCGCGCTGCTGGTGCAAGAATGCCGATTACTGGCAGGTTCATTTTGATTTAATCGAGCAGGTTCGCGCGGCGTTTATTGAGAAGAACATCGAGATACCGTTCAAGCAAATCGATATCAACATCAACGCGCTCCCCGAACAGAAATCCGAATAAAACGAAATCCGAGGCTCTCACCTCGGATTTTTGTTTACTTTATTGCTTGAAGCGCTTCTTCGTCAAATTCTCGGTTTTTGAAATAGTATTTTTTATCCTCATCGGTGATTTCTCTGATAA
>SFLN01000029.1 GCA_004554555.1 [Eubacterium] saphenum | reverse complement strand
AAACCGCAGCGGTATCTCCGAAACACACATAAAAAGCACGAAAAACGGCACAATCGCAATGCGTATCAGCGTCAGTTTATTTGGCAGGTTCATACTAATTCTCCGATAAGGTTATTCTCAACAACTCGCTGCAAGCGGATTTTCACAAAATCTCCCGCGGCAACCTTTTTGCCCTTCGCCGTGAAGTAAATCATTCCATCAATCTCGGGAGCAAACGCCGCGCTCCGCCCGAAATAATGCTCGAGATATCTGTCGTATCCCTCCACGACAACCTCGACTTCCTCGCCCGTCATCGCCTCGTACATCTCCGCAACACGCGTGTCCTGCTGCTCCTCGAGAATTTCCTTGCGGTGCTCACGGACTTCCTCGTCAACCTGGTCGGGGAAACCGGCGGCGGGCGTTCCCTCCTCCTCGGAGTACGCGAAACAGCCCATTCTCTCGAACTTCATCTCCTCGGCAAATTCACCGAGCTTGTTGAACTGCTCCTCGGTTTCGCCCGGGAAACCCGTGATAAACGTGGTTCTGAGCGTTATTCCCGGTATCTCGCGCCGCAGCTTTGCCACAAGCTCACGAAGCGAGTTCTCGTCGCCCTTGCGGTTCATTCGCTTGAGCAATGTCCCGTCGCAGTGCTGCATAGGAATGTCAAGATATTTCACGATTTTAGGCTGATTTTTGATTACCGAAATCAGCTCGTCCGTAATCCTCTCGGGGTAGCAGTAAAGCACTCTTATCCACTTGAAATCCAGCTCGCAGAGCTTGTTCAGCAGCTCGGGCAGCGACAGTTTTCCGTACAAATCAAGCCCGTAGCGCGTGGTGTCCTGCGCAATCAAGATAAGCTCTTTCACGCCGTCCTCGGCAAGCAGCCGCGCTTCCTCAACGATTTTCTCCATCGGTCTTGAGCGATAATGCCCGCGGATTTGCGGAATTGCGCAGTATGTGCAGCAGTTGTCGCAGCCGTCCGCGATTCGCATATAAGCGTAATGCGGCGCAGTGGACAAAATCCGCTTGCCTTCCATTGTATGCTTTTCCTTGTCGCCGAATGTCTGGATTTTCTCGCCTTTTTGCATTTCCTCGAAAACCTCGGCAATCCGCTCGTACTCCGAAATTCCCACAACCGCGTCAACCTCGGGATAAAGCTCCGCAAATTCCCCGCGATAACGCTCCGAAAGGCAGCCCGTCACGCATATATACTTTATTCTGCCCTCTTTTTTCAGCTCAATCAGCTCGTTGAGCCACTCGATTGCCTCTTCCTTTGCCGCCGTGATGAAGCCGCAGGTGTTCAGCAAAACGATGTCCGAAACGCCCGGCTCCTCGACAAAAGCGTAGCCCGCGTCCGCAAGCCTCGCCATCATCATCTCCGCGTCAACCTGATTTTTCGCGCATCCAAGCGAAACCATCGCAACCTTTGTAAGTTTTTTCTCACTCATTTTCGTAAAACTCCTCGTCATCGAAGTCCTCCAAGCATTTTGCTATACAGCGCTTCACCGAAGTAAAATCGTATCCTCTCCGCACAAGCGCCGCGACAGTCCTTCGACGTCCGTCAAAATCCGCTATTTTATCAATATATTTTTTCCCGATAAGCTCGGTCAATTCCTCGTCCAGCTCTTCCTCGGAATACTCCGCAAGCGCGTTTTCACAAAGCTCGCGCGGTATCCCCTTGTGCAGCATTTCCTGCTTCGCCTTATAAACGCCGTGCTTTTTGACCTTTATCAGATACTCCGCATACTTTGCCGCATAATCCTCGTCATTGATGTAACCGAGCTCCTCGACATACGAAACCGCCTCCTCGGCAATTTCAGCATTATACGTCTTTTCCAGCTTTGAGTACAGCTCCGCCCTGCAATACGCCCGCTCTCCGAGCAGGTAAAGCGCGCGTTTTTTCGCCTTTCTCACAAGGTCGGCTGAGGTTATCGCGGACAAATCCGCAGTACTAATCTCCTTGCCCTCGAAAAGCCGGCAATCGCTCACCACAAGCTCGTTTACGAAGATTTTCTGCCCGCTGTCGAGAACTATTTCCCAAGTGTCGCCCTTATACTCCGACAAAGACGTGATTTTCATTACTCGGCACCATCGGTGTCAAACTCGGAAAAATCGTCCTCCGCCTTCTCCTCGGGCTTCTTCTCCTCCTCGGCGGGAATTATTTCCTCACCGTTGTTTGCGCGCTTTTCAAATTCATCGCGAACCTTTTTCTCGATTTCATCGCAAATCTGCGCGTTCTCTTTCAAGAACTCCTTAACCTTGTCCTTGCCCTGACCGATTTTCATATCGTCATACGAGAACCAGGAACCGCTCTTTTTGATTATGTTGAACTCAACCGCGCAGTCGATGATTTCACCGATTTTGGAAATGCCCTCGCCGAAAATCATATCAAATTCCGCAGTCTTGAAGGGCGGCGCAACCTTGTTTTTCACAACCTTGCACTTAACGCGGCTTCCGATGATTTCCGTGCCGTTTTTGAGCGGCTCGCCCTTTCTCACGTCAATTCTCACCGACGCGTAGAATTTAAGTGCACGACCGCCGGGTGTGGTTTCGGGGTTGCCGTAAAGCACGCCGATTTTCTCACGGATTTGGTTGATGAAAATCGCAACGCAGTTGGTTTTGCCGATAATCGCGGTGAGCTTTCTCATCGCCTGCGACATCAAACGCGCCTGTACGCCGACGTGCGCGTCACCCATATCTCCGTCAATTTCCGCTTTTGTCGCCATCGCCGCAACCGAGTCCAGAACAACTATATCGATTGCGCCCGAGCGAACCAGCGTTTCGATAATTTCAAGCGCCTGTTCACCCGTGTCGGGCTGCGAAACCAGCAGGTTGTCCACGTCAACGCCCAGCGCCTTTGCGTAAACAGGGTCAAGCGCGTGCTCGACATCGATAAACGCAGCCATTCCGCCCGCTTTCTGCGCCTCGGCAACCGCGTGCAGGCAGAGCGTTGTCTTACCCGACGACTCCGCGCCGTAAACCTCTATAATTCTGCCCTTCGGCAGTCCGCCTATTCCGAGCGCCAAATCCAGCATAAGAGAGCCTGTCGAGATATGCTCGAGGTCCATGTGCTTGTTCTCGCCCATAAACATAATCGTGCCCTCGCCGAACTGCTTGTCAATCTGCTGCATCGCAATCTCAATCGCGCGTTTTTTGTCGGCAGCGTCAACGGTTTTTTCCGTCTTTTCAGCAGATTTTCCCGTAGCCTTTTTCTTTTCCATTGCCATTTTTTTGCCCTCCATATATTTTTATTTTCAATATTTAACACCGTAAACCACGCGGATTATCCCCCGATAATCCTCGGCAAACTGCGCTTCAAGACCGTTTTCGCGAAACAGCCGCGCAACCTCGTTTTCCTCTCCCATTCCGATTTCAACCGCAAAAAGTCCGTTTTCCTTCAGCATTTTCGGGTATTTTGCAAGCAGCGCGCGATAAAAATCCAAGCCGTCCGCGCCGCCGTACAAAGCCGTTTCCGGCTCAAACGAAACCTCTTTTTGCAAATTTTCCATATCTTTTTCGGTGAGATACGGCGGGTTCGAGAGAATTAAATTGTACTCCCCACTGACTTTTTCCTCGTCGAAGCAGTCCCCGAGAACCGCATTGCAATGCGCTTTCACACCGTTTAACGCGATATTTCTTTCAAGATACGCAAACGCCTCGCGGGACTTCTCCACAAGCGTTACGTCCGCTGCGAAAAGCTTTGCGAGCGTTATCCCGATACAGCCGCTCCCCGCGCATAAATCCAGCGTTTTCCGCTCGTTTTCGGGCAGCGTTTTCAGAAATTCCGCCGCAATTTCAACCAGAGTTTCCGTGTCCTGCCGCGGAATTAAAACTCCCTCGCCGACCTCAAACGGCAGTCCGTAAAATTCCCACTCACCGAGAATGTACTGCAAAGGATACCCCGAAACGCGTTTTTCCGTCATTTCGTGAACTTTTTCGCAAACCTCGGGCGAGATTTTTTCACACGGCTCGGCGAGAATTTTCATCTGTGAAATTCCCGCTTTTTCAATTATCTGCCGCGCCTCAAAGCCCGCGTTTTCCACGCCGTTATCAGCAAGCGCGCAGAGCGTTTCCCTCAATAAATCCCTTAGCTCCACAACTTCGTTCCTCACCAGTTGTCGTCCTCGCCCTCTTTCGGCAGGCAAGGCAGAACCGCCGCAATCGCTATCTCAATCTGACTATCGTCGGGCTCTTTTGTGGTAAGGCGCTGCATCCAGAGTCCCGGCGCCGAGATTATTTTCGTGAGAATGTTTGTGTAACGGCCCGCAAGCCGGATTATCTCATAAGAAATTCCCACAACCACCGGCAAAAGCGGCAGCTTTATCAGCACGCGAAGCAGCGTTGCAAGCACCTTATTCTCAATGCCAAACCACTCCGCCGGTTCAAGCGGCACAAGCGAGTACACCAGAATACTCACCAGCAGCGTGATGATGATAAAGCTCGTTCCGCAGCGCGGGTGAAAACGGCGCATCGGTCTGATGTTCTCCACCGTCAGCTCTTTTCCCGCCTCGTAGCACGCAATCGTTTTGTGCTCCGCGCCGTGATACTCATAAGTGCGGCGAATACTCTTCATCTGCGCCACAATCGCCATATAAACCACGAACAAAATCAGCTTCAGCACGCCCTCAAACGCGGATTTCCACATCGAAATGTCCGTGCCCTCGCCGACCGCGCTCTCGATTAACTTGAACAAATATGACGGCACAAACAGAAAAATCGCGAGCATTGCCACAATCATCAAAAACGAAAAAATGCCCGTGATAACCTCAAAGCCCTTTTCACCGAAGTGCTTTTCAAGCCACTTGTCAAACTTTGTCTGCTCGCTTTCATCGTCAAAAGCGCCGCTGATTTCCGAGGATTTGTTCATACAAGACCAGCCCTCGCGGAGCTGCTGCACAAAATTCACGCAGCCGCGCACAAAAAGTGCCTTGTTGTACCACTTTTTCTCGGGCAGCTCCCACTGTTCCGTGTGAATCGAGCCGTCCTTTTTGCGGACAGCCATCGCTCCCACGGAAACGCCCTTCATCATTATCCCCTCAATCAGCGCTTGTCCGCCGACCTTTGTCTTTTTTTCGCAGCATTTTGTTTTTTTGCTCATTTTACTCTTCCTTAACCGCCAGCGGCAGTACAATCGTAACCGTTGTCCCGACGCCAAGCGTGCTTTCTATCTCCATCATTCCGCCGTGCATTCCGATAATTTCATCGGCAACCGCAAGACCTATCCCCGAACCGCGCTTCGTACGGTTTGCCTTGTAGAACTTCTGCTTGACCTTCGGCAAGTCCTCGGGGGCAATTCCGCAGCCCGTGTCCGCAACCGATATCACCACGGAGCTGTCGTTTTTCTCCGCCAGAACGTCGATATTTCCCGCCTCCGTGTACTTGAAGGCATTGTCGATAACGTTGATGAAAACCTGCCTCAAGCGGCTCTTGTCGCCCACAACCGCGCACATAAACTGAGGCTCGTTGTAGGAAAGCGTGATGTTCTCCTTTTTCGCGCGGTCGATGTACAGCAAAAGCGCGTCCTCAAGCTCCGCGATGACGTCAATCGTCTGCATCTGCATCGTAAACCGCCCGCTCTGTATCCTCGAGAAGTCCAGCAGCTCCTCAACCATCTGCTCCAGACGGTTTGTTTCGCCGTTTATGACTTTCATTCCCTTTGCAAACGTTTCTTCCTCATATCCGCCGCTGAGCGTTTCCGCCCAACCCTTGATTGCCGTGAGCGGCGTCCTCAGCTCGTGCGAAACGCTTGAAATGAAGTCGTTTTTTATCTGCTCGGAGTTCTCCAACTCGTTTGCCATCTCGTTGAACGACGCGGAAAGCTCCCCGATTTCATCGTTTGTTTTTACGGGAATACGCTCGGAAAAATCGCCCGTCGCGAGCTTTTTCGCGGTTGCGCTTATCTGAACCAGCGGCACGCAAATCGATTTCACAAAGTAAAGTCCCGTCATCACAACCACGAGAATTACAAAAATGCTTATCATCACGCACACGAACATTATCCCCGCAAGCTGCGCGTCAATCAGCGAAAGCGATGTCACAAACCGCAGCGCGCGGTAGTTGCTGCTCGGCTTTTCGATGATTTTCGTTACCGCGAGAATGTTCTCGCCGTTGTTAAATCCCAGAAAAACACCTGTTTTATCCTCGCTCTCAAGCGCCGCCTCGTAATCGGGCATATAGTAGGTCGTGTCGGGTGAAAAACCGCTCGATGAGAGCGAAACCTGACCGTTTTTGTTTATCGACATAAGCTCCATTCGGTCTTTTTTGTCGAAGTTGACAATCATCTCGCGCACCTCGGAGGAATAGTTGACCGACATATCCTCGTAGAGCCTCGTCAAAACCATCTGCGCTGCGTTCGCCTCGGATACCACATAGCTCTCCGCCGAACCGTAGTAATACTGCCGCGTGAAATAGTACACGCAGACGTTCGCCACAATCAGCAAAATCGCCACAACCAAAAGCGTGTTCACCATCCAGCGCGTCGCAATCGAGTGCCTGCCGTATTTGGTGATTTTCTTTGATTTGATGTTAATCAACGGCTTATTCATCTTTCCACTTGTACCCAAAACCCCAGACCGTTATAATGTACTTCGGCGACGAAGGGTCGTCCTCGATTTTCATACGCAGCCGCCGCATATTCACGTCGATAACCTTGTCCTCTCCCACATACGAGTCGCCCCAGATGTGCCGCAAAATCGACTTGCGGTCAAGCGCGGTGTTCTTGTGCTTCATCAGGTACTCCAGCATGTGAAACTCAACCTGCGTCAGCTCAATCAGCTCGCCGTTTTTCCACACCATTCGGCTCTCGCAGTCCAGCGTGAACGGGCCCGCCTTGATGGTTTTTGAGTCTTCCTTCGGTGAACGGCTCTGCGAAACGCGGCGGTAAATCGCGTCAATTCGAGCCACAAGCTCCGACGGGGAAAACGGCTTTGTCACATAATCGTCCGCGCCCGTCATAAGGCAGTTGATTTTGTCCATCTCCTGGCTCTTCGCCGAGAGCATTATTATGCCGATTTCCGCGCTCTGCTCCCTTATCCAGCGGCAAAGCGCAAAGCCGTCCATTCCCGGCATCATAATGTCCAAAAGCGCCACGTCAAAGTTGCCGTTTTGCTTTTTGTACTCCTCGACAGCCTCTTCGCCCGACGCCACGTCAACCACGTCATAGCCCGCTCTACGGAGATTAATCACCACAAAATCGCGGATTGAGTCCTCGTCCTCGCAAACCAAGATTCGTTTCATAAGCTATCCTTTCCCGCGCCAAAAGTTCCCCAAAATCACAACATAAAGAAATTCTTGTTAAGCTCGCTCTCCGTGAGCACGAGTTTTCCTGTCATATAGCCCTTCGTCACGCTGTAACAAAAATACGTTTCTTCCGTTTCGCCGAGGAAATTCATCTTCTTCGACGCCGCAAGCGCTTTCTCATCGTCTTTGTCAACCGCGCGTATTCTCATAAGCTCCGTTGTGTCGTCCACAACCAACCCCTTCTCCTCGTCATACGAAACAAACACAATCTCGTTGTTCGCAAAATCGGGAACCGCCGTCACAACTCCCTGCCAGCGGCTCGGGAACATCAGCGCAAAGCGGTATTTACCCGAGAAATAGCTGTAATATTTCGCCGTGAAATTGTCGTCCGAAACCGTGTACCACATAACCGCGCAAAGCTGCTCGGGGAGCGTTAGCACCTCGTAGCCAGGAAGCGGCGTTGTTGACGGAATTTCAATAAAACCGTCACCGTCGATGTCGTAGCAGTAAATCTCCGACATATAATCGTTCACGAGCCTTGATATAATGCTGCTCTGCGGGTTTTGTCCAACGCTGTCGGGACAGAAAAGCCGGTTTCCGTAGCAGTACAAAACGTCCGTTCCCGACTGTCCGCCGCCCTTTGAGTAGTCAAAGAACAACGCCTGCGTATTCTCGTTTAGACTGCCCTTTGTAACGCGCAGATAATCCACCGCGCCGCCGTAAAGCGCCGTTTCCGAGAGCTTCTCGAAGCCGTTTTCGCTGTTGGTGAACATCATCGCCGTGGACGTGTTCAAGGTCTTGTCGGTTGCCACCGTCACAAGCTCGTCCATTCCGTCGCCGTTGATGTCGAAAACCTCCAGGCAGGAGTATGCCGACGAATAGAGCGTTGTCGGAACTCTGTTCGAGTAGCGGATTACCGAAAACGCTTTTTCCGACTGGTTGAGCAGCGTGTAGCGTATGATTATATCAACCGCGTTGCCCGTTCCCAAGCGCGCAAAGCTGATGCTCTCAACCTCGCTTCCCGCGCACGCCAAATCGTAAACCGCTTCCCACTTGCCGTTATTTTTGTCGAGAAACTTCAGCCGCAGCGCGCTTTCACCCGCAGCCGCGTTTTTGCTCTCGTAAAACACCAGCGCCTCGTCGCCCTCCTCGTCGTCAATGTCATATATGACAAACGCGGAGCGATAATCTCCGCTCCTCGGGTACTTCAGCTTTACGTTCTGTCCGACGCTTTTTTTAAGCTCGTCGTAGATTTCATTTTGTTCCGCGAGCAGCCGCGGCGGCGTGAGCATATTCTCAATCGATACCCCCGCGCTGCACCCGCACAACATCAGACAAAGCGCCAAAAGCGCCGCAATTTTTCTTTTCACAAAAACCTCGATTACCGATTATCGGACTGTTCTTTTTCAAGTTTTTCCTCGGGCTGAGCTTTGGGTTCTGCGGGTTCTTCAACTTTGCCGGATTTCAACGTAACCACAACCGCAGCTATCGCAAGCAGCCCCAAAGCCATATTAACATACGGCGTAAACGTCATTATATAGCCGTTTCTGCCGTGTTGATTCTGATAAAAAACCTCTGCATATTTGGTTGACGCGGTAATTCTTTCGGCAATCTCCGCCGGTGCAAAGAGCTTGGAAAAAATTGTGCCGAGCGATGAAGAAAGCGTTAAAATCGCCGCTCCCACGCCGCTCATAATCATCATCGGCTTTGTGAGCTTTTCCTCGTTGCCCGAAAACAGCCGCGCAAACATCGCAAAAAACAGCGCGAGGAAGATTATCTCCAACACTTCCGCGAGATACTCGGGCACCGCCGCGATAACCATTCGGTTCATAAACACATAAATTCCGCGGAAAACGCAGTAAACTCCGATTATCGAATAGCAAAAGCCAAGCGCGGGCGTGAACGACTTTTTGTACAATATCGCAAACGCCAGCACTGCCATATAAACCGCGCCGACAAAATCCGTGATTATCAGAAACATTGAAGGCGTAAGCGCGCTTGTTTCCGTTATTCCCTCGTAGCCCGCGCAAAGCGCCGCCAAAAGGGTTACAAAGCCGATTACAAGACAGCCCTTTTCCGACGGTTTAACTCCTTTTGGCTCTTTTCGCAAAAGCACTCCCGCAGCAATCGCCGCCGCTGCCAAGCTGCCGTAAATCAACAGGTTGCACAAAATCTCGCTTCCGTGATTTAAAAAGCCCGTGTTCATATCCGTGAAGAATAAAATCGTCACAAGCCTTGCGGCAAAGCACAAAACAAATCCCGCTCCCGCCGCAATCAGCGCTGTTTTCCCGTTTTTGCTCATAATTGCTCCCATCTCTGTCCGAAATCCGCAGAAATCCGCTAATATTATACTCTGTCTTTGAGCGGAATATATTTCTTGTTGAGGTTAATCGCCTTGTAAGCGGGACGAATAATTCTCTTGCCGTTAATCATCTCTTCCATTCTGTGAGCGCACCAGCCCGCCATTCTCGCGCACGCAAACAGCGCCGTGTACATCTCAACGGGAATTTTCAGCATTTTATAGACAAGTCCCGAATACATATCAACATTTGCGCATATATTCTTAATATCGCCGCGCTCCTCCGCAAATACCTTGGGAGTGAGGCGCTCGATGCTGTCGAGAAGCTTGAATTCAGCCTCGAAATCCGTGCCCTTTGCAAGCTTCATCGCGTTTTCTTTCAGAATAACAGCTCTCGGGTCGGACAAAGTGTAGACCGCGTGTCCCATACCGTAGACAAGTCCCGAGCCGTCGCCCGCCTCTTTACGCATTATCTTGTGGAGGAAAGCCGCAACCTCGTCGTCATCCTTCCAGTCGTGAACGCCTTCCTTGACGAAATCAAGCATCTGCATAACCTTGATGTTCGCGCCGCCGTGACGCGGGCCTTTCAGCGAGCCGATTGCCGCTGCGTAAGCCGAATAAGCGTCCGTTCCCGACGAAGAAACCGTACGGCAAGTGAAAGTCGAGTTGTTACCGCCGCCGTGCTCCGCGTGAAGCATAAGACAAAGGTCAAGCAGCTTCGCTTCCTCGGGTGTATAAGCGCGGTCGTCGCGAAGCGTTGAAAGAATACTCTCGGCAAGGCTCTCGTCCTTGTTTATCTGGTGCATAACCATACTGTCGTTGTGGTAGAAACGACGCACCGCCTGATACGACGAAACCATTATCGCGGGCAACTTCGAGATAACCGAAAGCGCCTGGAGCATTTCGTTCTCGGGCGAGTTGTTTTCGGCGTCGTGGTCGTAACTGTAAAGCGTGAGGACAGCCTGCTGCATTTTGTTCATAATATTCGGCGAGGGATTGCGCATAATAACGTCCTCGTCAAAATAACGCGGCAGCTCGCGGTACTCGGCAAGAAGCTGCGAGAACTCCTGAAGCTCCTTTTCATTCGGCAGCGAACCGAGCAGCAGCAGGTACACAACCTCCTCGTAGCCGTAACGCTTGTCGTTCAGAACGCCGCGAACAAGGTCGCGGACGTTATAGCCGCGGTAAATCAGTTCGCCCTCGATAGGCTGCTTGTCGCCCTCGCTTATGACGTAGCCGTGAACGCAGCAGACGTTCGTGATACCCGCAACAACGCCCGAACCGTCGGAGTTGCGCAGGCCTCTTTTTACGCCGAATTTATTGTACAGGGACTGGCTTATAACGCTGTTTTTGCAGAATTCCTCGCACATCGCTTTAAACTTGTCCGTTGACTTCAATTTTTCCAGATTGTCCATTTTATTCACCTCATATAATAATCCAACTTAAATTATAGCATATTTTCGCCGTAAAGTCAAGAGCGAGCTGCAAAATAGGCAAAATATGCTCACATTTTTGTCTGAAAGGAACTTGAAAATGCCTAAGAAAATAACTTTGGTTTCGGCGGGCGCGCTGATTTTGTTTGTAATTCTGATTGTGATTTTGGTCAACGTTACCTCCAAAAAATCCCCGTTCCCGCAAAAGGTCACCGTTTATCTGAAAGAGCGCTCCGAAATCGTAAGCCTTGATTACAGCGAGTTTCTCGAGGGCTGCCTGCGCGGTTTTCTCCCCGAAAACGGCGATTTGTACGAGCCGCAAACACTTGAAGCTCTTGCCGTTGTCGTCAACACAAACGCGCTCTACACGCTCCAAAACCGCGATAATTTCGAGAATTACGGCGCGGATTTTTCGACAGGCGACCTGTTTCCCTACACCGACAAAGCCGTAAAATCCTCGGCACGCTCTCTTGTAAGGACAGCCGCCGAAGCGTCCGCGAAAAAGTACCTCGCGCTTGACGGGAAGCCCGTGCAGCTCGATTTCTGCCGCATTTCAAGCGGGAAAACAATCCCAAAGCTGCCCGCGATGCCGTCGGTAAATCTCCCCTCGGACGCGCTCAGCAAGGGCTTCCTCAGCAAAAACGCCTACACCGTGAACGAAGTCCGCGCGCTCTCCGAAATCAAGCGGCTTCGTGAACCGCCCGAAGAATGGTTCTCCGAGCCGGTTTACGATGAATACGGAACGCTCGTTTCCGTCAAAATCTGCGGTCAGACCATCACCGGCGAGTTCATCAAAAACACGCTCAATCTGCGCAGCGCCGCCATCGAAATTCAGTTTGAGGACGACTGCTTCGTGTTTATCTGCAAGGGCTGGGGCAACAACACGGGAATGAGCCTTGCCGCCGCCGACAGTATGTCCCGCGACGGAAAAACCGCCGATGAAATTCTCGCCGTTTTCTATAACGCAAAGCTTGAAAATGCGTAAACACCGCCGTTTTCGCCGAAACAATTGCCAAATAAGCCAAACTGCCCCCAAGTTTTCGGGAGCAGCTTGTTTTCATGACAAATCGTAAAATTTACGTTTACTTCATAAGAGCCGAAAGTCTGTTGTTGATTTCAACCAAGAATGTTTCGGTATCGACAACACGCTTGTTTTCGAGCTTCGACATAGCTGCCAAATTCTTGTCCATAACGCCCTCTTCCATCGTCTGAACGGACGCTTTTTCAAGCTTGTCTGCATAATCGCAAAGCTCGGGAATGTTGTCAAGCTCTCCGCGCTTTCTCAGCGCGCCGCTCCACGCGAAAATTGTCGCGATGGGATTTGTTGATGTCTTCTCGCCTTTGAGATAGTTGTAATAGTGACGTGTAACCGTGCCGTGAGCCGCCTCGTACTCGTACTTTCCGTCGGGCGAAACCAGAACGCTCGTCATAAGTCCGAGAGAACCGAACGCGGTCGCCAGCATATCGCTCATAACATCGCCGTCGTAGTTCTTGCAAGCCCAGATAAAGCCGCCCTCGGAGCGTACAACTCTCGCCACAACGTCATCAATCAGTGTGTAGAAATACTCGATTCCAGCCGCCTCGAACTTTTCCTTGTACTCGTTTTCGTAAATCTCCGCGAAGATGTCCTTGAAACGGTGGTCGTAGGTCTTGGAAATCGTGTCCTTTGACGCGAACCAGAGCGTTTCCTTCGAGTCAAGCGCGTAGTTGAAGCAAGCTCTCGCAAAACTCGAAATCGAACTGTCGAGGTTGTGAACACCCTGAACAATGCCGTCGGAGTTCTTGAAATCGTGGATAAGAGCGCGGGTTTCCTTGCCTTTTTCATCGGTGAGGACAAGCTCCGCCTTGCTTCCCTTGGGAACGCGCAGCTCAGTGTTCTTGTAGATATCGCCGTAAGCGTGACGCGCGATGGTAATCGGCTTTGTCCAGGTGGGAATGTACGGCGTGATGACCTTTACCAGAATCGGCTTTCTGAACACCGTTCCGTCCAAAATCGCACGGATTGTGCCATTCGGGGATTTCCACATCTCCTTGAGCTTGTACTCCTCAACGCGCTGCGCATTCGGCGTAATCGTCGCGCACTTTACCGCAACACCGTACTTTTTCGTGGCATTCGCACTGTCGATTGTCACCTGGTCGTCGGTTTCGTTTCGGTGGACAAGACCGAGGTCGTAATAATCGGTCTTGAGGTCGATGTACGGGTTGATGAGAATATCCTTAATCATCTTCCAGATAATTCTCGTCATCTCATCGCCGTCCATCTCGACAAGCGGTGTGGTCATCTGAATTTTTGCCATAGTTGCTCTCCTTTACATTTTTATCTCATTGCTTTCCAGCAAATTATTCACCCTTCGTGTAGTTCAGCAAACCGCCCGCAAGCATCATTCCCTTGCCGCGCTCGGACAGCTCGCACTTAACCTCGTAGCTCTCGCCCTTGGTTTTGTTCTCGACAATAATCTTGCCATCGTTTGCGACTATATCGCGGATATTTGCAATCAACAGCTTGTCGCCCTGCTCGATTTTATCGTAATCCGCTTCGTTGACAAATTCAAGCGGGAGAATACCGTTGTTGATAAGGTTCTGGCGGTGAATTCTCGCGAAGCTCTTGCAGATTATCGCCTTAACGCCGAGGTACAGCGGAGCAAGCGCCGCGTGTTCTCTCGAAGAGCCCTGACCGTAGTTCGTGCCGCCGACGATAATCGAAGTTCCGGCTTCCTTGGCGCGCTTCGGGAAAGTTTCATCGCAAACGGTGAAGCAGTACTCCGAAATCGCGGGGATATTTGAACGCAGCGGGAGAATTTTCGCGCCCGCAGGCATAATGTGGTCGGTTGTGATATTGTCGCCGACTTTGAGAGTTACCGCGCTCTCGATGTTCTCGGCAAGCGGCTTGTTTACGGGGAACGGCTTGATGTTCGGACCGCGCAGGATTTCAACGCTCGGCGCTTCCTCAACAGATGCCGGAGGAACAACCATATTATCGTTGATGAGGAACTTTTCGGGCATCACATAAGCAGGCATCGCGCCGACTGTTCTCGGGTCGGTGAACACGCCGGTAATTGCGGAAATAGCCGCGGTTTCGGGCGAAACGAGGTAAATCTCGGCATCCTTTGTGCCGCTTCTTCCGAGGAAGTTTCTGTTGAACGTGCGAAGCGAAATTCCCTTAGAGTTCGGGGACTGTCCCATGCCGATGCAGGGACCGCAGGCACTTTCAAGTATTCTCGCGCCCGCTTCGATAAGGATTGCAAGCGTGCCCTCGGCGGCAATCTGGTTGAACACCTGCTTTGAGCCGGGTGCAATTGCCAGAGAAACGTCCGGGTGAACGGTCTTGCCCTTCAAAATGTGCGCAACCTTTCTCATATCCTGGAGCGAGGAGTTTGTGCAGGAGCCTATGCAAACCTGGTCAATCTTCATTCCCGCAAGCTCTTCAACGCTCTTGATGTTGTCGGGAGAATGAGGACAAGCTGCCAGCGGCACAAGCTTTGACAAATCGATATCAACCTCTTCATCGTAAACCGCGTCTGCGTCTGCGGAAAGCTCCACATAATCCTCTTCTCTGCCCTGCGCTTTCAAAAATTCAAGCGTTGTTTCATCGGACGGGAAAATCGAGGTTGTAGCGCCGAGCTCCGCGCCCATATTCGTAATTGTAGCGCGCTCGGGCACGGACAGATACTTCACGCCCTCGCCGCAGTACTCCATAACCTTGCCGACGCCGCCCTTAACGGACAAAATCTCAAGCACCTTCAGAATAACGTCCTTTGCGGAAACCCAGTCGTTGAGCTTGCCGGTGAGGTTGATTTTAACAACCTTGGGCATTGTTATGTAATAAGCGCCGCCGCCCATTGCAACCGCAACGTCAAGTCCGCCCGCGCCCATCGCCAGCATACCGATACCGCCGCCCGTGGGGGTGTGGCTGTCCGAGCCGATTAAGGTCTTGCCGGGCTTGCCGAAGCGCTCAAGATGAACCTGGTGACAGATACCGTTGCCGGGGCGCGAAAACCAAATTCCGTGCTTCTTGGCAATCGAACCGATAAAGCGGTGGTCATCGGCGTTCTCGAAGCCGCTCTGGAGCGTGTTGTGGTCGATGTAGGCAACCGAGCGCTCGGTCTTTACGCGGTCAACGCCCATCGCCTCAAACTGCAGATAAGCCATTGTTCCCGTAGCGTCCTGGGTAAGAGTCTGGTCGATTTTCAGACCGATTTCCGTACCCTTTTTCATCTCGCCGTCAACAATGTGCGCCTTTATAATTTTTTCGGTTAATGTAAGTCCCATCTTTCATTCTCCTTAAAATAATTTTGCAATTACATTATACTACATATTGCAGAAAATGTCAAGATAATTCCGAAAATCCCTTGAAAAATCGTAATTCGTCAAAATTTTCTCTTGAAAAAATGCAAGTTCCGCTTTTAAAAGCTGTATTTTCGAGAAAAAAGGGATTGCGCTTGATAAAATCAAAAATTATCTCCAACACAATTATACCACATTTCAAGCCCAAAGTCAACCTAAAAAATCCGCTCCCGAGCATATTCCCGAGAGCGGATTTGTATTTTAGGTCAATAATCCTTGTTCTGCCGCACAAACGCCTTGATATACGCGAAGGTTTCCTTTTCGCCCTTTTCCGAGAGCATTTTAAGCCACTTCTCCAGCAAATCCGAGGTTTCGGGGTGAATTACCCTGTTTGCCTTTCCGCGCTCGAAATAGTCAAGCGCGCTTTGGTCGGTGTAATTCTTGCCCTGATAAATCTTGCTCGCGGCAACCCTGTCGCAGAACATCTCCGCGACAAACCTCAGCGGCATTTTCACAGGTTCGTTTCGGCGCACCTTCGGGTTGTAATCAACCCAGTACTCGAAGTGATGACGGTTTCTGCCCTTGTGGTGAAGCCACGCTTTTGAATAACCGTAAGCCTCGCGCTCCCCCTCGTTCGGGGAACGGTTTCCCAGATAAAACCGCGCGCCCTGCCAGAACTCAGTCGGCGTGTATTTCGACAAATCGTGCCGAAGTCCCTGCCAAAGTATCCCAACTTTTGCACAATGCGCGATTACCTTGTGGCGGTGCTTTGTAATTGTCCGAAAATGCTTTACAGCCTTTGTGAACGACATAACTTCTCCATATTATTTCTCCCGATAAATGTTGCTGAATATCGGTCGGAGGTGCTTGTAGAGGAACAGCGAGAACAGCGCCGCTATCAAGCCTTTCACAAACGTGAACGGCACGTTGAACACCAGCAGACACTCCGCGAGATTGTTTACATTCGGGTTAATTTTCTGATAAGCGCCGATGATGGCTTCCATCGGGAGTATCATCTTGTCGAAAAGCGGGTAGATGAGGAAAAAGTTTGACACAAAGCCAAAAAGCGCCATTGTAACCGCTCCGACCGCGCAGCCGATTACCGCGCGCGACAGCTTTTTCTTCTTGTGGGCGATAATTCCCGCGGGCAGTACCAGCGCAACGCCCAGAATAAAGTTGGACAGCTCTCCCACGCAGCCCGTGCTTGATGTAATACATCCGATTGCGTTCTTGATAAGGCAGACGAAAACGCCCGAAACAGGTCCCATCGTGAGCGACGCCAGCATTGCGGGTGCGTCCGAGAAATCGAAGCTGATGAAGAACGGCATTATCGGAACTTTAATCTCAAATTCTGCCAGCACATACGACAGCGCCGCCATCAGCGCCGTGAACACCAGCCACCTTACGTCCACTTTTCTCCCTTGTTTAACCGTGTTTTCCATTGAAATTCCCTTTCCTCAGGGTTTGCCTTTGTCGAACAAAAATCCCCGATTTTCAGACAAAAATCCAAAAATCGGGGGCGCAAATATAGACTATTTGTGTTCTGTTCTTTCATCCGGACTATACCGTCGGTATCGGAATTTCACCGATTCAACAGCTTTCCGAGCCAAACCGCCCGTTCTGCCGCTCGCGGACTTTAACCGCCGGTGGGGACTTGCACCCCGCCCCGAAACAGATAATAATGTATTTGTGAGTTTCCTCACCCTTACATTATATTACATCTGCCGGAATTTGTCAAGGGGTTTTATTCAATATTCTGAATTTGTTCGCGGATTTTTTCAATCTCGCTCTTCTGGTCAACGACAACCTTCGTTACCTCGATATCCTGAACCTTCGAGCCTATCGTGTTGGTTTCGCGGTTCATCTCCTGAACGAGAAAATCCAGCTTTCTGCCTATCGGCTCGGTGCTTTCGAGCATTGAGCGAAGCTGCGAAATATGCGAGCGCAGACGAACCGTTTCCTCGTCAACAGCGGTTTTCTCAGAGAAAATTCCCGCTTCGAGCAAAATTCTTCCTTCGTCCACGTTCTTCCCGTCGAGCACCTCGCACATTCTGTCGTAAAGGCGCTTGCGGTAATCCTCGACAATTTTCGGCGAGCGCTCTTCGATAAAATCAACGTTCTTCTCGATAACCGCAGCCCGCTCGAGTATATCCGCGCGCATTTTCTCACCCTCGGTTTCACGCATTTTCAGGAAGTTGCCAAGTGCCTGCTCGAGCACGCTTTTGAGGTCCTCCCAGAGCTGTTCCTCATCGGTTTCAGCCTTTACGACGGTGAACGCATCGGGAATTCTCATAACGTTTGACAGCGCGAGGTCGTCGGTTAGGTTGAACTCGTCCTTGATTTCGCGCAGCGCCGCTATGTATTCCGAGATGACTTCCTTATTCACGGTAATCTTCTCGGAAATCGCCGCGACGTTCTGCACAAGCACCGATACCTCAACCTTACCGCGCGAAATCTTGCCGTAAAGGAACGACTTTATGCGCTCCTCCGCGAAATTCATACTCCTCGGCAAACGGCAGGAAAACTCGTAATAACGATGGTTCACCGAACGAATTTCAACCGTA
>SFLN01000028.1 GCA_004554555.1 [Eubacterium] saphenum | reverse complement strand
CTGTGAGCGAAGCCGCTTTTTGAAAAAAAGCAAACTCTCCCCAACTATATAGTAATAGTATAACATACTTTTCAAAAAAATGCTACTATTTTTTTAAAATTTTCAAGAATATTTTCAAAAAAATTTTCAAAAAATCGCTCTGATTATCCAGTTTATTCCTTGTTTTCCTTAATTTGTAAGCTATTTATAAAACTTCTCGTCGATAATTGACTTCGCCTTTTCAACAATTTGTTGAAAGCTGTCGTTTTGCCGGACAACAACGGGGATTATTCGCTTATCGCGCCGAAACCACGTCATCTGCCTTTTCGCGTATTGACGAGTGCGCAGCTTCAGTTCTTCCACGCACTCGGCAAGCGTTTTCTCGCCGCGAAAGTACGGGTAAAGCTCCTTGCAGCCTATAGCCTGTGCGGCGGTCGGGCGGTTTATCTGCTCAAAGCAGGCTCTCGCCTCGTCAACCAGCCCCATCTCAACCATTCGGTCAACGCGCATATTAATGCGGTTTTTGAGCTGCTCACGGTCGGCGTATTCCAGCGTTATCATCGCAAATTCAAACGGCGATGGATTTTTCCGCGAATTTCGCTTCGCCTCGGCAATCGTGTGACCGGTCGTTTTGTACACCTCAAGCGCGCGTATAACCCGACCGATGTTGTTTTCGTGAAGCGTCGCGGCGGTTTCCGGGTCAACCTCGCGAAGCTTCTCCAAAAGCGCCGCCGCGCCGTTTTCCTCGGCAAATTTCCGCATTTCCTCGCGGTACTCGAAATCCTGCCCGCTTTCGTCAAACTCGATATTGTCCACAAACGACGAGATATAAAGCCCCGTTCCGCCGCAGATTATCGGGATTTTCCCGCGCGCGATGATTTCCCGCGCCTTTTCGTTGCACAAGCTGACGTAATCCGCTACCGAAAAGCTCTCCGTGGGTTCAAGAAAATTCATCAGATGGTGCGGGATACCCTGCTGTTCCTCGGGAGTCGCCTTTGCGGAGGCGATGTCCATATCGGTGTAAATCTGCATAGAATCGGCGGAAATTACCTCTCCGCCGTAGATTTTCGCAAGCTCAACCGCAAGCGCCGTTTTCCCCGAAGCCGTCGGTCCGCAAACCACAATTATCCTATTCATTCAGACAATTCTCCCGAAATATTTCTCAATCTGCTTTTTGGAAATCTGCGTTATTACCGGTCGCCCGTGCGGACAATATCGGATATTTCTGTCGCCGAGAACCATTTTCGCGAGGTAAGTCAGCTCCGAAATACTCTGATTTTCATTCGCGCGGATACTCGCCTTGCAAGCCATTGTGTGCAGAACGTCATCGAACAGCATTCCTTCTGCATTGTCGCTGCCGAGAGCAAGCGTTTCCGAAATGCTCTGGAGCAAGTCCTCGGGGTCGCACTCCTCAAGCGACTGCGGAACGCCCTCCACAAGAACCTTCCCGCCGTCCTCAAATTTCAGCAGTATACCGACATTCTCCAGCTTGTCCGCGAACAGCTTCACCGCGTCATATTCCTCGGGTGCAAGAAACACGGGACACGGCTCGATAAGCAGCTGCCCGTGAATGTTCGCAGCCTTTTTGAAACGCTCGAAATTTATCCGCTCGTGAGCCGCGTGCTTGTCAATCAAAATCAGCGTTTCTTCGCTCTCGCAGAGGATATACGTCTTGAAAAGCTCGCCGATAACGCGTATATCTTCGGCGGAAATCTCGGGTTCTTCGGGAATTTCTGCGGGAGGAGTTTCCGGCTTTTCGCGCTTCTCAAAGGATTTTTCCGTGATAAACGTAAATCCCGCAAGGCTCGGCTGACTTTCCTCAACGCTTTCCGTTTTGCTTTCCTCGGCGGGTTCAACCTTGCTTGCAACAAGCGGCGTGATAACCTCGGAGATTACCGCCTGCTCGGCTTCCTGTTTAACCTCGGGGAACTCAAACGGCACGTTTTTCTTGTAAAAGCTCTCGGTATCGGGCTTCGCTGTCGGAACGGAGAAAATCTCCCTGCCCACCGGTATCGAAACAGTCGGCTTTTCGTCGTCCTCGGGCGAGTCGTCAAGCTTAATCTCGCGGCTTTCGTCATAGCCCATAATCCCGTTTTTCACCGCGAAATAAATCGCGTCAAACACCGCTTTTTCGTTGGCAAAACGAACCTCGGTTTTCGCGGGAGAAATGTTCGCGTCAAGGTCAACAGGGTCAAGATTTATGCACAAAACACATGCGGGGAATTTCCCGACCATAATGTTGTTTCGGAAAGCCTCCTCGAGAGCCGCGCAGCAAACCGGACTTTTCACGCTTCTTCCGTTGACGAAGAAATTCTGCATTGTACGGTTGGATTTTGTGAAAAGCGGCGAGCTCACAAAACCCGCAACCTCGATTTCACGGTAAACATTCTCGACAGGTATCATAGAAGCCGCAAACTGTTTTCCGAAAACCGCGTGAATTGCGCTGTAAAAGCTGCCGTCGCCCGATGTGAGGAGCGTTTGCTTGCCGTCGCGGATAAACCGAAACGAGATGTTCGGATGCGAGAGCGCGAGCTTTTCTACAACCTGCGCGCAGTAATTTCCCTCGGTGACGTCCTTTTTGAGGAATTTCAGGCGCGCGGGCGTGTTGTAGAACAGGTCGCGGATTATGATTGTCGTGCCCTCCGCGCAGCCCGTTTTCTCGTACTCCATCGGCACCGAGCCCTCAATCCGATAATGCACGCCGAGCTTGTCCACGCCGCGCCTGCTTATGGTTTCAACTCTCGCCGCTGCGCACACGGAAGCCAGTGCTTCCCCGCGAAACCCCAGCGTTACGATATTTTCAAGGTCGGCGATTTCCAGCACCTTGCTTGTTGCGTGACGGCGAAAAGCAAGCGGCATATCGTCGTAGGATATCCCGCAGCCGTCGTCGGTTATACGCATATAAGTGATGCCGCCGCGCTTTATTTCCACGGAAATATTCAGCGCGCCCGCGTCAATCGAGTTTTCGCAAAGCTCCTTGATAACCGAAGCGGGGCGCTCGATAACCTCGCCCGCGGCAATCAGCTCGTATACGCTTTTGTCTAGTTGGTTTATTTTCGGCATTTTTTCTCCGTTCTACACCTTATCGTCCAGCAGCTTTATCATCAAAATATTCGGTATCTTCGCGGGAAAGCTCTCCAAAACCGCTCCGCGATAGTAAAACGCAATCCTGTCGCCCGCTTTAAAATCCGACACCGAAAGCTCCGTTCCTCTCCAGACAAGACGAGTGTTTTCCTTTGCGGAGAAGGTGAACTCGCCGCGCCCGTTTACGTCGTTGACATCAAGTCCCTTGACGTGGAAATTAGCGCCGTTTACTGAAATAATCTCGGCGTAAACAACCTCGCAGTTAGGTAAATCTGCCTGCTTTTGAGTGTTCTTTCCGACAAAAAATCCGCCGACAAACGCGCCCGCAATAAGTACAGCCGCCAAAGTTATCAAAATCGCTCTCTTTTTAACGGTCATATTTTCTCCTACAAGGTTTCCTTGATATCCTTAATCAGCATCATCGCGTCAAGCGGCGTCATTGAGTTCAAATCCGCGGCTCTTATTCGGGCAATCGCGTTTTGCTCCTCGACAGCGGTTAAGCTGAACTGATTGTCGCGGCTTTTTTCGATAGCTTCCGCCATTCTCACCTTGCCGCTGATTTCAAGCTCCTTCAGCTCTTCCTTTGCCCGCTGTACAACCTTATTCGGCAAACCCGCGAGTTTCGCGACTTCGATACCGTAGCTGTCGTCCGTGCCGCCCTCGACAATTTTGTGCAGGAATTTTATATCATCGCCGCGCTTTGTGACGGCAACGCTGAAATTCCGCACGCCGCGCTGTTCCTTTTCCATCGAGATAAGCTCGTGATAATGCGTAGCAAACAGCGTTTTCGCGCCGATTTTGTTGCAGATGTACTCGGCAACCGATTTCGCTATTGAAATTCCGTCAAAGGTTGACGTGCCGCGACCGATTTCATCGAGAATAACAAGGCTGTTTTTCGTGGCGTTTTTGAGGATTTCCGCAACCTCGTTCATCTCCACCATAAACGTAGACTGTCCCGCGGTCAAATCATCGGACGCGCCCACACGCGTGAAAATCTTGTCCACAACGCCGATTTTCGCGTACCTCGCGGGCACAAAACAGCCTATCTGCGCCATCAGCACGATAATTGCGGTCTGCCGCATAAACGTAGATTTACCCGACATATTAGGTCCTGTGATTATCAGCAGCTTGTTGTCGGTTGAATCAAGATAGACGTCGTTCGGCGTGAACTGGCAGTCAAGCAGCAGATTTTCCACGACAGGGTGCCGCCCGTCTTTGATGTCGATAACGCTGTCCATCGTGATTTCGGGCTTGGTGTAGTTGTTTTCAAGGCTCACCTGAGCAAAGCTGCAAAGCGCGTCTACCTCAGACAGCGCAACCGAGGTTTTCTGGATTTCGTTCAGCTTTGTGCCGATAAAATCGCGGATTTCCGAGAAAATGCTCTGCTCGAGAGCAAGCAGTCGCTCGTTTGCCGTGAAAATCTCGCCCTCAATTTTTTTCAGCTCCTCGGTGATATAACGCTCGCCGTTGGTGAGGGTTTGCTTGCGGATATAATGCTCGGGAACCTTGTCCTTGAAGCTGTTTGAAACCTCGATGTAATATCCGAAAACACGGTTGTTCCCGACCTTCAGCGTGCGGATACCCGTTGCCTCGCGCTCGCGTTCCTCAATCTCGTGCAGTATCTTTTCACCGCCCGATGAGATGTCGCGAAGCCTGTCTATATCCTCATTGAAGCCGTCCCGAATAACGCCGCCGTCGCGGATATTCGCAGGCAGCTCGTCCCTCAGCGCGTTTTCGATAAGCGAAGCAGTATGCGTGAGGTCGCTTATGCTGTCGTTCAGCTCGCGCAGCAGCCGCGAGTTCAAGCCGCTCAGCTCCTGCTTTATCGCGGGGAGCACGCCGAGCGTTTTTCCCATCGCCTGAACGTCCTTTGGTGAAGCGGTTTTGTAGGCAATTCTCGACAAAAGCCGCTCTAAATCATAGACATTCCGCAAAAGCTCCCGCAAATCGCTTAACACCGCCGAATTTTTCATCAGCTCCTCAACAGCGTTCAGCCTGTCGATAATTTTCGCGTGAGAGATAAGCGGGCGCTCAATCCACGAGCGCAGCTTTCTTCTGCCCATCGTGGTAGAGGTCTTGTCAAGCACGCTGAACAGCGAGCCGCGCTTTTCTCCCGAGCGCAACGTTTCACAGAGTTCAAGGTTGCGGCGCGTGGTTAAGCCGAGCTCCATATATTCCTCGGTTGTGTGCGCGGAAATTCCCGTGAAGCGCTTTACGGTTGCCTTGTAGGAATTTCCCACATAACGGAAAAGTGCGCAGAGCGCCTTTTGTGCAAGCGGGAGCGCAGCGACACCGAGAGAATTTACATCGGCGCTGTTTTCGAACTGTTCGGTTATCACGGACAAATCCGAGTTGTCAAATTCGCCGTCGTCGCGCATTTCGCAGACGCATTTCTTCAAGCCGTCCGAAACAAACCGCGAAACCTCTTTCAAATCCACAAAATCGCGGTTTATCAGCAGCTCAACGGGGTGAAAACGCGAAAGCTCCGAGATAACCTCGTTTTCGCGGTGCTTGCCCTTTTTCTCAAAAACGTGAATTTCACCCGTGGAAATGTCCGCAAAAACCAGTCCTATTCCGTCCTCGCAGGCGTAAATGCTGGTGATGTAATTGTTGCGGTCCTCGGATAGCATTGACGCTTCGATAACCGTTCCGGCGGTTACAAGGCGGATTACCCCACGCTGAACCAAGCCCTTTGAGGCGTGCGGGTCGGAAAGCTGCTCGCAGATTGCCACCTTAAAGGACGCGTCGATAAGCCGTTTTATGTAGATTTCCGCGCTGTGAAACGGCACTCCGCACATCGGCGAACCCGCTCTCGATGTCAGCACCAGCTCCAGTTCCCGCGAAACCGTCAAAGCGTCCTCGAAGAACATTTCGTAGAAATCACCCAAGCGGAAAAACAGTATGTAATCGGGGTATTTCTCCTTGATTTCCTTGTACTGCTTGAGCATCGGCGACTCTTTTTCCACGGTCTTTTCCTCTGCCATTCCTCTCACCACCTCATTTTACTGCCTTGATAATTTTACCGAACGTCCGCGAAAAACAGACGTTCGGCAGTCAAATTTTCTAAAAATCAGCCGCAGCCGCCGCAGGTCGAGCAGCTTCCCGTGCACTCGGCAGCGGGCGGTTCGCTCGGGCAGGTCGCGGGGTCCATTCCCTCAACGGAATAGGTCAAAATCGTGTTGATTTCGCTCATCAGCTTGTCCATTCCCTGCTTTGCCACGGTGAACATAGCCATATTCTCGTTCGCCATAATCTTCTCGTAAGCCGCCTGCATTTTCAGGTTCAGCTCCTTGATTTTCTCGCCGTTAACCTCTTCGGGTTCCTTATTGGTCTCCATCGTGAGATTTTGGCGAATAAGGTTGAAATCGCCGATGAGCTTCTGAAGCTCCTCGTCAGCGTCGTTCATCGTCTTTGCTTTAACGTACTCGATATAACGCGGGTCGGTCTGAACAACCGCGCCAAGCTGTCTTGCTGCATCAATAACCGTCATAATTTTTCTCCTTTAATCAGTAATTTTTCCCAAAAGCGCCCAGTTAAGAGCCTTTTCTATCTTAACGTTGACAAAGCTGCCGATAAGCGCCTCGTCGCCGTCAAAATCAACAATAACGTCCTGCGGAGTTTTGCCCGTAAGCGTTCCGCTGCCTGTTCTTCCCGTTCCCGTGCAGAGAACGCGGAAGGTCTGCCCAACGTACTTTTCGTACAAATTCATACCGATTTCACCCTGCACGTCAAGCAGCTCCCGAAACCACTTCCCCTTTTCCTCCTCGGAAATCGGGTCGTCCATCTCGGCAGCTTTCGTGCCTTTTCGCGGGCTGTAAATGAAGGTGTAGAGCGAATCGAAGCGCACCCTCTCGATAAGCGAAAGCGTTTGCTCAAAATCCTCGCGAGTTTCACCCGGAAAGCCGACGATAATGTCCGAAGTAAGCGCGGCATCGGGGATTTTCTCGCGGATATAATCGACAATTTCTATATAATCCTCGCGCGTGTATTTTCGGTTCATCAGCGTGAGAACTCTCGACGAGCCGCTCTGCACCGGCAGATGAAAATGCCTTGTAACCTTTTCGCACTCGGCGATTGCGTCGATAAGCTCGCGCGTCGCGTCCTTCGGGTGACTTGACATATAGCAAATTCTAAATTCTCCGGGGAGCGCGTTGATTTTCCGCAAAAGCTCAGCAAAACTCGTGCCGTGCTCCTTGCCGTAGGAATTTACGTTCTGCCCGAGCAGAAGCAGTTCCTTTGCGCCGCTTTCGATTGCCGTTTTCGCCTCGTTCACGATATCATTCATCTCGCGCGAACGCTCTCTTCCCCTCACATACGGTACAATGCAGTAGCTGCAAAAGTTGTTGCAGCCGTACATAATCGGTATCGAAGCCAAAATATTGTTCTCGCGCCGAAGCGGTATTCCCTCGGCGATAACTCCGTCGTTTTTCGGTACGGAGAACACTCGATTATGCTCGGTGAGCTGTCCGTAAATCAACTCGGGAAGCGTGTGAAGCGCGTTTGTACCGAAAACAAGGCTGACGTGCGGGAAGCTCTTTTTGATGCGCTCGGTGATGTGCTCCTGCTCAACCATACACCCGCAAACCGCGATAATCGCGTTCGGATTGCAGCGCTTTTCGTGCTTGAGAGCGCCAAGGTTGCCGAAAACTCTGTCCTCGGCGTTTTCGCGAACCGCGCAGGTGTTGAAGATAATCACGTCCGCGCCGTCCGGTTCGCCCACAATTCCGTAGCCCATCTCGGCAAGCATTCCCTTGAGCTTTTCGCCATCGCTCATATTTTGCTGGCAGCCGAATGTGCGAACGTGCGCTGTCGGCGGGGTTTCGAGATTTTGGTTTATCTCGCGGACCTTTTGCGCAAATTCACGCTGCCGCTCTGTTTCTTCCTGAGAAATTTTTATCGTCATACAAATCCTCGTTTTATCATCATTTTATTATAACACATTTTCCGCAAAAAATCAACCGCGCAGCCTGTACTTTTTTCGCGTGAGTTCGATATTGCCGCAGCTCAGCGTTTTTGCGAAAACCGCGGCGATAACTTCCTTTGCGCCCGCGTCAAGCAGCAGCTTAGCGCAAGCCGAAAGCGTTGCGCCCGTTGTACAAACATCGTCGAGAAGCACAACCGTTTTCCCGCTTAAATCGAAGCCGCTCTTAATGAAGAACGCGCTTTGTGCGTTTATCAGGCGGTTTCTCGCGGAAAGACCTTTCTGCTCCTTTTTATCTCGGTTTGCGCCGAGTGCTTTCACCATCGGCAATCCCGTCCTCATCGAAACCGTTTTTCCGATAAGCTCAGCCGTTGCAAAACCGCGCTTTCTGATACTCGCTCGGCTGCTCGGAATGGGAACAATCAAGTCTGCGGAAACTCCCGCCAGCTTCTCCGATATCATCAGCGCAAAAGCGTCCGCAGGATAAACAAGGCAGCCGTATTTGAGCTGCAAAACCGCTTTTCGCGCGCGGTGACGGTAATAGCAGCAAGCAATCAGCCGCGATATATTTTCGGGCGGCGAAAGCTCTTTTTCCACGAACGGCAGGTGCTCAAAACAGCGCGGACAGTAGTATTTTTCCGCATCGATAACGTCCCCGCAGAACGGGCAGCGGTTCGGCGCGACAACCGAAACCGTTTTTCGCAGATACTCGTAAAGCTTGACAGATTTAATCAAAATAATCCTCTAACATTTCTTTCAGACACGAACACCGCACGGTTTTTCGGTTGTTGTCAACCATCTCGCGGATTTTGTTTTCCGTGCCGATTATGATTAGCGTTTTCTTGGCGCGCGTAACCGCCGTGTACAGCAAATTCCTGTAAGAAAGCCTGTCCATACGGTTTGGAAGCGGGATTATCACCGCGGGATACTCGCTGCCCTGGCTTTTGTGAACGGTCACGGCGTAGGCGTGCTCGATTTTTTTCAGCATTTCGCCGTCGTAAAACGCTTTTCGACCGTCAAAATCGATTATACAGCGCGAATTTACCCTGTCCGCATCGGAAATTTTCCCGATATCTCCGTTGAACACGCCGTGCGATTTTTCCGCACCGCGCCGCCATTCCACATCGTAATCATTCTTCGTCTGCATTATCTTGTCGCCGTCACGGAAAAGCGTGTTCAAAAAATTCATCTCGCGCTTGTCCTTTGACGGCGGATTGAGAGCAAGCTGAAGCTCCTTGTTGAGATTTCCCGTGCCGAGCGTGCCTATTCTCGACAGGCAAAGCACCTGTATATCGTCAAGCGCGTCATAGCCGTAGCTTTTCGGCAACCGCCTTGCGCAAAGGTCGACAACCAGCCGAAGCGTTGCCTCCTCGCTGTCCGAGCGCATAAAGAAAAAGTCGTTTTTCCTGTCGTTAAGCTCGGGGTATATGCCCTTGATAATCTTGTGCGCGTTTGTGACGATAAGGCTCTGCGCGGCTTGACGGAAAATCTCGACAAGCTCGACTGTCGGCACCCTTTTGCTGTCAATCAAATCGTGAAGTATATTTCCCGCACCGACCGAAGGAAGCTGATTGCTGTCGCCGACCATAATCAGCCGCGTGCTCGTTTTCACCGCTTTCAAAAGCGAAGCGAAAAGCTGCGCGTCCACCATCGACATCTCGTCAATTATCAGCACATCGCACGAAAGCGGGTTTTCCTCGTTGCGCTTGAAGCTGTTCCCGCCGGCGGCAAAATCCACTTCAAGCAATCTATGAATTGTCTGCGCGGGCGCTCCAGTAAGCTCGGCGACCCGCTTTGCCGCACGTCCCGTGGGAGCGGCAAGCTTAATTCGCTGCTTACGCTGACGGCAAAGCTCGATAACCGCGTTCAGTGTTGTGGTTTTTCCCGTGCCGGGACCGCCCGTGAGGATAAAGACGCGGTTGTTCATACAGCCGTTTATCGCCTTTTTCTGAAGCTCCTCGTACTCGATACCCGTTGTCCAGGCAACGCCCTCGATTTCCTCGGAATAGTCGGTTTCCTCGCCGCTTGAGTGCTTAATCATCTCGGCGATTTTGTCCGCGATAAAGCACTCGGCTTGATAATACTCCGTGAGATAAATAAACCGCTCGCCGAATTTATCAAAGTCAACAATATCGCCGCGCTCCTTGAGATAATCGAGCGCTGCGGTGTACTGACTTCTGTCAATGTAAAGCGTTTGCGTAACCTCACTGCAAAGCACATTTTCCCGAACGCAGGTGTTCCCGTCGTTTGCCGCAAGCCGCAGCTGCCAGAGAACTCCCGCTGCCAGACGAAACACGCTGTCGGCGGGAAAACGCAAATCCGCGGCAATTCTCTCGGCTTCGGGAAACGGCAGCTCAATTCCGCTCTCGCACATCAGATACGGGTTCTCGCTAACCGCGCGTATAAGGTCGCCGCCGTAAAATTTCCACGCAGCCGCTATGTACGAATGAGCAATCCCGTACTTCGAGAAAAACGTCATCGCCTTGCGCAGTCCCGTGATATTGTGAAATTCCTGTCCGATTTCAAACGCGCGCTCCGCGGTAATTCCCTTGATAACCGAGAGCTGCTGCGGGTCGCTTTCGAGAATTTCCTGCGTTTTCTCGCCAAAAGCCTCGACAATTTTTTTCGCCATCGACGGTCCAACGCCGCGTATAACTCCCGAACCTAGGTATTTCCGAAACGCGTTCACGTCGGTCGGCAAGGAGCGCTCGAAGATTTCAACCTTGAACTGTCTGCCGTATTTCGCATTTGTGACATAGTCGCCGTACAGCGTGAGCTGCTCACCCTCGCGCACATCGCCCATATTCCCGACAGCGGTTATCAGCGCGCCGTCCACGTCCATATCAAGCACGATGTAGCCGCTGTCCTCGTTGTAGTACACGACGTCCTCGACGCCGCCCGTGACGCATTGCAAATTAGTTTCAGTCAATCTTTTTCACCAAATCCGCACACAAATGTACGTTGTCGTATTTCTCCGCAAGCAAAACCGCCTGCTCGTCTGCCTCACCGTCAATTATGTTAATCTCGCCGATAATTTCGCTTTTACGGGCGTGCTCGATAAATTCAGCCAAGTCCTCCGAGGGTTTGACGTAGATGTCAAAGCTCCTCAAAGAGCTTCTGAAAATTGCCTTGCAAAAAATCTCGGCAAGCATAGCAGCCCCGAAAATTGCCAGAAACATCAGCCCGAAAACGTATAGAAACTGCATAATTCCGCCCCCTTTTCTGCACTATATGCAGAAGGCGAGCAAAATGTCATCACGAAAGCAAAACGCAGTTCCAGCCCTCTTCGTTAAGCGCGGAAACCTTTTTCCAGCCGTTTTCCGAAAGTGCTTCGAGAACCTCGTCAAGCCGCTCGTCGATAATTCCCGATACGATAAGAACGCCGCCCTCGGCAAGAAATCCTGCGAAAAGACCGCTCATTCCGATAATGACATCGGCGACAATGTTCGCGCAGATTACCTGAAATCCGCCGCCGATTTTCTCGCGAAGCGCGGAATTGCTGATAATATCGCCGCAAAACGCGCGGTATTTCTCGGTTGTGAAATTGTTCTTCTCAATATTCTCGGACGCGGTTTTCACGGCGTTCTCAAAGATATCGCAGATTGTGACGTCACTTGCACCGAGCAGAAGTGCTGCAATCGACAAAATTCCGCTTCCGCAGCCGAGGTCGAGAACGCGCTCTCCGCCTTTTATCACGGTTTCAAGCGTTTCCATAACCATTTTTGTGGTGTGGTGCTGTCCCGTGCCGAAAGTTGACGCGGGGTCAATTTCGAGAATTTTGTCGCCGTCCTTCGCCTCAACCTGCTCCCACGAAGGCTTTATCACAAGGCTTTTTCCCACGCGAAACGGCTTGTAATACTGCTTCCAGTTGTTCGCCCAGTCCTCTTCCTTGACGTTTGCAAGCTCCATTCGGATATTCCCGTAAAATCCGTCGGAATTTTTCGCCTTATAGCTCTCGACAAGCGCTCTGATTGCCTCAAGAGTTTCTCTCCCTTGAGCGTTTTCGTGAACGTAAACCGTTATGCAAGGCTCGGCGTTTTTGAGCGACATCAGGCTGTCGTCAACATAATCCCAGTTTGCGTTTTTGTCGGCAAGAAAATCCTCGAAATCCGCGCCGTCCTTGATTATAAAGCCGGTCACGCCGTAATCCTGAAGCGCGCCCGTTATCCCGTCAATCGCCTCGCTTGACGTGTAAATATCAACCTGATAAAAATTATCCATAGCTCCCTCCGATGTGCAATACTTATTTTTATTATACTATATATTGTGGGAAAATTCAAGTAGTTTTACGCAAAAAACTGCCCGAACGCACAATCGCTCGGGCGAAATTTTTATAGTTTCCTTCGCAGATAAATCATATCAACAAGCTGTATTCCGCATTCAAAAATCGGGTGGTCGTAATTCTCGGTGAAGAAATTTTTCACGCGGTGAACGGACAAAACCGCATTTCTCGTAAAACGGCACGGTAAGCGGGCTGTCACCCGTTCCTACTTGCAGCACGGAAAACTGCCCCTTGTATCTCGCGGCGATAAAGTCAATCATCGCCCTGCCGTAACCCTTGCCTTGACATTCCGGCTCTACGGCGAGATTTTTGATTTCAAGCACGCCGTCCCCCTCGTCCGTCACCACGCACTCGCACTTTATCCCGTCATCGTCCAGCACATACATTGTCCCTCTTTCAAGATATCGGTCAATCATATCTTCCTGCTCGTCCGCCAGCAGCAAAAGCGAAAGCAGCTGCTTTTTGTTCCCGCAAAACTCTTTTATCTCCATAACCGCACCTCGATTTCATAAAATTCCCGAACAACCGAAAAGCCGCTCTCCCGAAGAAAAGCGGCTTGAAATCTTTTTCGGCAAGTTATCAGTTATTGATGAGCTTGTCCTCTTCGTTGTTCCAGCTGTAGAGCTTGCGAACCTCTTCGCCAACCTTCTCGAGCTGGTGCTCAGCGTGGAGCTTTCTCATAGCCTTGAAGTGAGTCTGCATACCTGCGTCGCTCATATCAAGCAGGAAGTCCTTTGCGAAAGTACCGTCCTGGATATCCGCAAGAATCTTCTTCATGGTCTTCTTGGTTTCCTCGGTTACAATCTTCGGACCGGTGATGTAGTCGCCGTATTCAGCGGTGTTGGAGATGGAGTAACGCATTCCGGAGAAGCCGCTCTGGTAGATGAGGTCAACGATGAGCTTCATCTCGTGAACGCACTCGAAGTAAGCGTTTCTGGGGTCATAGCCAGCCTCAACGAGCGTTTCAAAGCCTGCCTGCATAAGAGCGCAAACGCCGCCGCAGAGAACTGCCTGCTCACCGAAGAGGTCGGTTTCGGTTTCAACTCTGAATGTAGTCTCGAGAACGCCTGCTCTTGCGCCGCCGATACCTGCGGAATAAGCAAGTGCGAGGTCCTTTGCTCTGCCGGTGTAGTCCTGTTCAACAGCGATAAGGCAGGGAGTGCCCTTGCCAGCCTGGAACTCACTTCTTACGGTGTGACCGGGAGCCTTGGGAGCAATCATCGTAACGTCAACATTTTTCGGAGGAACGATGCAGCCGAAATGAATGTTGAAGCCGTGCGCGAACATAAGCATATTGCCTTCCTCAAGGTTCGGCTCAATGCTCTCCTTGTACAGCTTAGCCTGAAGCTCATCATTAATCAAAATCATAATGATGTCAGCCTTCTTCGCAGCCTCGGCAGCGGTGTAAACCTCAAAGCCTGCAGCTTCAGCCTTCTTCCAGCTCTTGGAACCCTCGTAAAGACCGATAATAACCTTCACGCCGCTGTCCTTAAGGTTGAGCGCGTGAGCGTGTCCCTGCGAACCGTAACCGATAATTGCAACGGTCTTGCCATCCAACAAAGACAAATTGCAGTCCTCCAAATGATACAAATTAGCCATTAGTAAAATCTCCTTTACAAAATTATTTTAGCGCTTTTAAGCGTTGTGGACAAATCAGTTCCTCACGGAAACAGCCTGTTCTCCCTTTTGAATTGCGATTGTGCCCGTTCTCACGATTTCCTTGATGCCGTAAGGACGGAGCAGCTCCTCGAAATTGTTGAGGTTTTGCGCGCTGTCGGAAATTTCGATTGTAATCGAATTTGCGGAAATATCCGAAATCTTTCCGTGAGCAAGGTCGCAGATGCTGATAATCTCCGAGCGCTGTTTCGCCGAGCAGCTCACCTTAATCAGAATGAGTTCGCGCGAAACCATATTCTCGGGCGCAAGAGTCTTGACCTTTATTACATCAATCAGCTTGTTGAGCTGTTTTTCGATTTGTTCAAGAGTGTAGTCGCTGCCGTCGGCAACGATTGTAATTCTCGAAACGTTAACGTCGTCGGTGACGCCAACCGCGAGGCTGTCGATATTGAAACCGCGCCGCGCGAAAAGTCCCGCAACTCGAGCCAGAACGCCCGCGTGGTTTTCAACCAAAACGGAAATTGTATGTTTCATATACGCACCTCCGCCTTACAAAATCGTTTCAAGCAGCTCGGGAACAGCCACTTCGAGCAAAAACGGCTTATCAGAAGCGGTAAGTCTTTTTATTCCCTCGATAGCGCTCTCCTCGCTGTCAACGAGCATATTTTCAATGCCGTAAGCGTCGGCAATTTTTGTGTAGCTCGGGCTGCCGTCAAGCGAAACCGCGTACAGCCTGTTGCCGTAGTGATTTGTCTGATACTCGCGAACCATTCCGAGATACTTGTTTCTCATCACGATAACCTTAACCGCGATGTTGTGCTGAACGCAGGTCGCAAGCTCCGGCATTTCCATCTGGAACGAACCGTCGCCGCAAACCGCGATAACCTCGGCATTCGGCTCGGCTTTTTTCGCTCCCATTGCCGCGGGAAGCGAGTAACCCATCGTTCCCATACCGCCGGAAGTCAGCAAGCGCCCGTTTTTCAGCTCAATGTTTGAAGCTGTCCAAAACTGGTTTTCACCAACGTCCGCGACAACGATAGAACGCGTCGGGAGGTACTTGTTAAGCTCGCGGATAAACCACTTCGGGTTGACAAAGCCCTTTTCCACGGGCTTTATCGGCGCGTCATAACGGCTTTCGTCAAGCTGCTTTTTCCAGTCATCGTGACGCGGAAGCTTGTCGCTTTCAATCGTGTCAACCTGCTCGAGAAGCTGTCCAAGAACCACGCTTATATCGCCGACAATCGGCACGCTTGTTTCAACGGTTTTTCCGATTTCCGCGGGGTCAATATCAATATGTACAACGGTGAGATTTTCATTTCTTGCAATCGGCGCGCTTGTTCTGTCGCTCAAACGCGCGCCGAGCAGAATAAGCGTGTCGCAGTTGTTAACCGCGCACTTCGCCGAAACGCAGCCGTGCATTCCGAGCATACCGTAATAAAGCGGGCTGTCCGTTGGCATCGCGCCAAGTCCCATCAGCGTTGAGATAACGGGAATGTCCAGCTTTTCGGCGAGCGTTCTCATAAGCTCCGCGCCGTTTCCCGTGAAAAGACCGCCGCCCGCAATAATAAGCGGTTTTTCGGCGTTCATCATAGCGGTAACGGCTCTCTTTATCTGATAACCGTTGCCCTTTGAACTCGGACGGTAGCTTCTTATATCAACAGTTTCGGGGTACTCAAAATCAATCTCCGCCTTCTGGATATCGCACGGCACGTCAATCAGCACCGGTCCTCTTCTGCCGGTACCCGCGATGTAAAACGCTCTCTTGAACACCTCGGCGGTGTCCTCGGGGCGCTTTAAAAGGTAACTGTGCTTGACGAACGGTTCCGCAGAACCCGTGATATCGGCTTCTTGGAAAACGTCACGACCGATTTGGTCGGAATTAACCTGTCCCGTGATGATAACCATCGGCACGGAGTCCATATAAGCCGTAGCAATCGCGGTAATCAGGTTCAGCGCGCCCGGACCGCTTGTGGCAACGCACACGGCGGGTTTTCCCGTAACTCTCGCGTAGCCCGAAGCCGCGTGACCGCCGTTCACCTCGTGGCGCACCAGGATATGGTTTATATCGCTTTTGTACAGTTCATCGTAAAACGGACAGATTGCCGCGCCCGGATAGCCGAAGATATCGGTTATGCCCTCGGCTTCAAGGCACTTTGTCATCGCCTTTGCGACTGTCATTCTTTCCATTGTCCACACTCCAACAATTCTATGTATATTCCTATCCAAAGGGCAAAAAATCACCCTAAATTTTATCGCTCCCTTTATTATAACAAATACTTGTATTTTTGTCAAGCACTATTTCAACATATTGTAAAAAAAGCAAGGGGAAACACAAGTTTCCCCAAAAAAATTTATTAATAATCGCTATATTCATATTTAAACGGGTCAACACGATAACCGTTTTCGCGCACCTCAAAGTGCAGATGGTCGCCCGTAGACCAGCCCGTGCAGCCGACAAGACCAATTACGTCGCCCCTAGTGACCTGTTGTCCCTCGTAAACGAAAATCTTGCGGCAGTGCGCGTAAAGCGTGGAAACTCCGCCGCCGTGGTCAACAACTATGTAGTTGCCCCAACCGCCGCCGCAGCCGCAGGAATAGTACTTGCTGTAATCGTGCGGGCAGGTGTTGGAAACCTTGATAACCGTTCCCGACTGAACCGTGTAAATATTCGCATTTCCGACGGCAACTCCCGAGCCAACCACGTCAATACCGCCGTGATTGCCGTTTCTCCACGGGTCGTAGCCGTAATATGTAGTAATCCTATGGAACTGCGGGTCAAGCGGCCATCTGAAGCCGCTGCTGTAATCGCCCTGGCTGCCCGTGCCGTTCTGCTGAGCTTGTCTGATAAGCTCCTGCAGCTCCTTGTCCAGATCGTCGAGCTTGCTGTTGGAAACCGCTATGTCGTACTCCAGCCCGTCAACCTTGTTCTTGAGCGACTCATTCTGCGCTGCAAGCCCGTAGAGGTAGCTCTTCTGCTCACCCGCGTATGTTTCAAGACCGGTTTTCTCTTCCTCAAGAGCGTCCATCTCGCTCTCAAGCTGTTCCTTTTGCTTCTGAAGATTTTTCTTGTCCTGTTCAAGACCGTCAATCTCAACGTTGAGGTCGTCAATCATCTTCTCCTGTTCCTCAATCGAAGCAAGGAGGCTCTTCATAAAGTTCAGATTTTGACCGCTTATATTCTTGACAACGTCCGAGTAAACGTAATAATTATACCAATCGTCCGAGCCGTTCAGAATGGGGAGAGTGCTCGAAGAATCGGTCATATAAAGCGCTCTGGCAAGCTTTGCGAATTTATCGAGATTGCGCTTGTTCTCAACCTGCATTTCTGCGATTTCGGACTTTTTGGTCTCGATTGTGTCTTCCTTTTCGGCAATCGTTTTCTCAACCGCCTCGATTTCCAGCTTTTTCGCATCAATGCTCTCCTGCTTTGCGATGATAAGCTGACCGTTTGCGGTAATTTCCGCGTTAATTCCGTCAATCAAATCGCTTGCGACGCCCATCGCCTCTTCATTGTCGGCGATATCGCTTCCGAGCTTTTCGATTTGCTTTTTGCGCTCCTCGTTTTCCTTCTGAATCTGGCTGATTTGGTCTTGAATGTTCTGCATCGAGGAGCTTCCACTTGCGTTTTTGCTCATCAGATTATCCGACGGAATGATAAGCAGCGCCGCCGCGCAGACCGCCGCGCCCGCTCTCGCCCAGAACGAAGGCTTCTTCAACTTTTTATAAATCCCCATAAAAACCTCTCTTTATAAACGCTTGTCCTTTCGGCGAACGGCTTTCCCCAAAGCCAAATTTACGCCGATATCTATCCTAATTATACCTTTTTCGACAACTCTTGTCAAGTGCTTATGCGAGAAAAATTTATGAAAAAAGCCGGTAATTTATGCCAATGAATTTTGCGTCTGACAAGAATTGCAATTTCGTGCGCGAAAGTGCAGTTTATTTTTTCGCTTGCTTCATTTTGAATTTTGTAATTCACGGTTT
>SFLN01000148.1 GCA_004554555.1 [Eubacterium] saphenum | reverse complement strand
CTGCGGCGTATTCACGCAGGAAGTAAACGGCGTTACATACTACTTCCTTGACAACGAGTATTATTTCAAGCGCGACAACGGTCTTTACGGCTATTATGACGACGCCGAGAGATACGTTTTCTTCAGCAGAGCGGTTCTTGAAATGCTCCGTCACATCGACTTCCACCCGCAGATTATCAACTCAAACGACTGGCAGTGCGCTCTTATTCCCGTTTACCACAACCTGTTCTATAAGAACGAGTGGGGCTTCGGCGATATCAAGAACGTTTTCACAATCCACAATATCGGCTATCAGGGACAGTACGGTCTTGATTTGGTAAAGGATATTGTAGGAATACCTCCGCGCAATGTAAATATTATCGAATACGACCACGACATCAACTTTATGAAGGGCGCTATTGAGATGGCGGACAAGGTTACCACCGTTTCTCCGACCTACGCGAGAGAAATTCTCGACCCGTGGTTTGGTCACGGTCTGGACAGAATTCTCCGCACCAAGCAGTACAAAACAACCGGTTTCCTGAACGGTATCGATGTTGATTTGTACAATCCCGAAACCGACCCGAATATTGCCTGCAAGTTCTCTGCGAAGAACCACAAGGGCAAGGCTGCCTGCAAGGCTGCGATTTTTGAGGAATTCGGTATGCCGGTGTACGATATCCCGACAATCGCGATGATTTCACGCTTTGCCGACCACAAGGGCTTCGATTTGGTAAGATATGTGTTCGATGAAATTGTTGCTCAGGATATGCAGGTTATTATTCTCGGCTCGGGCGAGAAGCAGTACGAGGATTTCTTCCAGGAAATGCACTGGCGTTATCCCGACAAGGTTGGCTTCTATCGCGGCTACAACCCGACTCTCGCAAAGAAAATCTACGCGGGCGCGGATATGTTCCTTATGCCGTCAAAGAGCGAGCCTTGCGGTCTTGCGCAGATGATTGCTGCGAGATACGGAACCGTTCCGATTGTAAGGTCAACGGGCGGTCTGAAGGACAGCATTATCGACGCGGGTGACAACGGCATCGGTTACACATTCCAGAGCTACAACGCGGGCGATATGCTCGATGCAATCAAGCGCGCAAGAGAAGCTTACAAGAACAAGACCGAGTGGGGCAAGCTTGTTACACGCGCTATGAAGGCTGATTTCAGCTGGGATACCTCTGCAAAGCTGTATATCGGTCTTTACAAGGAGCTTTGCGGTGAATAATTATCTTCACTGCCCAGCGAAAATGCCTTAAATTGACAAAATAATCCGCGTTCGTACTTTTCGGGCGCGGATTTTTTGCGCTTTTTCAAAAAGTCTGTCAACAAAATCAAAAAACACTTGAAAAATATTCCGAAATGTGATATACTATGTAGGATAGGAAAAAATCATCGGAAAGGATGTTATTTATGGCAAAAATTGCCGTTTTGGGTTACGGCGTCGTCGGTTCGGGTACCGTCGAGGTCTTTTACAAGAACAGGGAAAATCTGGAAAAGAAAGCGGGCGAACCGCTGGATATAAAATATATTCTTGATTTACGCGATTTTCCCGACAGTCCGTATGCGGATAAGTTCGTCAAGGACTTTAACGTGATTTTGAACGACCCCGAAGTAACCGTTGTAACCGAGGTTATCGGCGGAATTAATCCGTCGTATGATTTCGTGAAATCTTCGCTTATGGCAGGGAAGAGTGTTGTCACGTCAAACAAGGAGCTGGTTGCCAAAAAGGGCGCGGAGCTTCTCACAATCGCCCGCGAGAAGAACGTAAACTTCTTCTTCGAGGCAAGCGTAGGCGGCGGTATTCCGATTATCAAGCCAATTCACGCGTGCCTTGAGGCAAATGAAATCAAGGAAATCGCGGGTATTCTAAACGGAACCACAAACTTTATCCTCACCAAAATGTTCCGCGACGGAATGGGCTTTGACGAGGCGCTCAAAATCGCGCAGCAGCTCGGTTATGCCGAGAGAAATCCTGCTGCTGACGTAGAGGGCGTGGACGCTTGCAGAAAAATCTGCATTCTCGCGTCGCTTTCGTTTGGAAGACACGTTTATCCCGAAAATGTACACACCGAGGGCATTACAAAGGTAACTCTCGAAGATGTTGAATATATGGACAGCTACAACGCTAAAATCAAGCTCATCGGCTGCGCTCGCCGTGAGGAGAACAACGAGATTTCCATCGGTGTTTTCCCTGCGGTCATCAAGGACGAGAGCCAGTTAAGCGGCGTAAGCGACGTGTTCAACGCAATTCTGGTTCGCGGTGACGCAACAGGCGATGTTGTGTTCTACGGAAAGGGCGCGGGAAAGCTCCCGACAGCAAGCGCGGTGGTTTCTGATATCGTTTCCGCCGTTAAGCATACCACAACCAGCCGCTCGCTTGACTGGGCGGACAGCGAGCAGTCCTTTATCAGACCTTTCGAGCAGTTCACCTGCGGAAATTACATCAGACTTCTTGCCAAAAATCCCGAGGAAACAAAGGCTGCCGTTAAGAATATTTTCGGCGATGTCGAATATCTTACATCAAAGAAAAAAGCGGACAACGAACTTGCGTTTGTCACGGGCGTTATGACCGAAAAGGCGGCTCTTGACGCTCTGGAAAAGCTTTCCGAGGGCGCTGAGGTGCTCGGAAGACTGAGAGTTCTGGACTATTGATAACAGAAACGGTTTGAACGGAGGATTTTTTATGAGTGATAACTCGGGGCTTAAGTATAAGCGTATTCTGTTGAAATTAAGCGGTGAAGCGCTTGCGGGCGACAAGGGACAGGGACTTGATTTCCCGACTGTCGAGAATATCTGCAAAAGCATCAAGAAAACCGCAGACGCGGGCGCGGAGATAGGAATTGTTGTCGGCGGCGGCAACTTCTGGAGAGGCCGCGACTGCAAAGGCTCGGACAGAGCGCGCGCCGACCATATCGGAATGCTGGCAACCACAATGAACGCGCTTTTCGTAGCGGACGTTCTGGAGGGCTTGGGGTGTGTTGTAAGAGTTCAGACGGCGATTACAATGCAGCAGGTTGCCGAGCCGTTTATCCTTGGAAAAGCGCTTCGTCACTTTGAAAAGGGAAGAATTGTCATTTTCGGCTGCGGCACGGGTAACCCGTTCTTCTCAACCGACAGCGCAGCTTCGCTGAGAGCTGCCGAGCTGAAAGCGGATATCATTCTCAAAGCGACAATGGTTGACGGAATTTACGACAAAGACCCGAAAAAATACCCCGACGCCGTGAAATTCGACGTTATCACTCACCACGATATTCTGGTGAAGAAGCTCAAGGTTATGGACAGCGCTGCGGCGGCTATCTGCACCGAGAACAATATCCCGATTATCGTGTTCAACCTCGACAGACCTGACAATATCTACGACGCTGCTATGGGAAAGAGCGTCGGTACACTTGTTGTAAATAAATTA
>SFLN01000147.1 GCA_004554555.1 [Eubacterium] saphenum | reverse complement strand
GAATTACGCAGGAGGAATACTACGCTCGAAAAATTCAGCTGTTAAACGCCGAATACGACAATAAGTGAAGTATTATGAAGTTAACGGCAAAGAAAGGGTAAACAGATGACAACTGTAAAAAATACGGAAGTTCTTTATCAGGAGTACAATGAGGTTGCTCCTATCGGATTGATTGCAATGCGCGGCACGGAGGAGCTTGCCTCGCGGATTAACGGTTATCTCACGCGCTGGGCTGACAGAAACGGCAGACCGCAGCATGAGTTTATGATTGAGGCGGAGTGCCCGAGATTTTCTTCGGGTGACGCGAAAGGTCTTATCAAGAATACGGTTCGCGGCAAGGATTTGTTTATTTTGGTTGACGTGGGAAATTACAGCTGCACATATCAGCTCTTCGACAAGGAGAACTATATGTCGCCCGATGACCACTACGCTGATTTGAAGCGTATTATACAGGCGGCAAGCGGCAAGCCTCACAGAATAAACGTGATTATGCCGCTGCTTTACGGCGGACGTCAGCACAGACGTTCCTACCGCGAGAGCCTGGACTGCGCGGTAATGCTGCAGGAGCTTCACGCAATGGGTGTTGCAAACGTAATCACCGTTGACGCGCACGACCCGCGTGTGTGCAACGCAGTACCGCTGATGGGCTTCGACAACGTTATCCCGTCTTATCAGGTGCTGAAAACGATGTTCAAGGCGTTCCCCGACCTTGTTATCAACAAGGAGAACTTTATGGTAATCAGCCCCGACGAGGGCGCGCTGAACAGAAATATGTTCTACGCGTCGGTGCTTGGAGTTGAGATGGGAATGTTCTATAAGCGCCGCGATTACTCGCAGATTGTAAACGGCAGAAACCCGATTGTTGCACACGAATATCTCGGCTCAAACGTTGAGGGAAAGACAGTTTTCGTTGCCGATGACATTATTTCGAGCGGCGAGTCTATGCTTGACATCGCGAGAGAAGTTCACAAGCGCAAGGCAAAGCGTTTCTTCGCTTACGCAACTTACAGCATTTTCACCAACGGTCTTGAGCAGTTTGATAAGGCTTATGAAGAGGGAATGCTTGACGCGGTATTCGGAACCAACCTTACATACCGCTCGCCCGAGCTTTTAAAGCGCGAGTGGTTCAAAGAGGTTGACGTTTCAAAGTATCTTGCGTATTTTATCGCGTCGCTTAACCACGACACTTCCGTAAGCGCTGTAATCGATCCGATTGAGAAGATAAACGCGCTTCTCCAGGAACACAGAGGTTTATAAAATGCCACTTGCGGATAAAATCCGTCCGAAAACGCTTGAAGATGTTGTCGGACAAACGCACCTGCTCGGCGAGGGAAAGCCGCTGCTGAAAATCATAAAGTCGGGGAAAATCCCGAATATGATATTCTATGGACCTTCCGGAGTGGGGAAAACCACGATTGCACGGATTATCGCCGAGTCAGCGAATATGCGCCTGCACAAGCTGAACGGCACGTCCGCGTCAACTGCGGATATCAAGGAAATTGTCGCGGAAATCGATACGTTTCTCGGCTCGAACGGGATTTTGCTTTACCTTGATGAAATCCAGTACCTCAACAAAAAGCAGCAGCAAAGTCTGCTTGAATACATCGAAAACGGCTCGATAACCCTGATTGCCTCAACCACCGAAAACCCGTATTTCTACGTCTACAACGCGATTTTGTCGCGTTCAACGGTGTTCGAGTTCAAGCCGGTTGAGCCGGAGGAGCTGAAAAAAGCGGTAAAAAGAGGCTTCGCCGAAATCTCTGCGGAAATCGGCGAAAAGCTGAATATTGAGGAGGAAGCTGTTGATTACATTTGCCACGGCGTTGGCGGAGATGTGAGGAAATGCCTGAACACCGTGGAACTGTGCGCGGTTTCCGCCGATAACGGCAGGGTAACGCTGGAGCTTGCAAAGGAGCTTACGCAGCGCAGCAATATGCGCTACGACCGCGATGGCGACCAGCATTACGATTTGTTATCCGCGCTGCAAAAGTCAATTCGCGGCTCGGACGAAAACGCGGCGCTTCACTACGCGGCAAGGCTGATGGACGCGGGAGATATAATCTCGCTGTCGAGAAGACTGCTTGTAATTGCCGCAGAGGACGTCGGACTTGCGTATCCGCTGGCGATACCGATAGTCAAAGCCTGCGTTGACAGCGCGATGCAGCTAGGGCTTCCCGAGGCGAGAATACCGCTTGCGAACGCGATTGTCTTGCTTGCCACCTCGCCGAAATCAAACAGCGCCTACAAAGCGATAAACGCAGCTCTTGCCGATGTGCAGAACGGAGTGACGGGAGATTTCCCTCGTCATTTGCAGAATAAGCACTGCGATGGCGAGGACGCTGAGGTTAAAGGGCAGCACTATCTTTATCCGCACGATTACCCAAATCATTACGTCAAGCAGCAGTATCTGCCCGACTGCTTGAAAGACAAAATTTACTACGAGTTCGGCGATAACAAGATGGAAAACGCCGCGAAAGAGTATCGGAAAAAAATCAAAGGCGAGTAAATTAAGACAGATTAAAATCCGTTTCGATAATCTTCGAGCAGAGCGGGGAAGAGTAAACCCACTTGTCGATATGTCCCGAATTTATGAAATATTTAGGCTCATTGTTGTGGAACGCGGTATCCGAGGCGTTCACGATGATGAGCTTTATTTTCATCTTCTCGGGAATTATCGCCTTTATGTACACCGAAGCGCGCTGATTGACGGAAACATCTGCTCTCGGCTCGGCAAGTCCCGCGAGATTTGGCGCGAGTTCAACGAAAATGCCGTATTCTTCAACCGAGCGTACAATTCCCGTTACCGTTTCGCCTTGCTCGAAAAGGGCAGCGTTTTCTTGCCAGGTGCCGAGAAGTTCCTTGTGTGAAAGGCAAATTCTGTCACCGTCAAACGCTTTGACCACAGCCTTAATTTCCTGTCCAACGGAAAATCTGTCGGACGGGTGAGAGATGCGCGAAACCGAAATCAGGTCGATGGGAATAAGCGAGGGGATACCGCAGCCGATGTCCACAAAGCAGCCGAATTGTTCGAGATGAGTTACCTTTGCGGGGATAACATCGCCGGGTTTTAGGCGGTCGAGATAGTCCTGCTTGCATTTTTGCTGAGCCAAGCGGCGTGACAGGACAGCGTATTCCGAGCCGTTTTCATCAACAGAAAATCCGCTTACAACAAAACAAACGGGTTTGTTAACCCTTGAAATGAGCGCGATATCCTTGGTTGCCCCCTCGGAAATCCCGAGCGCGCCCTCTTCGCGCGGGATAACGCCTTTCATACAGCCCAAACCGACAATGAGGTTGTGCTTGCTGTCGCAGACAAGGCAGGGTGCTTCGAGAATTTTTCCGGTAACCTTGGCTTCATAAAGCAGAGAGCGCGTGGAAATGGTAACGATATTGTCATCAGTGGTGAGAAGATAACCTTC
>SFLN01000146.1 GCA_004554555.1 [Eubacterium] saphenum | reverse complement strand
TGCTCATCATTTTGGGGATTGTGTTTGGGCAAAAGCCCGCTTTTGAGGGCGCGGATTACAGCTTTCTCGACCAATCCTTCGGCGCTTTGTGCAGTATAGCAATCTGCGCGGGCGGTGTTATGGGGCTGCCGCTTGTAATCTCCGATTATCGCTCAAAACAGATTTTGAAAAGATACCAAGTTACGCCGATAAAGCCAAGTCTTGTTTTAATTACAGAGGTTGCGATGTATGTTGTCTACGCCGTGATATCTTTAATCAGCCTGTTTCTTGTAGCAGCTTGTTTCTTCGGCTTCAGAATGCGCGGAAATTTTGGGCTGTTTCTGCTCGGTTATCTGTTGGTTATGGTTTCGATTTTCAGCATCGGAATGATGGTCGGCGGTATCGCAAAGAACTCCAAAATCGCCGGAATAATCGCAAGCGCACTGTACTTCCCTATGCTCGTTTTTTCGGGCGCAACTCTTCCCTACGAGGTAATGCCCGAGGCAATGCAAAAAATCGTGGACGTTTTGCCGCTGACGCAAGGTATAAAAATTCTCAAAAACACCGCGCTCGGGCTGCCGATTGGCGATGTGACCGTTCCGTTAATCATTATGGCGGTAATCGCGGTAATTTGCAGCATTGTGAGCGTCAAATGCTTTAGGTGGGAATAGCCAAAGAAATGTTTTAAGGAGCAACCGCGCGGCTGCTCCTTTTTTGTTATGACGAAAAATCATTTCCCAGAAGGAATTTTTTTGCGCAAATCTTCCAAACGGTTCAGCGCTTCAAAAAGCGTTTCGTCCTTTTTGGCGAAGTGCAGGCGAATCAGATAGCTCGAACCGGGAACTGCTCCCACTCCAACATCTCGCGCAAGCGTTTCGCAAAACTCCAAATCCGAGTCAAACCCAAACTCCGAGATATCAAGCAAAATGTAATATGCGCCCTGCGGAACGGTGTGAGCAATCTTCAAATCGTCCAGACCTTTCAGGAACAGATTGCGTTTTGACGTGTATTTATCCTGAAGCCACTTGTAATAGTCGTCCCCGAAGCGAAGTCCCGTTACCGCAGCTTCCTGTAAAGGTGCCGCAGCGCCGACTGTCAGAAAATCGTGCACCTTTTTCGCAGCGTCAATTATCTGCGGCGGCGCAATTATATAGCCGAGCCGCCAGCCCGTAATCGAATAAGTTTTTGACAGCGACGAGCAGGAAATTGTCCTCTCCCACATATTCGGCAGCGAGGCAAAATATATGTGTTTGTGCGGCTCGTACACAATATGCTCGTACACTTCATCGGTGATAACAAAGGTGTCGTACTTTTCGGCTAAATCGGCTATCAGCTTCAGTTCATCGTAGGTGAAAACCTTTCCGCACGGGTTGGACGGATTGCAGAGAATTAAGGCTTTCGGGTGCTGTTTAAACGCCGCTTCAAGCTCGTTTGGATTAAAGTTGAACTCGGGCGGGTAAAGCGGGACATAAATCGGCTCTGCGCCCGATAAAATCGCGTCTGCGCCGTAATTCTCGTAAAACGGCGAGAACACAATTACCTTATCCCCGGGATTTGCAACCGACATCATTGCCGCCATCATCGCCTCGGTGCTGCCGCAGGTTACGACAATCTCGCTGTTGGGGTCGATTTTTCTCCCCATAAGCCGCGACTGCTTTTCCGCCAAAGCCTCGCGGAAATTCTGCGCGCCCCAGGTTATCGAGTACTGATGAAAATCCTCTTTCGTCACCTCGGCAAGCCGCTCGAGAATTTCCTTCGGCGGTTCAAAATCCGGAAAGCCCTGCGAGAGATTTACCGCGCCGTATTTCAGCGAAACGCGCGTCATTCGGCGTATAACCGAGTCGGTGAAGGTTTCGGTTCTTTTGGAAAGCTCGGGCATTTGAACACCTCCCGTTAAATTACATAATCCAGCTTGCGCTCATCGATAATTCTCTTTGACTTGTGCTCCGAGCGCGTGTCAAGACCGCCGTCGGGGTGCACGATAACGCTGTACGGTTTTACGCCGATGCGAGCTTTAAGCGCCGCGGAAACCTCTGCCGCAACTGCTTCATCGCTTGCGGGATTGTCGGAGTTTTTCTCGATTTCAACGGAGTATTTGCAGGTGAAATCGCGCTCGAATACGCGGATTAAATACTCGCCCGTGATGCCCGAAAACTCGCGGATAACCGCCTCAATGTCGCTCGGGAACACGTTTACTGCGGATACGATAAACATATCGTCCTTGCGCCCGTTGATGTGAATTCTGCCGTGAGTTCTGCCGCAGGAGCAAGGCGTGTTGTCAATCCAGCCGATATCGCCAGTGCGGAAACGGATAAGCGGACGGGCGTGCTTGCGAAGCGTTGTGAACACAAGCTCGCCGACCTGTCCCGGTTCAAGCACCTCGCCGGTGTGAATGTCAACGGTTTCAACGAGAATATGGTTCTCGGCAATATGAAGTCCGTCCTTTGCCTCGCACATTGCCGCGCACGCTCCGAAAATGTCCGACAGACCGTAGAAATCATAAACCTCCGCACCCCACAAGTCCTCGATTGCCTTTCGTGTCGCGTCAATCGAGCCGCCGAGCTCGCCGGCAACGATGATTTTCTTGATGTTCAAATCTTTCTTCGGGTCAATGCCGCTCTTGAGCGCTTTTTCACCGAGCTGCCACGCGTAAGAAGGGCTGGTCCAGATGATTGTCGGCTGATAGGTTTTGAGAACGAAAAGCAGGCGCTCGCTCGGGAGAGTGCCGCCCCAAATGCAGAGCGCACCGAGATTTTGCGCGCCGATTACGTCCGGTCCGCCGACGTACAGCGAGAAATTCAGCGCGTGTACATAGCGGTCATTCGGGCGCATTCCGATTTGCCAGAACCAGCGGCTTTCGGTGTCCTGAAACTCGTCGAAATCCTTCTTGGTGAACGGGCTCATTGTCGGAACGCCGGTTGAACCGGAGGACGTTGAGATGAACACAACATCTTCCTCTGGAACCGCGCAAAGCTCGCCCCAAAACGAGCCAACACCCTGCGTATCTCTCTGCGTTTTCTTGTCGATGAACGGGAACTTTTGAATATCCTTCAAGGTTTGAATATCCGACGGCTTAACGCCCGCTTCATCAAACGAACGCTTGTAATAAGGCGCGTTGTCGTAGGCAAACTGCACGATTTCCTTTAAATCCGCAAGCTGTCTTTTTTCAAGTTCTTCTCTCGGAAGCGTTTCAAGCTCCTCGTCCCAATACTTGCTGTTCACATCTCTGCTCATAAATTTATCCTCCTAGTTGATTTTAAAATTCTTATGAATCGCTTCCCATTTTGCGTCACGAGAGCGCTTGATTGTTTCGATATCCTCATCGTTCAGATGACGAAATCTGCTTTGCTTTTTCAGATAGCACTCGATATCGGTGAATTCTTTCGGCTGATAATTCAGCTTGTACTCGCCGTTTTCAAATTCCGCCAAGTACCAAAGCCCGCAGTCAACCACTTCTTTCGCGATTTCAACGGTTTCATCTGTGGCAATTCCCCAGCCTGTCGGACAAGGCGCGATGATATGAATATATTTTGTACCCTTGATTTTCGCCGCTTTTTCAACCTTTTGCATAAAATCGTTCAGATAACCAACGCTTGCGGTTGCCGCATAAGGAATACCGTGCGCGGCGACAATCTCGAACATATTCTTTTTCGGACGAAGATTGCCGCGAATGTTCTTTCCTGCGGGAGTTGTCGTGGTTTTTGCACCAAACGGCGTAAGCGAGCTTTTCTGAATTCCTGTGTTCATATAAGCCTCGTTGTCGTAGCAAATGTACAGTATATCATCGTTGCGGTCAATCGCGCCCGAAAGCGCTTGCAGACCGATATCAGCCGTTCCTCCGTCACCCGCAAAGCCAACCGCGTGAAAATCGGTTATCCCCTGTGCGCGAAGTCCCGCTTCAACGCCTGTTAACATTGAGGCAGTTCCCGCAAAGGTGGAGATAATCGCGTTGTTCCCGAAACAAAGCTGCGGGAAATTGAAGCCAACCGCCGACATACACCCCGCCGGCAAAACGGCAACCGAGCGTTCTCCGAGAACTTTCAGCGCAATTCTCACCGCAAGGCTGCCCCCGCGTCCATGCCACAAAATCTCTGTCATTGAAAACTCCTTCCCCGCTGCTTTAAAGGCTGCCGTTAAGTACATTTTGATAAAACCCATTTATCCTATCGGGTTTATAGTTATATACCACGTTTTTCCTGTTTTGTCAATACCTTTTTTACAAAAAATTCAAACTAACGATTTTGATGTCAAGGGGATAATGAAAAAAATTTGTCAAAAAT
>SFLN01000027.1 GCA_004554555.1 [Eubacterium] saphenum | reverse complement strand
TTTTTGCCTGTTCTTATTATACAGTATTTTTTCTAAAGATACTAGTGTTAAATACAACAATATTTGCAAAGCAATTTTATTTAAATTGCACAAATCCCCGCCAAATCGGCGGGGATTATAACTTTTTGTATAATTTTCGACAAAACTACACTTAGTTGATGAACGCGTAGTTGGATTTACCGCTCTTCTTAACGGAGTACATCGCGTCGTCGGCTTTACCGATGAGGTATTCAACGCGTGTGTTGTAGTTGTCCTTGATGAGCGCGATACCGATGGACACGCTTACCGTGAGGTGCTCGCCGATATCCGCGTCAAAGCCCTCGTTGAGCTTTGCGATAATCCTCTGCGCAAAGAGCGCGGGGTCGTTGGTTTCCGCGTCACGCAGCAGCACGATAAACTCGTCGCCGCCGTATCTTCCTCCGAAGCCAATTCCTTCAACCTCAGTCTTAATCGTCTTTGCAAGGAATTTCAGAACCTGGTCGCCTGTCGCGTGGCTGTAATTGTCGTTGTAGTGCTTGAAGTCATCGACGTCGATGAACAGAACCGCCATCTCGGATTTACGCATCTCGGACAGCGAAATCTCGTTGTCAATCTGATTTTCAATGGTTTCACGGTTGTAAAGCTCTGTGAGAGCATCGTAGCTTGCGCGCTCGGTGAGCTGCTGCTCGGACTTCTTTCCGCGGTCGATATCAACCATAACTCCGACAACCTTAACCGGCTTGCCCTCGTTGTCCTTCAGCGTTGCCGTTCTCATCAGCACCCAAATAAAGTCGCCGTAAATATTCTTGATACGGTACTCGTTGCGCTCGAAATTCTTGCCCTTTTCAAGCTGGTCGAGGTCGCTTCTGTATCTCTCCAGGTCATCGGGGTGAACCTTTGCCTTGAGCAGGAAGCTGTCACCGAAGTGGTTGGAGGGAGCGCGATAGCTGAACTTCTTATTAAAGTTGTTGGAGAACACAACCTCGTTGGTCTTGAAATTCCACTCGAAAATAATGTTGTCGGACATCTCGGAGATGTTTCTGTATCTGTCCTCGCTGACAACGATATCGTCAACCAGGTTGTTGAACGCTCTCGAAAGCTGACCGTACTCGTTGTTGTTCATATTCTTGATACGAGCCTCGTGGTCGCCGTTGCGGATAGTTTCAAGCGTTTTCTGAATGTTCTTCAGCGGTGCCGTGAGCAGACCCGAAACAACAATCGCCGCGATTGCGGAAATAATCGACAGAACAATCGTTACTACGATAATAGTCGTGGAAGCATTGCGCGAGAACTGAACCGCTCTGTTCGTGGGGCAGCTTACAACCGCCGAAAGTCCACCTTCGCCGCCGACTTTAACCGCTGCTGCGAGGTTTTCCGCACCGTCGGTACCCGTGTACTTAAACGTGCCCGAAACCGTGCCCTCAGGAAGTCCCGAAAGCTGCGCCGAAATATCGCCGTTAAGAACGGAGCTGTTGTTATAGCCGCTGCCGGTGCTCCAGTTGCCCTTGGAATCGACAACCATAATGTTGCCCTGCTCATAGAACTTTGCGTTGGAGCAAATTCTCGAAATAAGCGAGTTGTCGCCGAAAATATCGTACGAAATCAAGATGAAGCACTGTCCGAAGTTCTTCTTGATAATCATAGTTGAATTTGTGTTGGTCTTGCCGGAAGCGTCATCGAAATAAACCGCCTCGTCCTTGTAGGAAGAATAACCCGAAGCGTTTTCCAAATCCTTGCCGGAATCGGTTCCCGCGATAATCTTACCGCTGTTGTTGACAATTCTCGCTCCGACAACAAGCGCGTTTCCATCGGCAAAATTCTTCAAAAGCGCGTCTGCGTCCGCGTTCGACGAACCCGAAACCGCCGCACCCTTAACCGAGTCAACGCTCGCAAGGAATTCGATATCGGACCTCGCGGTGTTAACAACGGCGTTCAGCGGAGAAGCTTGATTTTCCGCAACGGATTTTACGATATTCGTAAACTCCTTTTCACCGCTTGCGCTCAGCGCGTTGTTGCTGAAAACTGCAAAAACTACCATCGGTATGATAGCAAACAGCATCGCAGCAATCATAAGTATTGTTTTGAATTTCATTGCATTCTCCCCGTTTCACAAAATGTATTTCTCAAGAACACTCGCAATTTCTTTTTGTAAACAGCTATATAAAATCTTCCTGCCTTTTTTTGAATTTTTATTAATTTTATACAAAAACTCAAAAAGCGTTTTGTGAAGATTACATTGTCCATTTGAGAAAAATCGTCAAATACACCTCTTGAATAAATGGAAAAAAAGTGATATAATGAGAATGGATTATTATAAAAAATACTATTGCGGCAAGCGAAGCGCCGCGTTCCATAAATTTACTCGGAGGAACAGCTATGGGAAATGTATTAAAGCGCAACCGTTACAGATTGGTGGACAATCACTCGTTCGAGCTGCCGCTGCCGATGAAATTCGAGCTGTACAAAGAGGACAGCCCTGTCGCAGAGTATGAAATCTCCGCCGACCAAAAGGTGAGCTTCCGTATAATTACCAAATATAAGGAAGAAATGCTCACGCCTATCAACAGACCGCTTTCCATCTCCGATATCTATTTCTTCCTGTCCAGCCGCGTTTTCCAGGACAAAACGCCCTTTACGCGAACTGCGCTTTCTTCGGTTGGACTTGAAAAGTACAGCGTTATGGATATCGTCAAAAAAACGCGCGGAATGACGCCTTACGACAAATATTGGGTGAAGTTTGAGGGCGACAGCTTCAGCTATGAGCAGGCTCTCGATAATTTCAAGGAGCTTTTCACCGCAAATGCGCCCGTTTTCACACCCGCGTCAGCACCCGCACCCGCTCCTCAGCCGCAGCAGGTCAAAGCACCGACCGCAAGCATTGCCGATACCGAGGAAATCCTCAATCAGCATAAGCCCGATGTTTCGGCAATTAAGGAGGAGCTTGGCGTACCGCCTATGGAAGCCGTTCCTGAGGTTGAGGAAGAGCCGCTGCGGAACAACACAATGACCGCCGATGAAATCGAGGCGCTGCTTGCTCAATCGGGACTTACCGACTCTCCGGCAATCGACCACTGCGATTTCGATGATGACGAGCCCGATTCCGACAACGGCGGTAAGATGTCGCAGGACGATATTGAGAAGCTGATTGCCGCGCAAACTGCCGCTGCTCAGCCCGCTCCCGAGCCTAAGCAAGAGAGCAGCGGCAAGATGTCGCAGGACGATATCGAAAAGCTGATTGCCGCACAAACTGCCGCAGCTGAACCCGCTCCCGAGCCGAAAGCCGAGAGCGGCGGGAAAATGTCGCAGGACGATATTGAAAAGCTGATTGCCGCGCAAATGGGTGCAGCTGAACCCGCTCCCGAGCCGAAGCAAGAGAGCGGCGGCAAGATGTCGCAGGACGATATCGAAAAGCTGATTGCCGCGCAAATGGGCGCAGCTGAGCCCGCTCCCGAGCCTAAGCAAGAGAGCGGCGGGAAGATGTCACAGGACGATATCGAAAAGCTGATTGCTGCGCAGATGGGTGCAGCTGAGCCCGCTCCCGAGCCTAAGCAAGAGAGCGGCGGCAAGATGTCGCAGGACGATATCGAAAAGCTGATTGCCGCGCAAACTGCCGCAGCCGAGCCTGCTCCCGAGCCTAAGCAAGAGAGCGGCGGCAAAATGTCGCAGGACGAAATCGAAGCGCTGCTCAGCGGAATGAAACAGGACGCTTCCAAGTAACTTTCACATATTCTTCACGCGATTTTAACACATTTTATTTTTTCGCGTTGTATAATTATTTTGAAAACTTTTGAAAGGAAGTTGGAAAAATGAAACTCAAGAGGAAAAAGCAGGCATCTCCCACGGCGCTTGCTCCCGTTAAACAGCTGCTTGCCGAGAACAGCCAGCAGGCGGTTATGGACCAGATGTACAAGTTTATCGAGCTTGAACACCTCTACGACTCCGCAATCCGCGAGGTTAAAACAAAGCTGGAAATTCTTGACAGCGAGTTCCGCACAAAATACTCCTACAACCCCATTCACCATATCGAGGACAGACTGAAATCCCCCGAAAGTATGTTCAAGAAGCTCCAGCGGCAAAATCTCCCGTTCACCGTTGAGTCGGTGCGGGAAAATCTGTTCGATATCGCGGGAGTTAGGGTTATCTGTAACTACATAGAGGATATCTATCAGGTTGCCGACCTGCTCACGGCGCAGGACGACGTTACCCTTATCAAACGCAAGGACTACATCGCCAACCCCAAAGCAAACGGCTACCGCAGTCTTCATCTCGTCATCGAAACGCCCGTTTATCTTTCCGAGCAGAAAGAGCTGGTGAACGTTGAGGTGCAGATAAGAACCATCGCTATGGACTTCTGGGCGAGCCTTGAACACGAGCTGAAATACAAGACCGACACCGAGGTTTCCGCAGAGCTTGCCGAGCAGCTTCGCGTCTGCGCGGAAACCATCGCTCAGACCGATTTGAAAATGCAGCAAATTTACAGAACCTTGAAGCAAATCGACTAACAAAACAGGCTGTTGATATCACGCAATCGCGCTTATCAACAGCCTTAAAGTTGTCGAAAAATGTACTGTTACTTGAAATATTCCTCGGAGAATTTTTCGAGCAGGTCAACCGTGCCGTCAATTCCGAGCGCGGAGCTGTCGAGGCAAATCTGATAGTTCTGCGGCTGTCCCCAGCGTTTGTCGGTGTAGTAATTATAATAGGAAATGCGTTGTTTGTCGATGCGCTTTACATAGTCCTCAGCGTGCTTTTCGGCAATGCCGTACACCTCAACCGCGCGCTTTACACGAACGTCAATCGGCGCGGTGATGAAAACGTTCAGCACGCGCTCAAAATCGCGCAGTGCGTAATCCGCGCAGCGACCGATTATCACGCAGTCCTCCTCGGAAGCGATTTTGCGGACAGCGTTCAGCGTGGCGAAAAACAGCGAATCATCAAACGGCACGCCGCCCTGACCGTAGGTTGTGGACAGGAGATAAAGGAAGCTGTTGGTGCGCTTTTCGTCGTTTTCCACAAAATGACTTTGGTGTATACCGCTGCCCTTTGCCGCCTCTTCAAGCAGCTCGTGGTCGTAATAGCTCGTGCTGAGCCGCTTCGCAAGCTTTTGTCCGATTTCGCGGCCGCCGCTTGCGTACTGCCTTGAAATTGTGATGATTTTCCTCATAAAAGCACCCTCTTTCGGAAATGTTTGAAACTTTTCGTTAACTTATTATATCACATTTTCACGGATTTGTCGATGATTTTTCACAAAAATTTTTACGATAAGCGGAATTTTTGGTTATTATTCAACAAAATTGTGCAAATTTTTTGTAAAAAATCATTTAGCCGGTAAAATGTTTTATACAAAATGATGAAATTTTTACAAACTCTTTACATTTCCGAAAAAATTATGTATAATAAGATTGTATGGGAATTTTTAAATAAACAGATGAGAAATTCGGGAGTATAACTTATGAGCTTTCAGGATTTGCTTGGAATGTTCGGCGGACTCGCGGTGTTTATGTTCGGAATGCACACGCTCAGCGGAGCTTTGGAAAAGCTGGCGGGCGGACGAATTGAAACGCTGCTCGAAAAGATGACCTCAAACCCCATCAAAGGCGTGGGGCTTGGCGCAATTGTCACCGCTCTCATTCAATCCTCCGCAGCAACAACCGTTATGATGGTCGGCTTCGTTAACTCGGGGCTGATGAAGCTGTCGCAGGTTATCGGCGTCATCATGGGTGCGAACATCGGTACAACCGCAACCGCGTGGCTGGTGAGTCTTTCGTCCGTCGGCGGCGGCAGCGACGCACTTCTTTCGCAGATTTTCAGCGTGAAAACCTTCACCACGGTTCTCGCGATTTTGGGTATCATTCTCGCAATGTTCACCAAGTCCGACAAAAAGCGAACCGTCGGTACAATTATGGTGGGATTTGCGCTTTTGATGTTCGGTATGAACTCAATGTCCTCCGCGGCGGAGAGTCTCAAGGACAACGAGCAGTTCACCAGCATTATGACAATGTTCTCCAACCCGATTTTGGGAGTTCTCGCAGGCGCGCTTCTGACGGCGGTGCTTCAGTCGTCGTCCGTGTCAATCGGTATTTTGCAGTCAATCTCGAATAAAACGGGAACCGTGACCTACTCCATCGCGCTCCCGATAATTCTCGGACAAAACATCGGCTCGTGCGTGACGGCGCTTATCTCGTCAATTGGCGCGAATAAGTCCGCAAAGCGCGTCGCTATCGTTCACCTTTACTTCAACGTAATCGGTACGGTTGTTTTCCTCGGGCTGTTCTATCTGGTAAATGCGCTCATAGATTTGCCGTTTATGACCGAACAGCTGAACTCCGTGGGAATTGCAATTATCCACACCTGCTTCAACGTGCTCGTAACCGCGCTTTTCCTCCCGTTCACCAAGCAGCTTGAAAAGCTCGCCTGCCTCACAATCCGCGACAAGCCCGGCGAAGACGCAGCAGAAATGCCGATGCTCGACAAGCGCTTCCTCAACACTCCCTCTATCGCTATCGAGCAGTGCAAGAATGTTGCCTACAAAATGGCGACTCTCACCAAAAAAACGCTGCTGATGTCGCTTGATTTGGTCAAGGAATACGACCCGAAGGTAGCGCAGGAGGTTGTCGATAACGAGAACACAATCGATATCTACGAGGACAAAATCGGCTCGTATATTTTGCAAGTCGCTTCAAAGGATTTGTCCGTGAGCGACAGCCAGGTCGTGTCAAATCTTTTGCACACAATCGGCGATTTGGAGCGAATTTCCGACCACGCGGTCAACATCAAGGAAACCGCCGAGGAAATGCACACGAAAAAAATCCGCTTCTCCGAGGCTGCCGAGAAGGAAGTCGGCGTTATGACAAGCGCGCTGAGGGAAATTCTCGATATGTCGATACAGTCGTTTATGACCGGAGATATCAAGCTCGCGAAAGAGGTTGAGCCGCTCGAGGACGTAATCGATACGCTTCGCGCGGAGCTGAAAAACCGCCACATCGAGCGTCTGCGCTCTGGTATCTGCACAATCGAGCTCGGCTTTATTTTGCAGGATTTGCTCACGAACTTTGAGCGCGTTTCCGACCACTGCTCGAACATCGCGGTCTGCCTTATCCAAATTCAGGACAACAGCCTCGATACCCACGAATACATCAACGAGCTTAAAAAGCTCGACAAGTCCGAGTTTATGGACGAGTTCAATGATTATAAGGCAAAGTACGTTTTGCCCGACTAAAAACAAAAGCTGCTTTTGAGAAAAAGGCAGCTTTTTTAATAAGGAGAAAAAATGGAAAATCTCAAGCAATTAACCGATGAATTGATTTTAGAAAAGCTCAATCCAAATCCAGCTTTTATTATAATCGTAGGTTTGGTTGTTATCGGGGTTGGAGTTCTGCTGTTTTTTCTGCTCAGAAATGCTCCAAAAATCAAGAATTCCAAAGCGAAATATCTGATAATCGTGCCGTTTGCTGTTATGGGATTGATTTGCTTTATCATCGGATTTCCAAAGCTTTTCGGCAAGAAAGCGACAACGGAAGATTTTGTCGTTGTTCAAAGCGAGGTTATCAACAAATATAAAGAAAAGAAGCTCGGTGACACTTTAAAACCGGACGCAACGGCAGACCATTGGTACTACATCAGATGCAAGGGTTTCGACGAGTATATCAGAGTTACACAACATTTGTATTACAACAAGTTTGAAAAAGGCGATGGTTTGTTCATTGTTATCGATTTAAGAAAAGGCGCTCCCGCTCTCAACCTGATTTTTAAAACCGACGAGTACGAATACGTCGGCGAGAGATTAACAAATTCATATTAAAAAAACAGCCCGAGAGCAAAATCCCGGGCGTTTTGGTTTACGAGATAACTTTATAGTCCTTGTCCTCGACCGCCTTTTTCAGTACCGCGAAATCGGTTTCGGCGGAGAGCTTGATTGTCGCGGTGCCTGTTTCGTGCGAAACCGTCGCGCTCTCGACTGTCGGGATTGCCTCAAGCGCCTTTTTCACGGTCGCCTCGCAGTGCCCGCACATCATACCCTCAATCTTCATCGTAACTTCCATTGTTTCTTCCTCCTTGTGAATTTTTCCGCGTTTTGCGCGGATTTTTTTGTCGTGCTTTTCGTTGTAGATTTTCGCCAAGTTCAAGCGCAGCGCGTTTGTTACCACGAACACGCTCGATAAACTCATCGCAGCCGCCGCAAACATCGGGTTCAGCCGCCAGCCGAACAGCGGAATAAGCGCTCCCGCCGCAAGCGGAATGCCGATAACATTGTAGAAAAACGCCCAGAACAGGTTTTGGTGAATGTTCCGCAGAGCCGCGCGCGAAAGACGTATCGCCGCGGGAACGTCAAGCAGGCTGCTTTTCATCAGCACAACGTCCGCCGCGTCTATCGCGATATCCGTACCCGCGCCCACGGCAATTCCCGTATCGGCGCGCGTTAAGGCGGGAGCGTCGTTTATGCCGTCGCCGACCATCGAGACTTTTCCGCTCTTTTGCAGCTCGCGGACAACGTCCTCCTTGTCCCCCGGCAAAACCTCCGCGATTACCTCGTCAACTCCCGCGATTTTTCCCACAGCTTCGGCGGTTCGACGATTATCGCCCGTGAGCATAACCGTCTTTATTCCCATATTTCTGAGCTGAGAAATCGCGCGCGGGCTGTCCTCCTTCACCGCGTCAGCGACCGCGATTATACCGAGAAGCCGGCTCTCGCGGCAGAAAAACAGCGGCGTTTTACCCTCCTCGGCAAGCGTTTCAGCTCTCTCGCGCATTTTGCCCGCGATGTCGCAGTACGTTTCGCAAAGCCGCAGATTTCCCGCGATGTGTTCGCGACCGTTAAGCGTTGCCGCAAGTCCGCTCCCCCGCAAAACCTTGAACTCAGTCGGCTCGTCCGCAGTAAAACCGCGCTCGTTGCCGTATTTCACAACCGCCGCGGCAAGCGGGTGCTCGCTGCGTTTTTCGAGAGAGAAAGCGGTTTTCAGCAGCTCGTTTTCGTCAACATTTTCCGCAGGAAAAACGTCCGTGACCTCGGGCTGACCTTTGGTTATCGTGCCCGTTTTATCGAGGAGGACAATATCGGTTTTGCCCGTCTGTTCAAGCGAAACTGCGGTTTTAAACAAAATTCCGTTCTTCGCGCCGACGCCGTTTCCGACCATAATCGCCACGGGAGTTGCCAAGCCGAGCGCGCACGGGCAGGATATCACGAGTACCGAAATTCCGCGCTCCAGAGCAAATCCCGCGCCAAATCCGCACAAAATCCACACCAGAATTGTCACCAGCGAAATGCCGATAACCACGGGCACGAAAATCCCCGAAACCTTGTCCGCGACCTTGGCGATGGGCGCTTTTGTCGCTGACGCGTCGCTCACCATTTTGATGATTTTGGACAGCGATGTGTCCTCGCCAACGCGCGTTGCGCGGCAGCGGATATACCCCGACTGATTTATCGTCGCGGCGGAAACCTCGTCCCCGACAATTTTGTCAACGGGAACGCTTTCGCCCGTGAGCGCGCTCTCGTCAACCGCCGTTTCTCCCTCGACCACAATCCCGTCAACCGGCACGCTTTCTCCGGGCTTTACGCTGAAAATATCTCCGATTTTCACCTGTTCAACCGGTATGATGGTTTCGGTTCCGTCCTCGATAAGCACGGCGGTTTTCGGCGCGAGCTTCATAAGCCCCCGCAGCGCGTTTGTGGTTTTGCCTTTGGAGTAGCTCTCAAGCAGCTTCCCGAGCGTGATGAGCGTGAGTATCATTCCCGCGCTCTCAAAGTACAGCTCGTGCATATATTTCATCACGGTTTCACCATCGCCGACAGCCTGCGCGTTCGACATCACAAAAAGCGCGTAGACGCTGTACCCGAACGCCGCCGTTGCTCCCAGCGCCACAAGCGTGTCCATATTCGGAGCTTTGTGGATTATCCCGTGAAAGCCGCTGATGAAGAATTTTTGGTTTATAACCATAATTATCGCCGTTAACAAAAGCTGCGCGAGCGCCATCGAAACGTGGTCGTTTGCCAGAAACGGCGGGAGCGGGAAGCCCCACATCATCGCGCCCATCGAGATATACATTAAAATAAGCAGAAATCCCAAGCTCCAGAAAAGCCGCCGCTTCATTTTCGGGAACTCCTTGTTTTCAAGCGAATTTTCCTCGGTATCGGCGGATTTTTGCCCTTTCACGGAAGCGCCGTAGCCCGCTTTTTCCACTGCCTTTATAATATCGGAAGCCGCGCCGCCCTCAACCGTCATCGAGTTTGTGAGCAGGTTCACCGAGCAGCCCGAAACGCCCGCAACCCCGCGCACCGCCTTTTCCACGCGCGCCGAGCAAGCCGCGCAGGTCATTCCCGTAATGTTGTACTGAACCATTCCTTCACCTACTTCATCATTTTGCGAAGAATATCGACAAGCTCCTCGATAACCTCATCGTTCCCTTTTCTGATATTATCCGCAACGCAGGTTCTAATATGCTCGTCAAGCAGCACTCTTTCAAAAGAATCAAGCGCCGCCGAAGCCGCCGCGCTCTGCGTTAAAATATCAACGCAATAATCATCGTTTTCCAGCATTTTCTTCAGCCCGTTTATCTGCCCCGAAATCCTGTTCAGGCGGTTAATCAGCCGCTTTTTCTCCTCGGGTGAACGGACTTTTTTCTTTGAACAACAGCATTTTTCTTCCATTTCAACACTCCTTTTTCTTCTATTATATACCCTGTGGGGGTATTTTGTCAAGAGTTTTTCAAAATTACCAAAATTTTTATTGAGATTTTGTGCAACTTTTTAATAAAAATGCTTGACAAATTAATAAACGTGTGATAAAATTAATAATATAAAGAGCAAGTTCTCAAAGGGGTGATGAAAAATGGGGAACAGTATTTACAGCTTGGTGCTCTCGGACGAGGTTGTGGACGCGGTTGACGCGCTCGCGCACGGAAACGGGCTTTCGCGCTCTGCGATGATAAACAGAATTTTGGCGGAACGCGTTGCCCTGACAACTCCCGAAATGCGCTTGCAGGAGATTTTGGAGGCAGTTCGCGGGGCAATGGGCGAGTGCTTTGTGCTCACGGAAATGCCCGGCTCGGCGACGCTCTGCGCGCGCTCATCGCTCAAATACCGCTACAAGCCGACCGCGCGCTATTCCGTTGAGATTTACTCGAAAAACGGCAAAAAAGCCGGCGAAATCCGCGTATCGTTCCGAACGCAGAACACCGAGCTTATCGACGCGCTGGACGGATTTTTCGGGTGCTGGATTGAGCTGGAGAAAAAGTATATTTCCGAGGCGCTGTCCGACGATATTGTGTTCTCGATAAACGCGGGAAAATTCACGAGAACGCTCAATATGCCGCGTGAGGACATCTCCGACGACGCTCTCGGCGAGGCTGTCGCGGATTATATGGCGATGCTTGACGGGACAATGAAGGAGTATTTCGGCGCTCTGCCGGACGTTCACGAAGCGCAGACGGCTGCCGAAAATTACTACAAAACAGCAATTGCAAAACAGAATTGCATAATCTAAGGGGAACCTCTAAAAACCGATTTGAAAAGTGAAAATGGGTAGAGTGCGTCGAATGCGAGGAAAGCCGACGAAGTAAGGCTTGATGCCTTACGAGGAGGTTTGACGACGCAGGCGGCGTGCTATACACATTTTCACTCAAACAAGGTTTTTAGAGGCGACCTAAATCAAAGAAAGGGGACTCTTTATGAACGCAAACAAATTAACTCAAAAATCAATGGAAGCTGTTCAGGCGGCTCAGGATATATCCGTGTCGTATCAGAACAACTGCGTTGAACAAATGCACCTTTTATACGCGCTGTTAAACGATGAGGGCGGGCTTGTGCCGCAGCTCTTCTCGAAAACAGGTATCGACGCGAACGGCTTGAAACAGGCTGCGCTCAAATTCATCGAGGGTATGCCGCGCGTTTCGGGCAGCGGGCGCGAGGTCGGGAAAATCTACATTTCCTCCGATTTGGACAAGGTTTTCACCGAAGCCGAAGCTCAAGCCGAGCGTATGAAGGACGATTATGTGTCGGTTGAACACCTGCTGATGGCGCTGCTCGAAAAGGCAGACAGCGGCGTTTCGGGGCTTATCAAGAGCTTCGGTATCGACAAGAAGAAAATTCTCGCGGCACTGCAAGAGGTTCGCGGAAATCAGCGCGTAACCTCGCAAAATCCCGAGGAAACCTACGATGTGCTCAAGAAATACGGCACGGACTTGGTTGAACTCGCGCGGCAGAACAAGCTCGACCCCGTTATCGGGCGCGACAGCGAAATCCGCAGCGTTATCCGTATTCTTTCCCGTAAAACCAAGAACAATCCCTGCTTAATCGGCGAACCGGGCGTAGGTAAAACCGCAATTGCCGAGGGACTTGCTCTGCGTATCGTTCGCGGCGACGTTCCCGCAAATCTGAAAAACCGCAAGCTGTTCTCGCTCGATATGGGCGCGCTGATTGCCGGTGCTAAATATCAAGGTGAGTTTGAGGAACGTCTGAAAGCCGTGCTGAACGAGGTCAAGAAGAGCGAGGGACAGATTATTATGTTCATCGATGAGCTTCACCTCATTGTCGGCGCAGGCAAAAACGGCGGCGCTATGGACGCGGGCAACCTGCTCAAGCCTATGCTGGCGCGCGGCGAGCTTCACTGTATCGGCGCGACAACCCTTGACGAGTACTCGAAATATATCGAGAAAGACCCCGCTCTCGAACGCCGTTTTCAGAAGGTTGTCGTAGAAGAGCCGAACGTTGAGGACACGATTTCCATTCTGCGTGGACTGAAAGAAAGATACGAAGTGTTCCACGGCGTTAAAATTCAAGACAATGCGATAATCGCTGCCGCTACCCTATCCAACCGTTATATCACCGACAGATTTTTGCCCGATAAGGCGATAGATTTGGTCGATGAAGCGTGCGCGATGATACGCACCGAGATGGACTCTATGCCCGCGGAGCTGGACGAGATTTCGCGTGAAATTATGCAGCTCGAAATCGAAGAAGCTGCCCTTAAAAAGGAAACCGACAAGCTCTCCGAGGAACACCTTGCCGAGATTCGCAAGGAACTCGCCGAAAAGCGCGACAAGTTCACCGCGATGAAGGCAAAGTGGGAAAACGAGAAAAACGCAATCTCCAAGGTTCAGGATTTGCGCAAGGAAATCGAGCAGACAAACGCCGAAATCGAAAAGGCAAAGCGCGAATATAATATGAACAAGGCGGCAGAGCTGATGTACGGAAAGCTGCCGAAATTGCAGGAAGAGCTGAAAAACGAGGAGGAAATCGCCGAGCAGGCAAAGGCAAACTCGCTGCTCCGCGATAAGGTTACCGAGGAAGAAATTGCAAGAATTGTCGGGCGCTGGACGGGTATTCCCGTGAGCAAGCTGGTTGAAGGTGAACGCGAAAAAATCCTTCACCTCGCCGATACGCTCCACAAGAGAGTTAAAGGTCAGGACGAGGCTGTACAGCGCGTCACCGAGAGCATTATGCGCTCAAGAGCCGGCATAAACGACCCGAGAAAACCGCTTGGTTCGTTCCTGTTCCTCGGTCCTACGGGCGTCGGCAAAACCGAGCTTGCAAAGGCTCTCGCAGAGGCGCTTTTCGATGACGAGCACAACATTGTCCGTCTCGATATGAGCGAGTATATGGAGAAGCACACCGTGTCGCGCTTGATTGGCGCGCCTCCAGGATATGTTGGCTACGAGGAGGGCGGTCAGCTTACGGACGCGGTTCGCAGAAAGCCGTACTCCGTGGTACTGTTCGATGAGGTTGAAAAGGCGCACCCCGATGTGTTCAACGTGCTGCTGCAAATTCTCGATGACGGTCGTGTTACCGACAGCCAGGGCAGAACGGTTGACTTCAAGAACACAATTATAATTCTCACGTCTAATTTGGGTTCGCAGTATATTCTTGACGGTATCGATGAGAACGGCGAGATTACCGAAGAAGCGAGAAGCAATGTGGATAAGCTGCTGAAAGGCTCGTTCAGACCGGAGTTCCTGAACAGACTTGACGAGATTGTGTTCTACAAGCCGCTGACGAAGGACAACATTTTCGGGATTATCGAGCTTCAGGCTGCCGACCTTGCAAAGCGCCTGAAAGAAAAGCAGCTGTCGCTTGAGATAACCGATGAGGCGAAGCAGCTGATTGTGGACGAGAGCTATGACCCGATGTTTGGTGCAAGACCGCTGAAGAGGTATATTCAGCGCAATCTGGAGACGCTGATTGCGAGGGAGATTTTGGCGGATAAGCTGCATCAGGGCGATACGATTAGAGTTGGCGTAAAGGACGGCGCACTGGCGATTGTCTAACGCGCAGCCGCTTCCCACTACCGCGAAGCGAAAAAAGTCTTTTTGGAAGTCTTGAAACCTTTTTCTTCAGAAAAAGGTTTCAAGCCGCCGGAGGCATCCGCGAGCGAAGCCGCGCACTCCGCGCGAAGCGCGGCAAATCGCGTTCAAAAGCGCTAAAGGGGGCTTGGGGGGAAAACAAGAGTTTTCCCCCCAAGCATTTTCATCGGCGGAAAGCCGATGAAAATGCAGCGATTTTTCGGGCTCGATGCCCGAAAAATCGCCCGCGGAGCGCGCAGACAGCAAAGTGAGTTCCGAGAAAAAATCAGGCTCACTGCCCGAAAATCACAAACCCCGCCGAACAAGTTCCAACCGGAGAACCAACAAAAAACAATACCCGCGAGTTTTCAGCCCGCGGGTATTTTTTTGCAATTAATCAAGATAAAACAGGCTCGTTTTCAACGCAGAAGCCCTTCTCCCGAACAACCTTTTCGATGTCCTCGATGTGCTTTTTGCAGACCTCTCGCGAAGCCGCCTCAGCCATAATGCGAAGCAGCGGCTCGGTTCCCGAGGGGCGAACAAGCACTCTTCCGTCAGCTCCCAGAGCGTCCTCCGCAGCCTTAACTGCCGCTTGAACGTCCAAGTCGTCAAGCACCGCCTTCTTATCCTTAACGCGAACGTTCTTCAAAATCTGCGGATAAACGGTCATTCCCTCCGAAAGCTCCGAGAGCGCGCACTTCTTCGCGCAGATTACCTCCATAATTTTCAGCGCCGTGATAATTCCGTCACCGGTGCTCGCGTACTTGCTGAAGATAACGTGACCGCTGTTCTCTCCGCCGAGGACAAACCCCTTTTCGTTCATACACTCGTAAACGTACTTGTCCCCGACAGGCGTTTTCTCGTACTTTATCCCAAGCTCGTCAAACGCCTTGTAAAGCCCGAGATTTGACATAACCGTGGTTACCACCGTGTTGTTGTCGAGCTGTCCGCGCTCCTTGAGGAAGTTTCCGCAGATATACAGAATTTTGTCCCCGTCAACAACTCCCGCTTTATCATCAACCGCAATACACCTGTCCGCGTCACCGTCAAAGGCAAATCCGCAGTCAAGCTGCTCCTCGCGGACAAGGCTGACGAGATTTTCAATGTGCGTTGAGCCGCAAGCGAGGTTTATATTAAACCCGTCGGGCTTGTTCCCCACAACATACGTTTTCGCCCCCAGCGCGTCAAAAACGCTCTTCGCAATCGTAAACGCCGAGCCATTCGCGCAGTCAAGTCCAATTCTCTTCCCCTTGAACGAGTGCGTTGCCAGCGAAATAAGATAGCCTATGTAACGGTTTCGCCCCGCGGAATAGTCCGAAGCTCTGCCGATTTCGTTCCCCGTGGAAAGAGGTATTTCGGGAAGCTCGCCGTCAAGATATTTCTCAATCTCGTCAATAACCGCGTCCTCCATTTTCTCGCCCTTTGAGTTGAACAGCTTTATGCCGTTGTCGGAAAACGGATTGTGCGAAGCCGAAATCATAATTCCGCAGTCAAAATCGTCCGTTCTCACAACATAAGATACCGAGGGAGTTGTGGTGACGTGGAGCAGATAAACGTCCGCGCCCGAAGCCGTAAGTCCCGCAGTGAGCGCGTACTCAAACATATACGAGCTGCGGCGGGTGTCCTTTCCGATAACAACCGAGCAATGATGCTCCCTGCCGTAATAATTCCCGATAAATCTGCCTATCTTAAATGCGTGTTCAACGGTAAGACCGATGTTCGCCTCGCCGCGAAAGCCGTCCGTTCCGAAATATTTTGACATTTCTATTCTCCTTTGTCAATAAATCACTATATTCTATTATACTTTATGTAATACACGTTTGTCAATATGATAAATTACAAAAAGTACTTGATTTTTTCGGGGGAATGTTGTATAATAGATAAGTGAAGTGTTTTCGATTATGGGGGCAGACCCCGACAACACGGCGCCGTGAACCATGTCAGGCGGGGAACCGAGCAGCATTAAGCGATTTGCCGCGTGTGTACGGCAAGCCTGTTCCCATAATCGAGAACACTTTTCATAATTGCTGAAAATTTCGTGGGTTTTGCTTGCATATTTGGCAAATGTGACGAAAACAGCTAATGAAAAACAGCGATTATTGATAGAAACGGCGGTGGGTGAATGTATCTTGCACTTTACAGAAAATATCGTCCGAGAACTTTTGACGACGTTGTGTCGCAGGAGCCTATCACCACAACTCTCAAAAATCAGATAAAAAACGGCTCGACCGGTCACGCGTACCTGTTCACCGGCTCGCGCGGCACGGGCAAGACAACCTGCGCGAAAATCCTTTCGATGGCGGTGAACTGCCTTAACCCCAAGGACGGAAACCCCTGTCTTGAGTGCGAGAGATGCAAGGAAATTTTGGACGGCTCGGCTACCGATATCGTGGAGATGGACGCGGCTTCCAACAACGGTGTTGACGACGTTCGGCAGCTCCGCGACGAGGTTAACTACACGCCCGTTTCCTGCAAATATCGCGTTTATATAATCGATGAGGTTCACATGCTTTCGGCTGCCGCATTCAACGCGCTGCTGAAAACGCTCGAAGAACCGCCCCCTCACGTTAAATTTATCCTCGCGACAACCGAGCTTCAAAAAGTTCCCGCAACGATAGTTTCGCGCTGTCAGCGGTTTGAGTTTCGCAGAATTGACATCGCCGAAAGCGCAAAGCGGCTCTCGTTCACCGCGCAAAGCGAGGGGCTGACTCTCGACAGCGACGCTGCGGAGCTTATCTCCCGCCTTTCCGACGGAGGAATGCGTGACGCGCTCTCGATTTTGGACCGCTGCGCGTCCGCGGACAAGCACGTCACAAGCGAAATTGTGAGAAAATGTGCGGGCGTTGCCGAAACCTCGCACCTCACCGCTTTTGCAAGAATGATTGCCGACCACGACGCGGCGGGCTGCATACGGCTTTTGTCGCAGCTTTACCAAAACTCCAAGGACCCCGCGCTGATTATCGACGACCTCTCGGAGCGTTTTCGCGACCTTATGATTTGCAAAGCCGCGCCCGATGATGTTGACTTGCTCGCGGCGCTGCCCTCGGAGCACGAGGATATAAAAGCAGCCGCCGAAGCGTTTTCAATGGGAGAAATTCTGCGCTGCCTGAATTTGATGCGGCAGTGCGCGGACAATATCGGAAAAACGCGCGGGCGGAAAATTCTCGCGGAAATGTGTTTTGTCAAGATGTGCACCGGTATCAGCGCAGACAGCGAAAGCACGGCGCGCGCGGTGAGCGTAAAGCCCGAAATGCGCGTCAAGGAGCTGCCGAAGGAGGATTTTGTCCCGACGCCGCCCGAAAAAATGTCGCGCGAGAGTTTGATAAACCTCAACCGAATGAGAGCGCTCGGCGAGGAAACCGCAAGGCTTGTCGGAAGTGAAGAAGCTGCTCCTGTTCAAGCACCGCCGATTTTCGATGAACCGAATGTTCCCGAAGCGGAACCGCCTGTTCGCGAAGAACCCGCTCCCGTTCAAGAGCCGCCGCTGTTCGATGAACCAAGCGTTCCCGAAATAGAACAGCCTGCTGCGGAAACAGCCGAGGCTGCCGAGAATATCGAGGAAAAGGCTGCTGAAGAAACGGCACAAGTTCCCGAGAATGTTGAAGAAAACGTTCCCGAAAAGACCGAAGATAAAGCCGCAGAAGCTGCCGTTCCCGAGAGCATTTCCCCCGAGGAGTGGCAGGGAGCAATCGAAAAGTGCGACTTTATGACCAAGACAATGCTCGACGGCTCAACCGCCGAAATCAGGGACAAAACGCTCGTAATTCACTCGCAGAACAATATGCTGGTGAACAACGTCAAAAACGAGGAGCTTGAAGCGTTCCGAACCGAGATTTCAAAGGCGCTGGGCTACCAAATCGGCGTGATAATCGAGAAGGAAACCGCACCCGCCGCCGATGATGAAAATAATCAAAGCGAAATAGACAAGCTGCTCGGCAAAGCAAAGCAGCTTGGAATTGAAATTAAACAAGAATGAGAGGTAAATTTTATGAAATCAAGACTTCCCGCAGAGTATCAGAATTCCGGAGCAAATATGAACCAGATGGTGAGAAAAGCGCAGAAAATGCAGGAGGATATCACCCGTATCCAAGAGGAACTCGAGGCTAAGGAGTTCACAAAGCAGGTTGGCGGCGGCGCACTCGAGCTGGTTATGACCGGCGACAAGAAGCTCAAGTCCGTTACGCTCAAGCCCGAGGTTGTTGACCCCGAGGATATCGAGATGCTCCAGGACCTCATTATCAGCGGTGTGAACGAAATTATCTCCGAAATCGAGGAGTACAGCACCGAGGAAATGGCAAAGGTAACCGGCGGCGTTACGATGCCGGGACTGTTCTGATAAAACGATGTCCGAATTTGTGTCTTTGCCGCTTGCTCTTGCAGCGGAACAATTTGCAAAGCTGCCGGGAATTGGCATAAAAACCGCCCAGCGGCTGGCTTATTATGTGCTCAATCTGCCCGAAAACGAAGTCTGCGAGCTTGCCGAAAATCTTGTCAAGGCGAGAAAAAGCGTGCGGCTTTGCTCGTGCTGCCAGAATTTCACCGAGCGCGATATCTGCGAAATCTGCTCCGATGAAAACCGCGACAAAAGCGTGGTTTGCGTTGTGGAAAGCCCGAAAGACGTGTCCGCGTTCGAGCGAGCGGGCGGCTACGAGGGACTTTATCACGTTCTCCACGGGCTGCTGTCGCCGATGGACGGGATAACCGCCGAGGACTTGAAAATAAAGGAGCTGCTCGGGCGGCTTTCCGACGTGAAAGAGGTCATCATGGCGACCAACCCGACCGTCGAGGGCGAAGCAACCGCGATGTATATCAGCCGCCTTATCAAGCCGCTCGGCATTAAGGTTACGCGTCTTGCTTACGGCTTGCCCGCGGGCTCGGCGCTTGAATTTGCCGATGACGTTACGCTCGTCAAGGCGCTCGAGAACCGAAACGAACTTTAGTCAAAACAAATTTGCCCGGGTTTTACGCCCGGGTATTTTGCTTTTTAACCACAAAAGCTGCCCTTGGTTTTCACCAAAGGCGGCTGAATTCGCATAAAACACGGCCTCGCGCTTACTTTGTCTGTCCGTGAGAGGGATTTTTTGAAACGCACGCAATCGCGTTCGACACAGCTACGTTTATGTCAACAATGCTCTGGCGCAGCGTTGAGTCCAGCTTTGAAAAAAGCTCGCCGTTATGCGTGCTCACATACTTCGCGGGCAGCTTGTTCAGCGCAATCGCTTTCATATCCTCAAGGCAGCGCTCACACTTGCAGCAATTCTCAGCCCTCAGCATCTCTTCAAGTCTGTCGTCCACAACCTTTTCCATTACGTTGACAAGAGCCATATCCATTCCCTCATTTCCGTGCCGCGTTTTCCGCGCACTTATACACTTTTATTATATACCTTGTTGTTCGTTTTGTCAAGGGTTTTGAAAAAATTCTGCAAAAAATTCTGCTTGTCATATCTGTCCGCGATTTTTCATAACAATATAACAAAAAAATCTACGGAGTTACGGAGGAATTTTTATGAGAAGCATTTCGATAACAAAAAAACAAATAAAACGTATCGCTGCCATCACCGCCGCCGCTGCGGCAACCGCTGCCGTTATCATCACCGCCGCGGTCACTTCCGTCGGCACAAAGGCTGAACAGCGCAAGCTCCCCATCTACCGCGTGGAGCGCGCCGACAACAAAATTGCCGTCACCTTCGACGTTGCCTGGGAGAACTCGAACACCGACGAGCTGCTCAATATCCTCAGCGAATACGACGCCAAAGCAACCTTTTTCATCACCGGCGACTGGTGCGACCGTTACCCCGATGACGTAAAGAAATTCGCCGACGCAGGTCACGAAATCGAAAACCACTCCGACCAGCACCCGCACGTTGAAGGCATAAACGTCAACGACTTAATCAACGACACCCGCGAATGTTCCCGCAAAATCAAAATGATTACCGGAAAAGAACCCGTCCTTTACCGCGCGCCCTACGGCGAGTACGACGACTCCCTCCTCACAACCCTTGAAGGTATGGGACTAAAAACAATCCAGTGGGACGTTGAACCAAACGATACAGATGGAATCCCCCTTGCAATGCCCTTTCGGCGAGCTTGGGGGATTTTTCTAATTTTCCGCCAAGTGCT